>NZ_LMIC01000004.1:0-230452 GCF_001428585.1 Duganella sp. Root198D2 | reverse complement strand
GCTTTTTGGTTTTTGGCTTCTTCGTGGTCATTGCATCGGTCATGGACAATCCCTTTCGGTATTATTTCATGACCCCGGACTCACACGAAAATTCTGACAGGCTCGAGATTCCGAGCCGTTAGGCCGAAGTAAGATGCGAAGGAACTTGTTGGTTTTTCCTTGGCGCACAAGGAGCGCGCCTTCTCGAATGTCCGAATCCTTCATACGCAACACATCTCCAGGGCGCTGGCCTGTTAAGTAATTCAGATCCATTGCATCTTTCAATTCCGGCGCAGCGGCTTCGTAGACTGCGTCCCACACTTCGGAATCTGCATAGAAGTCACGTGGCTGCTCTTTGTTTTTCCGCACGCCCCGGCATGGGTTTTCGCCCTTCAGGTGGCCCCATTCTCGGGCCATGTTGAACACGTGTGACAATAGCGCTATTTCGCGGTTCGCGCGAACTGGCGCCGACCGCGCATCGCGGTATTGGGCAATGTCCTGCGGCCGGATCTCGTTGATTGGTGCAGCATCGAACACCGGCCGTAGCTGGGACAAGCAAAGCATATTCTCGCGCTGGGTGGATGGCTTCTTTTTCGGCAGAATGTCGCGAACGTATTGATCGAACGTATGCTTCATCATCGACGCGTCAACAGGAACCTCGGCGCATTCAAGTTCGGCCCATTTTCGCTTGGCGGCGGCGAGATCTGTCCCGAGTGAAAGCTCCTGGCGTTTCCCATCGTTCGAGTAGCCATTGTAGTAATAGCCTACCCAAACTTTCCCCGACGCCAGGCGCCGGCGTCGAGCGAGCATGCGCGGCGGAAGCTGAAAGCCTGTAGTTTTTGGCCGCATGCTCTACCGTACTTTGCTAGTGTCGAGGTTCCAGCCGCGATCATTCATAGCGATCGCGGTGGGGTTGATTCCTGCCAGCCTCATGCGTGCATAAAGACGCCCTATCACAGGCGAGCCTGCTCTATTTTGGTGGAATACCCATCCATTGCGTTTCAGCCAATCGATCTGGTCGTTCTTGCGTGTACTGCCAGAAATATCGATAAGCTCGTCTGCCGAAAGGGTCTCCGAATGTAGCGGGAGCTCAAACATAGCGCTCATTAGTTCGCTCCCGTTTTCAGGCCGGATTTATCGCAAGTGGCCGGGTGCACATGGAGTGCGATCCAATCGGACCTACGTTCGAGACAAGAAAGGTAACGAGATAGTTGAAGAGGTTGAGGAAACGATCAAAGAATACGAGGACGGTAGCCCCGTGTATAAGAAGCAGCGCACTCAGCGCAAAGTTGTTGACGACAACACTCTACAAATTGCACAGGCATTCCAAAAATGGCTAAACGAGCAGGACTAAGCGCGCCTAGAGAGGACGCGACTCAATGGAAGTGGCACGAAGCCAAATGGAGTTCTGTGCCGGCTTCCATTTTGTGGGGACAAGATCGCCGCATGGAGGCGGAGAACTATCTTGCGAGCGGCTACGGCATTCGGTTGGCAATGAACGCTCGGGTCACCGGAAAGGCTATCTGCAGTGCGTAATGGGACATCCAACGCTTGGGAGACCACAGATCGTTCGATTTGCTTTTGGCTCAAGCGTGCCTGAGATCGCGGCTGCAGATGTGGCGACGTTGGCAGTTCCTCGGCTCGGCAAGAAGATGGAGAACAAGATAGCGGATCTGATGGAAAGCTCTTCGGTTGCGCGAGATAAGGCCGATGAACTTGAGCAGAAGATCGCCCATGAGGCGGAATTGCTAATTGATCAATTCATAGCAGGGGATACCACGTCATTTGTCATCCCCTAATTCATTCTCATCGAACTTTGAAGCGCCCCTCTAGCAGGGGCGTTTTTAATTTCAGAGTTTCAATTGGAAGAACTGCCCCCGCACTTAGCCACAAATCGCGGCAACCCTAAGTACGATATACTGTACGCATGTACAGTATTATCAGACAGCTTCGCAAGAATGGCATTCGCCGCCACGATAGGGATTTCGGAAACGATCCTGGTGTCGCTGGCATGCTCAATCTGATTTACCTGGGAACCCATCCCCGTTTGAGTGTCGAACGGTGGGGGGATCATTCCCAACAAAATAAGCTGCTACCGAGCCTTTTTGATGCGCAATGCGTTTCGTGGCAAGGCATGTTAATGCTTTGGAGAGGCTACCAGCGAGAACATGAGAGAGCGCCAACTTATTTGCAGGAGTGGCATATAACGTTGATCAAGGAGCGGCCCGAGCGCGGTGACATAGGCGAATTTGTCGTTGCGCATTCTGGCGGTGGCGTGAGCCGAGTCGGCGAACTCTAACCTTTGGCAGCAGAATTGAACGGCCCCAGTACCCTAGTTGCGGAAACCGTTTCCGCAACACGTTCAGGAAGTATCCTGTTTGGCGTGCTGGAGGCAATGCAGTTAGGCGGTCCGGAAATGCAAAGATCCTTACGGCTGTAAGGCTCCTTTGAAGGTTTTGGCGGAAGCGGTGAGATTCGAACTCACGAACGGGATTAACCGTCGGCAGTTTTCAAGACTGCTGCCTTCAACCACTCGGCCACGCTTCCAGAGGGCTGGATTATACATTCCCCACGCCAATCACGCCAAGAATCGTGCAGTTCGTCGCAAAGTCCCGCATTTGCTGCCTGCTGCCGGGTAAAGTCGCCTCACTATTAAAACCTTTGGGGGACTGAATGAAATTGCATAACATCGCCTTCACGGCAATGGCCCTGGCAACCGGCATGGCCTGGGCTGATCCGATCAATGTGAGCGTGGCGCCGGCCAAGCCGCTGATTGAGCAGGGCAAGGGCCAGCAACTACTGAACATCGACTTCCTGGTCGAAAATGATAGCCAGGACAAGGTAGAACTGAGTGAAGTCGAAGTTTCCGTGCTGGGCGATGCTGGCAAGCTGGTGGCGCAATACCGTGTAGGCGCCATTGGCCGCAGTGTACTGGTGGTGCCGAACCGCTTTATCGAGCCGGGCAAGTCGGAGCTGGTTTTCAATCCGCTGTTTGCATTCGCTCAGGAGCTAGATATCTCCCGCCTGCGCTATACCTTCAAGTTCGACGTGGGCGATGACACCAAATACACCGTTGAAGTCCCGGTTGCGCCAATCGCCTACAAGCCGAAAGCGCAGCTGCAGCTACCAGTTGCCGGAGCGGTGCTGGTGCACGACGGCCATGATTTCTACGGGCACCACCGCCGCCTGCCTTTGCTTGATCCGATGGCGCAAGCACTGAATTGGAAGCGCAACTTTATGCGCTACAGCTATGACTTTGTCGCCACCGACGACCAAGGCCGCATGTACAAGGGCGACGGCTCGCGCAATGAAGACTGGTATGGCTGGGGAAAACCCATCCTCGCACCGGCTGGCGGTAAAGTGGTTCGTGCAGTTGCCACGATTCCGGACAATTCCAAGGGCAAAGGGCCTTCGTTTGGAAAAGAGCAGTTCATCGCCGACCCGAGCATCATGTGGGGCAACCATGTGGAAATCGACCATGGCAACGGTGAAATCAGCCTGCTGGCCCACATGAAGCAGGGCAGCGTGACGGTCAAGGTGGGCGATACCGTGAAGGTCGGGCAGAAGGTCGGGGAAATGGGTTTTTCCGGTGATGCCTTCCTGGTGCACCTGCATTATGACTTGAAGAATGCACCTGGTTTCGACGCCGATGCGCTGCCTTCACCATTCAATAACTTCGAGCGACTGACCGGCAAGAGCTGGCTCAAGGTCAAGCAAGGACAGGTCGATAGCGGCGACGTGGTGCGCCGCCGTCCGTAAGCACTAGCGGATGCGCCGTGTAGTCTCGCGCACCACCAGCTCCACCGGCGGGATCGTGCCTTCCACTTCTTCGCCGTTGATCAATCCGAGCATGGACTGCACTGCCGTCTGGCCGATCACGTACAGCGGCTGGCGGACGGTGGTCAGCGGCGGGGTGGTGTAGGAGGAGCCGGGCAGGTCATCGAAGCCGACCAGCGAAACGTCGTCCGGTACGCGGATGCCTTTGCGGTACAGGAAAAGGCGCGCGCCGTAGGCCGTCTGGTCATTGACCGCAAAGACCGCAGTGAAGGGATGCTGGCTGTCGTACAGGCGATTCATTGCCATCAGGCCGCCGGCTTCCTGCAGGTTGCCTTCCACGACCAGCGCCGGATCAAAGGGGATATCGGCTTCTTTCAGTGCGCGCTTGTAGCCCGCCAGGCGCTCCACCGAGTCGCGGTTTTCAACCGGGCCTGCCAAGTGGGCGATGCGGCGGTGACCCATTTCGATCAGGTGGCGCACGGCCAGCCAGGCGCCGTGTTCATTATCGAGCGCGAAGCCGATGGCGCGGTTGGTGCGCAGCACGCGGCCCAGCGAAACGACGGGGCGCTGGGCCGCGAAACCCAGCACTGCTGCATCGGTCATGCGGCCTGTCAGGAGGATGATGCCGTCCACTTTGCGCGCCAACAGCAGGCGGATGCGCTCCGCTTCTTCGTCGGCATTCCAGTGGCCGCTGACGATCACCGATGCGTAGCCGGTGCCTTTCAGCCCATCGTCCACACCATGCAGGATCTCGTCGAAGAAGGGCGAGGCGATATCCTGCACCACAATCCCGATCGTCATCGTGCGACCGTGCTTCAGGCTTTGCGCCATCTGGTTGGGGGCGAAATTCAACTCGCTGATCGCGGCCTGCACGGCTTGCCGTTTGTCGTCAGCCACCCTGGCGGTGCCGTTCAAAATGCGCGATACGGTGCTGGGGGAAACTCCCGCGCGGCGGGCGACGTCGGTTAGCGTGGCTGGCGATGGGGTGTTGGCGTGGTCGTTCAAGGGGTTTCTCATTATGAAATGCTTTTCAAGCGGAGATTACCATAGAACTTGGCAGCAGCAAGCGCTCAGCGGTTCACTGTTGCACGAATTGCATGAAAGTCGTTTCTGAAAGCGTTTTCATGCCGGCATAGCTGGCTTACAAAGGCACGGTGGTCGGGCAAATCCGCCACCGCACGGGCTGAAACTTCGGCGATATTGGCGAATTCCTGCCGCGCTGCGTCGGCCATCAGTTCGAGTCCGGGAATGGGCGGCATCGCTTTGGGGAAGTCCATCCCATACAAGATGTACTGCCAGCTGGAGGGCGGGTACATTTCGAAATCAGTCAGGAAATCCATGCGCTGTGGTGGACGGCAGCGCCACATGGCGAGTTTGTCGCGCAGGCTGTCGGTCCAGGTGGCGGGGTCGCAATTGTCGATCCAGAACTGCTCACGGCGCTGGCTCAGGCAGAAGTGCAGTTTGATGAAGTCGACGATGCGGGCATAGCGTTCGCTCATGAACTGGTTGAAGTGGCGCGCCAGCGGGGCCATTTCACCGTTATGCGGGAACAGTGCGCCCAGCATTTGGACCGCCGTTTCCACCAAGCCGATGCCGGACGCCTCCAGTGGTTCGAGGAAGCCGCCCGCAAGGCCGATTGCCACGCAGTTCTTGATCCAATGCTGTTCGCGATAACCGACCTGCATGGGGATCTTGCGCACGTTCAGGCCATTGGAAGCGGGGCCGGCGTAGGCGCGCAGCACTTGTTCGGCGCGTTGGTCGCTGGTGTGGCGGCTCGAATAAACGTAGCCGATGCCGCGCCGTTCCTGCAGGCCGATGTCCCAGGTCCATCCGGCTTCGTGCGCGGTGGAGATGGTGGCGGAGGCGATTGGCGTGTCGGGCGCAGGGTGGGGCACTTGCACGGCCAGCGCTGTATCGCAGAACAGTACGTCGCTCACGCTGTGGAATCGCGAGCCAAGCGCGCCGCCGATCAGCAGGGCGCGGAAACCGGAGCAGTCGATGTACAGGTCGGCCGTGAGTGCGCCGTGCTCGCGGGTTTGGATGCTGGCGATGGCGCCTTCGAGGTCGAGTTGTACGCCTTCGACATGGTCCTGTATATGGCGCACGCCAGATTTGCGGGCGTGTTTGGACAGCAGTGCAGCAAAGCGGGCGGCGTCGAAGTGGTAGGCATAATTCAACGGGCCGTTGTAGTCGCTGTCGCCGGGGCGTTTCGGAGCCCGTTGCGCATCCACCACGCGCTTTTGCATGGTGACTGCTTCGGCGAACGGCGTGTCGCCGGCCAGGCCTTGCAGCCAGTAGGGCAGCAGTTCCGGTGCGCCAGGGCGTTGGCTCGGCATCGAGAACGGATGGAAGTAGTGGTCGGCGCCATACAGCCAGTTCTGGAAGGTGATGCCTTGCTTGAAGGTTGCGCTCGATTCGCGCACGAATTCGGCTTCGGGAATGCCGAGCGCCGCCAGCGTGGCGCGCAGGGACGGGAAGCTGCCTTCTCCTACGCCGATGGCACCGATTTCAGGTGCTTCCACCAGCGTGATTTCCTTGCTGTCGCCGAACATCTTGGCCAGGTAAGCGGCGCACAGCCATCCTGCGCTGCCGCCGCCAACGATGAGTATGCGCCGTGTTGGAATCGGTACCATTTTTGTCGTCTCCTTAAAAAAATTGTTGACTTCTTATTTTTTAAAAATGTACCATGAAAACGTTTTCAAGCAATAAGAAATCGTTTTCACAACAACAACCCGGAGACAACATGAAGTTTTCTGCAATCCAGATCGGGGTGCTGGCCCTGGTCGCGTCCGCCAATAGTGCTACCGCGCAGCAAGCCCCTGCCGCGCCTGCCGCCAACACCGAATCCACCGTCGTGCCGGAAGTGCTGATCACGGCGACCAAACGCACCACTTCGCTGCAAAAGACCCCGGTGGCCGTTACCGCGCTGGATGCCGCGGCGCTTGAAGATGCACACGTGCAAACCATCCAGGACGTGACCAACCTGGTGCCAAGCTTCCAGGCCACCGGCCAGGGCGATCACGGCGTCATCACCATGACCATGCGCGGTATCGGTAACGACTCTGCCAAGACCGAATATGCTGATCCGGAAGTAGCCTTCTTCGTGGACGGCATCTACTCGCCGCGTCCGGAAGGCGCCACCGCGCTGCTGTTCGACGTGGAAGCGATTGAAGTCCTGCGCGGCCCGCAAGGCACGCTGTGGGGCCGCAACTCCACCGTCGGCGCGGTCAATATGCAGACCGTCAAGCCAAAACTGAAAGAATTCTCGGGCAGCGTTTCCGGTGGTATCGGCGATTACGCCCGCCTCGGCGCCCGCGCGGCCCTGAACGTGCCGACCGGCGACAACTCCGCCCTGCGTGTGGCCGTCATCCACGAGCAGCACGACGGATATGTGAAGTACCAGACTTTCCCGAACCTCTCGCTCGCTTCCCAGCAGGCGGCCTTCCTGGCCGGCGGCGGCGATCCTGCCAAGTTCCAGCCGATTAACCCGAACCAGTACGTCGTCAACGGACCGCGCTACAACGCGCAGAACCAGAGCGGTGTGCGCGTGAGCTGGCTGTACCAGCCGACCGATCGCCTGAAGTGGAATATCTCCTATGAGCGCTTCCAGGACCGCGGCACCCCGAACATGAACCTGATGCAGACGCCGCGCGCCGGCCAGGACGAGTGGTCGGCCCTGATCGACACCGCGCCATTCCTGCACCGTAATGTGAACACCTTCCGCAGCCGCCTGGAATACGCTGTGAGCCCGGACATGTCGCTGAGCTATATTGCAGGCCATTCGAAGTTCTCCGGCTCGTCCACCTATGACCAGGACGGCGGACGCGTGCTGCCAACCAGCTTCACCACCGGCGGCGACTACCAGGCCAACAACACCGTCTGGTCGAAATACAGCAGCAACAGCCATGAACTGCAACTGCAATCGGTCGGCCAGAAAGAAGTGGATTGGCAGCTGGGCGCGTATTACGCGGCGGAAGACAATGGCATCCGCTTCGACATCCCGATCATGCACGGCACCCAGCAGGGCAGCGTGGCATGGCAAGGTTCCTTCATCCAGCCGAAAGAAACGGTGGATTCGCGCGCAGTATTCGGCCAGGCCACCTGGAACGTCGGCAGTATGCATTTGACCGGCGGTCTGCGTTATACCTCGGACAAGCGCACCAATGAAGGCGGTAACGGCTATACATGGAACAGCGATCCAGCGGCGCCGCAGGTTCCACTGAGCCCGAGCATCGATCCGACCAAGCCGGGCCAGGGTTACAACCCGAGCGTGCCATCCAACGATGGCCGCTACAAAGGCAGCAAGACCACCGGTCTGGCGCGCCTGAGCTACGACATCGACAAGAACCACATGCTGTACGCCAGCGTCGCTACCGGCTACAAGGCCGGCGGCCTGCAGGACGGCGGCCGTACCTACGATCCGGAGACCCTGACCAACTACGAGATCGGCAGCAAGAGCTCCTTCCTGGGCGGCGCACTGCGCATCAACAATGCGCTGTACTACGAGGACTTCAAGGACTTCCAGTTCAGCTCTCCGGTCACCAATCCGGACGGGTCGCATACCTTCGTCACCAGCAATGTGGACGGCGCCAAGGTGTGGGGCTTCGAGTCGGAAATCCAGGCCAAGCTGTCGCCGGACGACAAGCTGGCGCTGGCGCTGGCTTACACCCATACCAAGCTGGGTTTCCTGATCGCCGGTTCCAACGACTATTCGCTGCCGTTCTGCCCGGACCTGAACTCGAACTGCCTGAACGTCACCGGCAACATCATGCCGCACGCGCCAAAGTTCTCGGCCCACCTGAACTACCAGCACACCTTCCGCCTGGCGAACGGCGACACGCTGGTCCCGCGCGTCTCGGCGCACTACGAAACCAAGTCCGAGCTGTCGATCTTCAATATGGGTCCGGAAGACCAGCAAGCTGCTTACACCAAGTTTGACCTCGGCCTGCGCTACCAGGGACCGAAGCAGTTCTGGGTGGATGCCTTCGTACGTAACGTTGGCGACAAACGCATCAAGACCAGCGCCATGAACGGCGCCAACGTGTGGGTGGCTCAGTACCTGCCTCCACGCACCATCGGTGTTAACGCGGGCATCGACTTCTAAGCCCGTCGCAACGCGGCCTGCCTCGTCCCCCGGGGCAGGCCATCCCTAAGCTTTTACCTGCGAAATCAAGAATGAAAGACACACGCCTGCCGCCCGAATTTCTCTGGGGCGTAGCCACCAGCGCCTTCCAGATCGAGGGCGCCAACCAGGAGGACGGCAAAGGCCTCTCTATCTGGGACGTTTTCTGCAATACGCCCGGCAAGATCAAGGATGGCAGCGACGGCAGCGTCGCCTGCGATCACTACCATCGCTATCGCGAGGACGTCGACATCATCGACTCCCTCGGCGTCGATGCCTACCGCTTCTCCATCGCCTGGTCGCGCGTGCAGCCGGATGGCAAGGGCGCCTGGAATGAAGCCGGCTTCGCCTTCTACGACCGCCTGATCACTGCCTTGCAGGAAAAAGGCAAGCAGGCCTACGTCACGCTGTACCACTGGGATCTGCCGCAGGCCCTGCAGGAAGAGGGCGGCTGGCTGAATCGTGCCACCTGCGAATATTTCGCCGAATACGCGGCTGAAGTGGCGCGCCGCTTCGGTAATCGCGTGGCCAGCATCGCGACGCATAACGAGCCATGGTGCACCGCTAACCTTGGCTACGGCAACGGCCAGTTTGCGCCGGGCGTACGCGACGCCAAGGCCGCCGTCCAGGTTTCGCACCACCTGCTGCTGTCGCACGGCCTGGCAATGAGCGCCATGCGCGCCGTCGGTTCGACGGCGAAGCTGGGCATTGTGCTGAACCAGTGGACCGCCGACCCGGCCACCGATAGCGATGCTGACCGCGCGCTGGCCGAGGTGGAATACGCACGTTCGGTACAATGGTTCATGGACCCAATTTTCAAAGGCCGCTATCCGGAACTGGCGCTGCGCCACCACGGCGCCAATGCCCCGCAAATCGAGGCGGGAGACATGGCCGCCATCCACCAGGCGATCGACTTCCTTGGCGTGAACTACTACTTCCGCGCTTTCTGCAGCGCCGAAGATCCGCCGCGCACGCCGCCGCTGGAAAACGGCCGCACCGAAATGGGCTGGGAAATTTATCCGCAGGGGTTGACCGAATTGCTGCTCAAGCTGAAGGGCGAGTATGAGCTGCCGCCGATCTACATCACCGAGAACGGCATGGCCAGCAGCACGCCGGACCACGACGAGGAGCGAATTTCCTTCATCTCGCGCCACCTCGATGCATTGGCCAGCGCCATGGAGCAAGGCGTCGATGTGCAAGGCTACTTCATGTGGAGCCTGCTCGATAACTTCGAATGGGATTCCGGCTACGCCAAGCGCTTCGGCATCGTCCATGTCGATTACGCCACGCAAAAGCGCACGCTGAAGGACAGCGCGCATTGGTACCGCGAGTTGGTCAAGGTGCAGCGCTCATGAACCGCTCGCCGCTGCAGTGGGTGCCCACCGGCTACTTCGCAATGGCGATGGGCTATATGATGCTGACCAGCGTCACGTCCATCATGTTCAAGAACCTGGGCATGGACAATGGCCGCGCGGCGCAGTATTCGAGCATGCTGATCCTGGCCTACACCATCAAGCCCTTGTTCGCTCCGGTGGTGGAAATGTACCGCACCAAGAAGTTCTTCGTGCTGGTCACCCAGTTGCTGCTTGGCCTGGGCTTCGGCGCAGTGGCCCTGGTGATGGGCATGCCGGGCTCGATGGCGTTGATGATGGCGCTGTTCTGGATCATGTCCTTCATCGGGGCCACCATGGACATCGCCAGCGACGGCGTCTACGTCACCTCGCTCAGTTCGCGCAGCCAGTCGCTGTACTGCGGCGTGCAAAGCCTGAGCTGGAACATTGGTCCGGTGGTGGCTTCCGGCGTGCTGGTCTACCTGAGCGGCCGCCTGCATTCCGACTATGGCATGGACTGGCTTGGCGCCTGGCGCATTGTCTTCGTTGCCGTGGCGATCCTGCTGCTGGCGATTACGGCCTGGCACTGGCGCGCGATGCCGGATGGCGCGCGTGCGGCCGATACACCGGAAAACCTGGCGCAAGCGGGCTTCATCCTGCGCGACGCCTTCAAGACCTTCTTTGAAAAGCGCGGCGTGTGGACCATGGTGGCCTTCGCACTGCTGTATCGCGTGTCGATTGGCCTGCTGGAAAAGATCGGTCCCTTCTTCATGGTGGACCCGGTCGAGAAGGGCGGGCTTGGCATGTCGAACGAACTGCTCGGCATCGTCTATGGCACATACGGCCTGCTGGCTGTACTGGCAGGTTCCCTGATCGGCGGCTGGTACGTGGCAAAGCGCGGACTGAAACCGGTGCTGTTCACGCTGTGCTGCGTGCTGAACATCCCGATCGCCACCTTCCTGCTGATGGCGATCTTCCAGCCATCGAACCTGTGGGTGATCGGCGCCGGCGTGGTGGTGGAGAAGTTCTCCTTCGGCTTCGGTTCTGTGGGCTTCATGATCTACCTGATGCAACAGCTCGCCCCCGGCAAATACACCACCACCCACTACGCCTTCGGCACCGGCTTGATGGGGATGTGCGGCATGTTGACCGGCATGGTCAGCGGCCACCTGCAGGAGGCCATGGGCTATGTCAGCTATTTCTGGCTGGTGATGGCGGCGACTGTGCCATCCTTCGTTGTGACCTGGTACGCGCCTTTCCATCATGAAGAAGCGCGTACCACGGCTGAACCGGATCAGGTGCAGCGCAAGGCCGGCTGACGCTTGCTGTCGCGGGCGCTGATCACGTCGTGGATAGCGTTGACCACCACTTCGGGATTAGCCTGCTGCATCTGGTGATCGGAATCCACGATCACCTTGCAGGATTTCGGGTACATGTTCTTGACCATGGTGCGGGTCTGCTCGTCCTCATTGACAGTGCCCAGGTCGACCGCTACCGCGCCGGCTGACTTGGGCACGTTGAACAGGCGCACGATCGGGATCTCGTCGTTCCACGGCATCGCCAGCACGGCCTGGCCGGTGCTGTGGATCTGGTCGACTTCCGCTTCCATCGCCGAATTCAGGAACAGGTACTTGGCCATACGCGTCATGAAAGGAAAGTCCTCCGGCTTTTTGATGATGCCGGGGTAGACCGCGTCGACCAGCACCACGCCCTGGACTTCCTGCGGATAGGCGCGCGCATACAACTGCATGTACAGGCCGCCGAGGGAATGGCCAACCAGGACATAGGGCGGCTGCAAGCCTTGCTGCTGCAACAGCTGGCGTAGTTCTTCAACCACGGTTTTGCCGTTGCGCGGCGTGGATGGTTTGTCGCTCTTGCCGTAGCCCGGGCGGTTGTAGGCGAACACGGTCGCCTCTTTGGCCACTTCCAGGATCACCTTGTCCCATTTGTCGAGGGTGATGCGCGAACCATTTTCGAAGACCACGGTGGCCGGGGCGCCGGGCTTGGTGATCTTCAGGACCTCAATCTTATGGCCGGAAAAATCCTGCAGCACGGCTTCGCTATGCGCTTGGGCGCTTGCCAGCGCCAGTGCCAGCGCAGGCAGGGTGCAACGGTTCAAAGGCATGCATGTCTCCAGTTTGATAACGGGGACGATTCTGGCTGCTACCACCATTAGCCGCCCAAAGATTGCGACAGGTTGTCAAAAATGATGCTTGAATTGCGCAAATCCCGGACCGGGAGCTAGAATAAAAGTCACTACTTTGAGGAGATCGCCATGACGCCTATCCTGTTCGCCCTGCCCGGCAATGAAGCAATGACAGAGCAATTGTCGGCATTGACAGGCTGGGAGCAGGGGCGCTTGCAAGTACGGCGCTTCCCGGACGGCGAATCCTACGTGCGCTACCACTCGGAAGTGAAAGGGCGCCAGGTAGTCCTGGTCTGCACCCTTGACCGGCCTGACGACCGTTTCATGCCGCTGTACTTTGCCGCCAGCATCGCGCGCGACCTGGGCGCCGCCAGCGTCGGCCTGGCGGCCCCTTACCTGGCTTATATGCGGCACGATGCCATCTTCAATCCGGGTGAAGGCATTACCTCGGCCCATTTCGCGCGGCTGCTGTCTGGCGTGTTCCACTGGATGGTGACCATCGACCCCCATTTGCACCGCCACCACGACCTGGCCGAAATCTATACCATCCCAACGCGCGTGGTGCGCGCCGCTCCGGCCATATCGCAATGGATCGCGGCCAATGTGCCCCAGCCGCTGGTGATCGGGCCGGATGCCGAGAGCGAGCAATGGGCCTCCGAGGTGGCTCGCGGCGCCGGCTGCCCTTGCATCGTGCTGGAAAAAGTGCGCCGCGGCGACCACGATGTGGAAGTCTCGGTGCCGGACACCGGACGCTGGCAGCACCACACTCCCGTCATCGTTGACGATATCGCATCCACCGCCCGCACCATGATTGCCGCTGTCGGCCATGTACGCCGGGCCGGCCTGCCGCCGCCCGTTTGCGTCGCGGTCCACCCGCTGTTCGCCGCAACTGCCTTCGAAGACCTGCAAGCCGCCGGCGTGGCGCGCACCGCGAGCTGCGACACTGTGCCGCACAGCAGCAACGCGATTGCTGTCGCATCCTTGCTGGTCCCGGCGCTGGCAGACATGACACGCGGCGCAGCCTAGGCTATATTCCTGCCTATGTGGAATTGGATTCGAAATTGGTATCGCAAGCTGCGCATGCCCGCGGCTTACCGCGCTTACGAGCGCAGGCTGCGTGCCGCCCATGAGGAGGAGGCGCGCAAGAAGTTTTCGACCGTGCGCTTCGAGGCGCGCCTGCTGGCCGCCAACAAGGCAATGGAGGAGCGTGCCCAGCGCCGCTTTGACATGCCGATCGCCAAGCTGCAGCTCGAGGTGGTGACACTGGAGAAGCAGCTCGAGTCCTGCCTTACCCAATTAGGCAATTTCGAACGCCCATTCCGCGATGAATACCAGGTGCTGGAAGCGGAAATGGCCCTGCTGGGCGAGCGCCGCCGCAGCGCCTATGCGGCCAAGGACACCCAGGCCATCGATGAAGTCAACGCGGAAATCGCCGAACTGCAAAAGCGCACCCATGCCGTGCGCGGCGACCTGGCGGTGCAGACCGACCTGCGCGACCAGGGCCTGACGCCGGAAAAGCTGCGCCGCACCGTGCAGCGTTGCGAAGGGCGTTTGCAAACCATCCAGGACGAGCAGGAGCGTATCCAGCGCGAACGCGCCACTTACATGAATCACTCGACCGATCGCGCCGAAATTGATTCGCTCGAGCGCGAGATGCTGGCGCTGGAACGCAAGCACGTCCAGTTCCTGCGCGACTTCGACTCCCCAGCCGAGCGCCGCCGCCGCGAACGGGCCCACGAGCAAACCTGGCTCAACGGCGCTTAATCGCTGCACCTTTAATCTGCATCAACCCTGGGCACGGTCGCTCCGGCGCAGCGCTGCCTATACTTGGCTTGTCGCGCCATGCCTTCGCACGGCGGATCGTCGGGAGGACGGCCATGCGCAACCAATCCCTTGGCAGCAATATCGGTGCAATCCTGCGCCGCTGCAAAAAAATGGAAACGAATTTGCGGCGTGCGGGCATGCCGGCCTTCCTGGCCTGCCTGCCGCTGGCGCTGCTGGCCTGCCAGTACGCCTTGATCCTGCGCCAGAAAAATATCAACATCAGCCGCATCATTGGGCGCATCCAGCGCTGGAAAAGCACGGTCTCGGAATTGTCGGCCCATGATTGTGCTCGCACCGAGTTTATCGACCTCGACCGTAAAATGCGCGCCGACATCGAAGGCGCCTGCGATTCGATGCGCACGCTCTGTGACCTGTGCGCGGAAATATGCGACATGTTCAGCGCGGTGGGCTACGAGTCGCCCATGCTTAAACGCGGCCGCGACCGCTTCGACGCAACGGTCGAAGACGCATGCAGCGTTTCGCAATCCTTGATCGACCTGGTCGACACGCACGATCGCCGCGCACTGGCGATTCGCCAGCAGCAGCATGCGATCGAATTGGCGGGTGAGGCAAGCGCGGCGGCACACGCTGTGCGCACCGCAGCCGAAGCTTAGAAGCCTTCCAATACAATCTTGCCGCGTGCGCGATTGCTTTCGAGCAGGGCGTGCGCGCGTTTCAGATTAGCCGCATTGATGGCGCCGAAACGCTCACCCAGTGTGGTTTTCAGCACACCGCTATCCACCAGGCGCGACACGTCGTTCAGCAGGGCGTGCTGTTGCGCCATGTCGTCAGTTTCGAACATCGAGCGCGTGAACATGAATTCCCAATGCAGCGACACGCTTTTGCGTTTCAGCAGGCGCACGTCGATATGGGCCGGATCGTCGATCAGGGCCAGTTTGCCTTGCGGCGCCACCAGCTCGGCCAGGGCACTGAAATGGTGTTCGCTTTCGTTCAGGCTGGCGATGTAATTGACGGGCGGCAGGCCCAGGCGACGGATTTCTTCATCCAGTGGCTTGCTGTGGTCGATGACGTGGTGCGCGCCCAGCGACTCGACCCATTCAGCAGTTTCAGGGCGCGAGGCCGTGCCGATCACGGTCAGTCCCGTCAATTGACGCGCCAGCTGGATGAGGATGGAACCGACGCCGCCCGCGGCGCCTGTTACCAGCAGGGATTTGCCGGCTTCGCGCGCCTTGTCGCGGCTGGCGCCCAGGCGGTCGAACAGCAATTCCCAGGCCGTGATGGCAGTCAGGGGCAGGGCGGCCGCTTCGGCGAAACTGAGCCTGGATGGCTTATGGCCGACAATGCGTTCGTCGACCAGGTGCAGTTCGGCATTGGTGCCAGGACGGCCAAGGGCGCCGGCATACCAGACCTCATCGCCCGGCTTGAACAGGCTGGTTTCGGGACCGACCGCACGCACGATGCCGGTGGCATCCCAGCCCAGCACCTTGCTTTCGCCTTCGGCAGGGCCGACATTGAGGCGGATTTTGGTGTCGACCGGATTGACGGACACAGCCTTGATCTCGACCAGCAGGTCGCGGCCGCTGGCAACCGGTGCAGGCAGTTCGATATCGATCAGCGCATCGGCGTGGTCGATCGGCAGGGAGGCGCGGTAGGCAACAGCTTTCATGGTGACGTCTTTCGTAAGAAGTGGTGATGTCGGTATCTTCGAACATCACAGCTTCAAGAAAAAGACTAAAATTATGGAAACACTTTCAAAGGAATGCTGAAAATGTTGCGCCTGGATGACCTGGAAGTCTTCGTCAATACGGCCGATCGTGGCAGCCTGTCGGCGGCAGCACGTTCGCTGGACATATCGCCGGCCCTGGCCAGTGCGGCCCTGAAGCGGCTGGAAGACGGATTGCAATTGCGCCTGTTTGCCCGCACCACCCGTTCGCTGCGCCTGACGGCGGAAGGCGAGCATTACCTGCGCCATGCACGTGAAGCGGTGCGTCAATTGCGCGAAGGGCATGAGGCGATCAGGCAGGGCCAGCAGGAACTGGCTGGCCTGCTGAAGATTTCGATGCCATCGGACGTGGGCCGCAATGTGCTGTTGCCATGGCTGGACGGGTTCCAGGCCGAGTATCCGGCCATCAGCCTGCAGCTGTTTGTCAGCGACCGGGTCGCGGACATGTATCGCCAGCCAGTGGACCTGGCCCTGCGTTATGGCAAGCTCGATGATTCCAGCCTGGTGGCCATGCCCATTGCACCCGGCAACCGGCGTGCGCTGGTGGCATCGCCGGACTACCTGCGCCGGAACGGTTCGCCGTCCAACCTGGACGAGCTGGCACAGCACAACTGCTTGCGCTTCGCCCTGGATGACATGCTGTATGACCGCTGGGCTTTCCCCGCCCAGGACAAAGTGGTGCAGGTCAGGGGCAATCGCAGCAGCGATGATGCCGACCTGGTGCGCCGCTGGGCGGTAGCGGGATTGGGTATTGCCTACAAATCACGGCTGGACGTGACCGCCGACCTTGAAGCCGGTCGCTTGCGTTTGCTGCTACCAGATGTAATGGGTGAAGAGGTGCCATTACAGCTGGTTTGCATGCACCGCTCGCAGGTCACGCCCGTCGTGATTCGTTTGCGCGACTACTTGCGCGCTCGGTATGAACAGCTATGCGAGACTGAAGCTTAGTGGGCCTTGGAGAAGATCAGCAGCCAGCGGCTGAACAGCAGAACTTCCAGGTGGCCAGGCTGAACGCCGGTGTCGCACTCGATGATCGGGTTCACAGCGTAGAAGCGCTTGCGGAAGTCACGGCACACCAGCACTTCGCGTTTGCCGAAGCGAACCAGGAAAGACATAGGGGCATATTCCAGGCCAAAGCGGGAGCCGAAGGTGCTGTGCATAGTGGTCATGACGAATTCCTTGTGCTGTGATGTGTGTTTAACGAGTGATTAGAATAGCACAAATACTGTATGAATCAACAGTACTGGATGAAAGATCAGGTTTTTTTATTAAGCGTTGTATGAGAGATACGATCCGACTTCCTTTGCACCTTGTGGCCGGGCTGGCCCTGCTGATCGTGGCCTCTGCCGTGTTCCACGCCATTGCCGGGGCCGCGGTGGGGCCGGGGGCGCGCCTGGCTGCCTTCGATATCAGTGTCTCGCAATGGCTGCACGCCCGCGCCACTGAACCCTGGACGACGCTGATGCTGGCAGTCAGCCACCTGCACAGCGTGGCGGGCATTGCTTTCCTGACCCTGCTGTTTGCCTGGCACCTCTGGCGGCGGCAGGCGCATTACTGGCTGCTGGCCGTGCTGTTATCCGTGCCACCGGGCATGGTGCTGAATGTGCTGCTCAAGCACAGCTACCAGCGCGTGCGCCCCAGCTTTGAGGCGCCGCTGCTGACGTTGCCGACCTACAGCTTCCCCAGCGGCCATACGTTGGCAGCGACCGTGTTCTATGGCGCGCTGGCTTGCTACCTGTGGACGCATGCGCGCAGCGGCGCCCAGCGGGCCGCGCTGGCCGTTGGCGCGTTGCTGATGATTGCGCTGGTGGCGTTCAGCCGCGTCTATCTTGGCGTGCATTACCTGACCGATGTCCTGGCGGCGGTGGCTGAAGGACTGGGCTGGCTGGCGATCTGCGTGACGGCGGTATCCAGCCTGCGCCGGCACCGGGAGCGCCTGTGAGCCGCATGGCTGTGATCATCAACGCCGGCGCCGGCCTGGGATATGGCCAGGCATGGCGCGAGTCGCTGGCCGCACGGCTTGCCAGCCATGGGCTGGATGCCGACATTACCCTGGCGGCGGACGTCAATCACCTGATGGAGGCGGCACGCGCAGCACTGGCTGCCGGCGCGCCGATCGTAGTGGCAGGCGGCGGCGACGGCACCATCAACGCCGTTGCCTCGGTGGTGCTGGATAGCGGCGCCGTATTCGGCGTGCTTCCCATGGGGACGCTGAACCACTTTGCGCGCGACCTGCGCATCCCGCCCCAGCTGGACGCGGCAGTTGCCACGCTGGCGGCTGGCCATGTGGCGCGCGTGGACGTAGGGGAGGTGAATGGCCGCGTCTTCCTGAATAACTCCAGCCTCGGGCTGTATCCGGATATCGTGCGCGATCGCCAGCGGCAGCAGCGCCGCCTCGGCCGGGGCAAGTGGACGGCATTCGGTTGGGCGACACTGGCCGCGCTGCGGCGTTATCCTTTCCTCAGCGTGCGCCTGACTTTGGGCGAGCAAGGCCATGCGCGGCGCACGCCTTTCGTCTTCATCGGTAATAATGAATACCATATGCAGGGCTTCAATATCGGCGAGCGGGCCCGCATCGACGGCGGCATGCTGAGTGTGTATGTGGCCCAGCGGCCGACCCGCTTTGGCTTGCTGAAGCTGGCCCTGCGGGCTTTGCTCGGACGGCTGCGGCAGTCGCGCGAGTTTCACGTGTTCCAGGCCGGCGAAATGATGATCGAAACCCGCCACCGCCGCCTGCGGGTGGCGACCGACGGTGAGGTATCCGTGATGGCGCCGCCTTTGCGTTACCGGATCCGCCCGGCCGCCTTGCCGGTGATCGTGCCGCGACCTCAGGAGGATTAATGCGAACCCTGGTCCATATCTCCGATTTGCATTTCGGCCGCGTCGACAATGCGTTGTTGGCGCCCTTGCGCGAATTGATCGGTGATCTGCGGCCGGACGTGGTGGTGGTGTCCGGCGACCTGACCCAGCGCGCCCGCAGCGCCCAGTTCCGCCAGGCACGGCATTACCTCGACACCTTGCCCACGCCGCAGATCGTGGTGCCGGGCAATCACGACATCCCCCTGTACAACGTGGCAGCACGCTTCTTCCAGCCGTTGGTCAAATACCGCCGCTATATCACGCGCGACCTGGCGCCGGAGTTCGTGGACGATGAAATTGCCGTGCTGGGCTTGAACACGGCACGTTCGCTGACCTTCAAGGATGGCCGCGTCAACCGGCGCCAGGTGGAATACCTGCGGCAACGCTTCTCGCGCCTGTCGGGCAGTCTCACGCGGGTGGTGGTGACGCACCATCCCTTCGACCTGCCGCCGCATAAGGACAATGACGATATCGTGGACCGTGCGCCAATGGCGATGGAGACATTCGCGCGCTGCGGCGTGGACCTGCTGCTGGCAGGGCACCTGCATACCAGCCACAGCCACAATACTTCCGAGCGCTATGAAATAGACGGCTACGCCGCGTTGGTAGTCCAGGCTGGCACAGCGACGTCGACCCGCAGTCGCGGCGAAACAAATTCATTCAATGTGCTGCGCGTGCAGCACGACCAAATCCAGGTCGAGCGTTACGGCTGGAACGAGAGCACCGGTTTCACCCTCGCCGCCACCGACATCTTCCGCCGCCAGGGCGACATCTGGCGTCCCGCGAGCTAAAAAACACCAACAGCCTTCGCCAGCAAGGCGAGCAGGCCGCCAATCAGCGCAATCAAAAACATAACGAGCATGTAATAGATCTTGGCGAACTGGTTAAGCCACTCCTTCTGGTTCGAGTCGATCCGGTCGTAGAGTTTTTCCTGCCCAGCATCGATCTTGTCATTGAGCTTTTCCAGTCCACTATCGAACTTGTCGTTAAGCTTTTCCAGTCCGCTATCGATCTTGTCGTTAAGCTTTTCCAGTCCGCTATCGATCTTGTCGTTAAGCTTTTCCAGTCCGCTATCGATCTTGTCGTTAAGTTTTTCCAGTCCACTATCGATCTTGTCGTTAAGCTTTTCCAGCCCATCGTCGACTTTTTTGTCCAGCTTATTGAGTTTCAGGTCGAGCTTGTCGAGCTTTAGAATGACTTCTTCCACCATCACCCTCCAGCCTGATTACGCGCATGGGGATACCTGCATGTTCATCGCCAGGCTGGGGCTTGTCAAGCGAGGTGGGCGGTTTGCGGTCATTCATGGTGCTTTCAGCCTAGGCCGAAAGGCACACTGCGGTTTGATGGATATCAAAGATCAGAGCCAGTAGTCCCACACGCGGGCAAGCCATTCTTTGAGGCGGTTGGAGATGGGCCGCTTGTTCCAATCCACCAGCGTCACTTCCTTGGAATTGTGCAGGTCTTCCTTGAACGCCTTCTCCATCTCGAGTCCAAACAGATCGCCCATGACGATCACGTTGACTTCGCTGTTGTGGAGGAAGCTGCGCCGGTCAAGGTTGGTGGAGCCGACGGTAGACCAGACGCCGTCGATCACCACCGTTTTGGCATGCAAGACCGACAGCTTGAGTTCATAAATCTTCACACCCGCTTCCAGCAAAGGCTGGTAGAACGCCCGCCCTGCATGGAACACCAGCCCGCTGTCCGACACGCTGGGCAGGACGAGCTGTACATCGACACCGCGCCTCGCGGCATTGGTCAGCGCCTCCATGGTCTGGTCATCCGGCACGAAATAGGCGCAGGTGATATGGATCGACTTCTTTGCCTCCTGCATCGCCAGCAGCAATGCTTTATAGATCTCAAAGCGGCCCTCGGGCCGGGAGCCCAGCACCCGCACCACCTTGTCGCCCGCCGGCGCCACTTGCGAGAAGTATTTTGCATCGCGCAGATCGTCCGCATCCTGCTCAATCCATGCCTGCACGAACAGCCACTGCATGGCCTGCACGGCCGGTCCTTCAATGCGTACATGGGTATCGCGCCAGCCGACATCATCATCGCTTGCGGGATGCGCCCTGGCGCCGCCGGACCCTGCGCCCGACCCGATGCCGGCGCCCGAGCGCGAGCCGGCGCCCGAGCCAAGTCCAGACCCGCCGCCGGGACCGCTGCCAGGGCCGCTGCCGCCAATACCGCCCCGGAATGGCGAACTCTTGGAATAGGTATCGCTGATATTGATGCCGCCAGTAAAGCCAACCTTGCCATCGACGATCAGCATCTTGCGATGGTCGCGGCTATTCAGCTTCCAACCGTTACCGCGCGCCTTGGCCGGATTGACTGGGTTGAAAGCCAGCAGCTTGATGCCGCCATCCTTCATATGGTCAAAGAATTCCTGCGGCACACCGATGGTGCCGACGCTGTCGTAGATCACGTTGACCACCACCCCTTCGCGCTGCTTCTTGATCAGCAGGTCGGCGAACTGCTTGCCCAGCTCATCCTGGTCGAAGATATAGGTCTCGAAATTGATATGATCCTTGGCTGCCGCGATGGCCTTCATCATCTCCGCCATCGTCTGCGGCCCATCGAACAGCAATTGCACCTTGTTGCCGGCGATCAGGGGCACGCCGGTCGCCGCTTCTTCAAGCGCCGCCTGGCCCTTCAAGTCCAGCGTGGATTTGGCCCATCGCTTTTTCAGCAATTGCTCGGTGGTCTGGCGTGGCAGCTTGCCTTTGGCGGTGACGATCTCCGGTACCGCGCTGGCACGCGATTTGGCCTGGTCCGAATCAACTTCGGGCAATTGTGCGCAGGCCAACAGTGTCCAGCCTGCGAGGAAAAACGCCATACAGCGACTTGCCCTCATGGATCACCTCCGAAAGCAAGTCTAAGACAGCAGCGAACGTTTGATTGTTCGCTACCGTACATAATCAGCTGTAGTTCAGCCGGGCTGCCTCGCGCCGCAATTCGGCCCGGAAGTCAGGATGGGCAATACCGATCAGCGCTTCGGCCCGCTGCCTGGCCGATTTGCCGCGCAGCTGGGCCACGCCATATTCCGTGACCACGTAATTGATGTCGTTCTTGCTGGTAGTCACATGCGTCCCGGCACAAAGCGTCGGGACGATGCGCGAGATACTGCCCTCCTTGGCGGTTGATGGCAGCACGATAAACGACTTGCCGCCGCGCGAACGGTTGGCGGCGCGCACAAAGTCGACCTGGCCGCCAGTGCCGGAATAGGGCAGGTGGGCCAGGCTTTCCGAGCCGCATTGGCCCAGCAGGTCGACCTGCAGGCTGGCATTGATCGAAACCAGCTTGTCGTTCTGCCCGGCGATGCAGGGATCATTGGTAAAGCTGACCGGGTGCATTTCCAGCATCGGGTTGTGGTGCATGAAGTCGTACAGCTTGCGCGAACCCAGCGCGAACGTCGCCACCATGCGGCCCGGCATGAAGGTTTTGCGGCGATTGGTGACAGCACCGCACTCCACCAGCTTGAGGATGCCGTCGCCAATCATTTCGGTATGGATGCCCAGGTCCTGTTTGCTGGTGAGCTGCATCACCACCGCATCGGGAATGCCGCCATAGCCGATCTGCAAGGTCGAGCCGTCGTCGATCATGGGTGCGACATGCGCCGCGATCGCTTCCTGCACCGGGCCGATCCTCGGCAGGCCGACTTCGATCACCGGCTCATCGCTTTCCACCACGGCCGTGACCTGCGAAATGTGGATATGGCATTGGCCGTGCGCGAACGGCACATTGGGATTGGATTCGAGCACGATCACGCGCGCTTTCTGCAGCGCCGCCATGGTGTAGTCGGCGCCCAGGCTGAGCGCGAAGTTGCCGTGCGCATCCATTTCCGAGGCCATTGCAAACACCACATCAGCGGGCATCTGTCCCTGATCGATCAAGGATGGGATCTCCGAGAAATAGGCCGGGATGAAATCGGCCCAGCCCGCCTGTCCCGCGGTCCGCGATGCGCCGCCGAAGAATAGCGCGCAATGCCGCACATGATGCGCAGTTTCCGGATCGAAGTAGTCGTACTTGCGCATGGCGAGGATTTGCGCCACCTGCACGCCTTTGAAGCTGCGGCGCTGTGCCGACAGTTCCCGCAACAGGGCCGGCGGCTCGCCGGCGCCGGTCGGGACAATGATCATGTCGCCATCACGCACGAGGCGGACGGCGTCGGCGGCGCTGCAACGCTTGCTGGACATACTCGGTCTCCAGGGTGTTTTGTTTGTGTGCGCACAGATTGCATCACACTGCTTACCCTAAGCTGACAAGCATGAAAGCACTTGCCATCCTGCTCACAATGCCTGTACTGGCGCTGGCGCAGACCAGGGAACCGCCGGCGGCACAGGGCGTCCAGCCCTACGGCGTGGTCGACGCCGGCGTCGTGCTCGAACGCGGCTGCAAGGACAATTGCGCCAGCAGCAAAGTTTCGCCCGGCATCTCGGAAGGTTCGCGCATCGGCATCACTGGACGTGAACCGCTGGGCGGCAATGGCACCTCGGCCGTGTTCACCCTGGAAGGCGGGGTTGAAAACGACACCGGCCGCTCTGAAGAGGGCCGCCTGCTGGGGCGCCAGGCCTGGGTCGGGCTCGACGGGACTTGGGGCATGCTGACCCTGGGGCGCCAGTACAACCTGCAATATGAGGCGCTGGCCGAAGTGGCCGATCCCTTCCATGGCGGACTGGCCGGTACCGCGACCAACCTGATGGGCTTTACCACCAAGCGTTACGACAATGCCGTCAAATACCGCACGCCGTCCGGCCATCAATGGAGCGCCGGCGCCATCTACAGTTTCGGCGAGTCGGAATTCAGCACCTCGCGCAATCGGGCCTATGGCGCCACGCTGGGCTTTGCCAACGGCATGTTCAATGTCCGCATTGCCCACCAGCGCAAGCGCAACCCGATCGAGGCGGTCGGCACCACGCAGCCGGTTGACCTGTCCGCACGCAATACCCTGGTGGCAGCCAACCTGGAATTTGGCGCCACCACGGTATTCGCCGCGTATGGCATCAATCGGGGCCTCGGCAGTTCACCTTGGGACCCGGCCAACCCGTATGGCGCCCTGGCGCTGACAACGCCGTCGCTCTACAGCCACGATATGCTGGCCGGCATTTCCTATACCAGCGGCCGCGCCACTTATATGGCCTCGTTCATCCACAAGGACGACCGCAGCCCGCCGAATCACGATGCCGACCAGGCCGCACTTGGCGTGGTGTATGCGCTGTCCCGGCGCACCGCGCTGCACGCATCCTTCGCCCACATCCGCAACCGCAACGGCGCGGCTTATACCGCCGGCACTGCCAGCGAAACCGGCAAGGGCAGCCGCGCCATTACCTTCGGCCTGCGCCACGCTTTCTGATGTGCTACATTCCCAAGCTGGAACTTTCAGCGGGGAACACTATGTATCTGACTTACTTCAATGGAAACTGGGCGGAAGGCAATGCGCCACTGTTTGGTGCCATGGACCACAGCGTCTGGCTTGGCTCGTCAGTTTTCGATGGTGCGCGTGCCATGCGCGGCAAGCTGCCGGACCTGCGTCCGCACCTCGAGCGTGTCATCCGCTCGGCGCGCAGCCTGGGCCTGGAATGTCCGCTCAGCGTAAATGAAATGGAACAGCTGGTGAAAGAGGGCGTGGCGCGTTTCCCGGCCGACGCTGAACTCTACATCCGCCCACTGGTCTTTGCTACCGATGGCTTGCTGATCCCGGTTTCCGAGAAGGCTGCCTTCGCGTTGACCCTGTTCGATGCACCGGTGCCGCCCTTCACCGGCTTCTCGGCCTGCCTGTCGGCCATGCGCCGCCCGGATGCCGACATGGCGCCGACCGATGCCAAGGCCTCCGCGCTGTACGCCAATTCGACCCGCGTGCTGCGTGAAGCAAAAGAACGCGGCTGCGACAACGCGGTCGTTTGCGACAGCCAGGGTAATGTGGCGGAGTTCGCCACCGCCAACCTGTTCTTCGTGACGGCTGAAGGCAAGGTCGTGACGCCAGCACTGAATGGCACCTTCCTGGCGGGCATTACCCGCGCCCGGGTGATCAAGCTGCTGGCCGAGGCCGGCATTGAGGTCGAGCAGCGCAGCGTCAAGCCGGAAGAACTGGCTCGCGCCAGCGAGATTTTCAACACCGGCAACTTCGGCAAGGTCACGCCTTGCGTGCGCTATAACGGCCGCGAACTGCCGGCCGGTCCTGTCGCTGCCAAGGCCCGCGAACTGTACTGGGCCTTTATTGAGCGCGGCGAGTAGGCGCCTGCACTTCCGGTCCTGGCTTGCTGGGCGGCGCGGCTGGCGCTGGCGCCGCCACGCTGCCGCAGTCCGCACTGAGCCAGCGGCCGCTGCCTTCCACCACCATGTTCTGCGGCTTGCCCTGCGCTGAACTGTTTACGTTCATGCGCATGCTGTAAGCGGTATTGCCGTTGAAGATCACCTGCCCATTGCCGCTTGAGGGCGGGCGGGTGCAATTGAAGGTCACGTTCAAACCGCCCGGCACCGGGGTGCGGGTGGTGCTGCACTGGCCGGGCTGGCCGGCCGGCAAGTCCTGCTTCTCGGCCATGTCCTTGGTCAGGCAATAGCTCAGCTTGACGCCGCCGTTATCGCCCAGCCCCATGTTGACGCCGTGGCGCGCCATCATTTGTTCCATTGCCTTGCGCTGTTCCGGCGCCATATTCGCCATCTGCTGCTGGGCTGCCGCCATCATCGCCATCATTTCCGGACTGGCAGAGGCGATGCGGTTATCCAGCTCCCACAAACCTGGTTTCAAAGTCTGCGCCATCGCTGGCGCGGCCGCCAGGCAAAGCAGGAAGAAGGATCGGATTTTCATGGGGGCTCCCAGGGGCGTGAGGCGCGGCCCGGGACAGCATGCCCCGGGCCGTCCAGGATTGCTTAGCCTTGTGGCTGGCGTGGCTCGGCCACGAAGATTTCCACGCGGCGGTTACGCGCGCGGCCGGCTGCGTCGTCGTTCGAGGCGATCGGTTCCTGCTCGCCTCGCCCTTCGATCACGATACGGGTTGGCGATACGCCGCGTGTCGCCAGGTAGTCGCGGGTATGGGCTGCGCGCTCGACCGACAGCGGCTGGTTGACGCCGGTGCTGCCGGTGCTGTCGGTGTGGCCGACAATGCTCACCGAGGTCGCCGGGTTTTCATTGAGCGTGCTGGCGAAGCGGTCCAGGATAGGGCGGAAGTCCGGCTTGATGTCGGAGCGCCCGGTGTCGAACGAGATATCGCTCGGGATCTCCAGCTTCAGGCGATTGTCGCCGGTTTGCGTGACTTGCACGCCGGTGCCCTGGGTCGCCTGTTCCATTTGCTGCTTCTGCGCTTCCATGCGCTTGGACCAGACGTTGCCGACCACGGCGCCGATGGCCGCGCCAATTGCCGCGCCGCCGGCCGCCCGTTTGCCGCCGCCAGGACCGGTCGCGGCGCCGAGCACGGCGCCAAGGCCGGCGCCGACCCCGGCACCGGTGGCAGTGCCGCGCTGGGTCGCGCTCATATCCGCGCAGCCGGTCGTGACAAGCGCGGCAATCAGCAGGGCAGCAAGGGTTTTATTGGGCATGAACTTCTCCTTCGTTAAAAATGCTCGAAAAAAAGCGGGACGGGTCCTGCGCCGCAGTCCCCGCCCCGCTAGTGTACGCCGGCTTGGCCGGCTTATCTAAATACCGCGCCCACTGATCAGGCGCAACAGGATCATGATAACTGCCACGACCAGCAAAATATGGATGAAACCGCCCACAGTGTAGGAGGTCACCAGGCCGAGCAGCCACAAGATGATGAGTACAACAGCGATCGTATAGAGCATGATGTTTTCCTCTCATAGTCCGTAATCCTGGGTGCATTATTGCTGCGTTCAACCGCGTCATCTGTTCGTTGTCGAACTATCAGCGTCGTTGTAAACGTCCTTTGACGACTTTTACATGGTCGCCGGCCTGCCAGTTGGCCGAGCTGCTGCCGATGGTGCGCAGCTTGCCATCCTCCATGCGGACGCGCACCTGGTAGCTCGTGGTGGACTTCATATTGCCTTCCACCTGGTTGCCGACCACGGCGCCGCCGACCGCACCGGCCACGGTGGCGATCTTGCGGCCCGAACCGCCGCCGACCTGGTTGCCCAGCAAGCCGCCGACTATCGCGCCGCCGGCTGCGCCCAGGCCGCTGCCCTGGCCGCGCTGGGTGACGGCATGCACCGACTGCACCACACCGCAGCTATGGCAGGCGGCGGGCGCCGGCGCCCGCGCCGCGGCGGGCGCTTCGGCATAAGCTGCGTCCGCCGCATTGCGTGCGGACGGGGCAGTGCCGCCGCCGTAGCTGCCGCCGCCGCTGCCCGCGTAGCCCGAGTGGCCCGAGTAGCCAGACGTGTCGGCCACCCGGTCGACCGGCGCGTAACCTGCTGGCGGCGGTGGCGGCCCCATGTCGCGCGCGCCCATTACCTGCAGCGGTGCTTCGGCCACCGGAGGCCCCATCTTCGCGCCCGATTGCGGCAGCCAGCCCATGACCGCGGCAATGCCGACGCCGCAAAACAGCACCACGGCAATGGCTGCGATCAGCAGCAGCGGGTGGGTGGTGTAACTCATGCTCTTGGGTTCTCGTTCCATGCGGTACTTCCTTTCCTATTGGATAAACGCATTGTGGTGGCCGGGCTGGCCTGCTTCCGTGCGTCAGCGTACATACAGTCTTTTTAATTGCCGATACGCTCCGCCTAAACTCCACCAGGCTGACGGCAATGACCCTGAATCTTCATACCGTTCCAAGCAGTGAATCGCCACCACCCCGCATCGGCAACCGCCTGCTGGCAACCTTGCCGGAAGACGACCTCGAGCACCTCGAGGGCTTGTGCGAACTGGTGGACCTCGGCGCCGGCGACATCCTGTTCGAAGCCGGCCAAACCATCGACTACATCTACTTCCCGCTCGACACCCTGATCTCCCTGCTGGCTGTGGCCGAAGGCCGCATGACGCTGGAGGTCGGCTCGGCCGGCCGCGAAGGCATGGTCGGCGCCTCCGTGGCGCTGGGCCAGCGCTGCGCCCAGGTGCGTGCCGTGGTCCAGCGCAGCGGCCATGCGCTGCGCATGGAAGCGGAAGATTTCATTGCCGAGTTTGCGGAAATGGATTCGCTGCAGCGCCTGCTGCATCGCTATACCGACAGCCTGCTGGCGCAAGCGATCCAGATTGCGGTATGCAGCCGCTTCCACGTGCTGGAGGCGCGCCTGGCGCGCTCGCTGCTCGTCACGCGCAACCGCCTGCAGTCGGACCGCTTCCACATGACCCATGAGTTCCTGGCCCATGCGCTGGGCGTGCGCCGCGTCGGCGTGACCAAGGCGGCGAGTGCATTGCAAGGGCAGGGCTTGATCAGCTACAGCCGGGGCAATATCGAAATATTGGACCCGGCTGGCCTGGAAGCGGTGTCCTGCCATTGCTACCAGCAGGTCCGCACGCCGGCTTAGCGGCGTGGTTTGTCGACCTGGTTACCGATCACGCCACCGACCACGGCGCCACCCACCGCACCGGTGGTGGAGCCGCCAGTCAGCACGGAACCGGCGACCGCACCGACACCGGCGCCAATGGCCGTGTTCTTATCCTGTTGCGACATCGAGGAGCAGGCGCCCAGGCCCAGCAGGGCGCTTGCGATGGCAAGGCGGGCAGCAATCTGTTTGGTTTTCATGATGTTTCCTCCGTAACTTGGAATACTGGTTCCAGCTTACGGCGCGGGCCGGATGTGATCTGTTCGCTATTTCACGGTGTAACGGCTTGTTACCTTTGCGTCTTGCCGGGCGGCGGCGCCTTGGGTTTTTCGCGGGCCGCTGCCAGCAGGGCGGCGCACTGGTTGTCGCCTTCGCCGCCGGCGCTGATCAGCGGCGCCAGCGCCGCCACCGGTGCCGCGAGGGCGCCGAGCGCCAGCGCACCGCCGGCCCGCATCGCAATCACGCCCTTGTCGATGTCGACGTCGGGCTGCTTGAGCGAACCGCGCACATAGATCGGCGCGCGCAGCGAGATGATGCGCAGGCCCTTGCTTTCGGGTTTCAGCGTCAGGTCGATTTTTTCACTGGCCAGGTTGACTGCGCCATTGATGCGCACGGTCGCGTCTTCCGTGTCGGCAATGAAATAGCGCGTTTGTGCCAGGCCGTCGCGCACGCCGAAGTCGCCGGCCAGGCAGTTCAGGTGTACCGGCTTGTCGCCAAACAGTTTGGTCAGCACGATATTGCCGATGTTCAGGCCCATTTGTTCCAGCAGCAGTTTGCTGACGGTGCCGTCGTTGACCAGGGTTTTCAGTTCGCCGTTCGAATGGGCCAGCATGGTCGACACCGAATTGCCTGTGGCGGTCAGTTTGGCGGCGGCATTGATTTCGCCAATGGTGGCCTGCTTGAGTTCGGGCAGCTTGGGCAGCAGTTGCCTGAGCTTGATATGGCGGGCGGTGGCGTCAAGCGTGGCGGCCACGGCCTGGCCGCTGCTGCCGTCCAGGGTGGCTTTGGAGGCGACCTGGCCGCCGGCAAATTCGAAGTTGAGCGGCGTCAGGCGCAGCACGCCATCCTTCAGGTGGAATTCGGTTTGCAGCTTGCTGAGCGGCAGTTCCTTGGTGCGCACGATGCGTTCGGCGCGGAAGCTGACATCGGCATCGATGGCCGTCCAGCGTTCGGTCTTGAAGGTTTCCACCGGCAATAGCTTGCCGGCCGGCTGCACCGCTGCCACGCCGCGCTCTTCTTTCCTGGCGTTGGAGTCGGCGCCGATCAGCGGACCCAGGTCGGTGAATTGCAGCAGGCGCGAATGCACCGAGCCGGTCAGCAGCCCGCGCGGCTGGCGCTGCTGGAACGACAGGGTGCCGGCGATATCGCTGTCGCCGACGCGGCCGGTGAATTTCTCGTAAGTCCACTGGCTGGCGCCTTCGGCCAGGTGGCCGCTCAGGCGCCCGGCGGTGGTGAAGGGCGGGGTTTCCGGCAACAGCAGCCCGGTCAGCGCATACAGGCGCGCGGCCGAGGCGCCGCCAACCTTGAGCTGCAAGTCGATGGCGGCGAGCTGGGCCGGGTTGGTCAGCGTGCCTTGCGCCGCCACGCTGACCAGGCCGACCTTGGCATCGGCCTGGATCGGGAAGGGCAGGGCGGTGTCGCGCAAGGCCAGCACGGCGCCGGTCTTGCCCTTGCCGCGGATATCCTGCTTGTTCCATTTGCCGGCCAGCGTCCATTGCACGCCGTAGCGGGGATCGTTGTCGAGGGTGTCGACGTGGGCGGTGGCAGCGATATCCTGCTGCGCATCGTCAAGCTTGATGGTGCCGCGCGTGAACACTACCCGGTCCAGCTCCATGCGCCACTCCGATGGCGGGCGCTTGGGCAGGGTCCAGTTGTTCTTGCCGTCAGCCTGGCGCAGCAGCGCCAGTTGCGGCTGGTCGAAACGCAGTTCGGGAATGGCGATCTTGCGGCCCAGCAGGGCAAACGGGCTCAGTGAGAATGCCAGGCTTTGCGCGGCAGCAGTGTCGCCCTGCGGCAGCCCGGCAGGGTTACCCACGTGGACGTCCTGCGCCACCAGGTGCGGCCAGGGGATATGGTCGCGCCAGCTGCGCGCCTGTTGCGGCAGTGGCTGTTTTTGCCAGGTCAGCGACAAATTGCCGCGTAACTGCACGGGCCTTTGCAGCGCTTCCGTGGCACGCGCACCCAGCCAGGGGCGGGCGCGGTTCCAGTCATAGTTCAACAGGATCACCAGGGCCACCGCCGGAATGGCCACGAGAAAGCCCAGCACAGCCAGGCTTATCTTTGCACGGCGAGAAATTGTATGTGCCATAGCGACAGGCTACACCGGGCAGCCCGACTTCAATGTGCGGCACCGTACTGAACCCAGCGGGGACAGCTTATATAACTGCAATACCCCAATCGCTTTGAGGAGAACAACAATGGATTCGCTGAATCGCCTGTCACTGTTGACTACCGCCTGCGCCGCTTGCGTGATCGCGTTGGCTGGTTGCAGCAGCATGAAGACCCCGGCCACGGCCGAAGTAGCATCGTCGCGCACGGCAGTGGAAGCCGCAGCCTCGACTGGCGCACCGGAACTGGCTCCGGCCGAGATGGCGGCAGCGCGCGACAAGATGCTGCGCGCCAACCAGGCGCTGGCAGCCAAGGATTACCGCACCGCCCAGGACCTGGCACAACAGGCGCAGGCCGACGCCAAGCTGGCGCAAAGCAAGGCCAGCAGTGCCAAGGCCACCGAGGCCGCCAATCAACTGCAAGACGATATCCGTGTGCTGCGCGAAGAACTCGATCGCGCCAACAGCACCATGACTCGCTGAGAAAGGAGCCACCATGTTCAAGCCAAACTTCAAACCTGTTGCACTGGCAGCGGCCTTGGCCCTGGCAGCCTGCAGCACCACCCCGACCACCACTGGTGAGCTGGAAACCGCGCGTGCCAACTATGCCCAGGCGCAGGGCAACCCGATCGTGGCCAAGTACGCCATAGCCGAGCTGGCGGCCGCTACCCGCGCCATGGACCAGGCCAATACCGCCGCCGCGCGCAACGAAAGCTTGGCCGAGATCGACAAGCTGGCCTATATCGCCAAGCAGAAGACCGCCAGCGCCGAAGAAGTCGCGCGTGCCAAGTCTGCCGAAGACCAGGTGAAGGACGCCGCCACCCAGCGTGACCAGGTGCGCCTGCAGGCCCGCACCGCGGAAGCCGAAGCGGCCCAGCGGCGTGCCGAGCAGGCGCGCATGGATGCCGAGAACGCGCAGAACCAGGCCGCCAGCGCCGAAGCCGCCACGCGCGAGGCCCAGTCCCGCGCCGCTGCGCTGGCCGCCGCGCTGTCCGAGCTGCAAGCCAAGCAGACCGAACGCGGCATCGTCATCACCTTTGGCGATGTGCTGTTCAATGTCGACCAGGCCAACCTGACTTCGCAGGGCATGGCAGTGGCCCAGCGCCTGGCCGATGTGCTGCGCGATAACCCGGACCGCACCGTGCTGGTCGAAGGCTTTACCGATAGCACCGGCAGCGATGCCTACAACCTGCAGCTGTCGCAGCGGCGCGCCGAGGCGATCCGCGTGGCGCTGGGCCAGATGGGCGTGGCGCGCGCGCGCATCGAAACGCGCGGCTACGGCGAAGCCTACCCGGTGGCCGGCAATGCCACGGCCGGCGAACGCCAGATGAACCGCCGGGTCGAGATCGTGTTGTCCGAAGCGGGCCGCCCGATCACTTACCGCCGCTAACGAGGAGTTTCCATGATCGATAAAAATGCGATCCGCGCGGCAGCCCGCAATATGGCCGACGGTCCGGTGACCGAAGGCTATAAGGGCAACCGCGCGCAGGTGCTGCAGATGCTGAACGAAGCGCTGGCCACCGAGCTGGTCTGCATCCACCGCTACAAGCGCCACTACTACATGGTGACCGGCCTGTCGAATGCTTCGATCAAGGCCGAGTTCCTGGAGCATGCGACGCAGGAGCAGGAGCATGCCGACTGGCTGGCCGAGCGCATCGTCCAGCTCAATGGCGAACCCGATTTCAATCCAGCAACGTTGCTCGACAGGAGCCATGCCGAGTATGATGACTCAAGGGAGGTGCAAGCAATGGTACGGGCCAACCTGGTGGCAGAACGGGTGGCAATCGAGAGCTATCGCCAGATGATCGAACTGATTGGCGACAGCGACCCGACGACCAAGCAACTCTTGACGCAAATCATGGCGGTAGAGGAAGAACACGCCGACGATATGCGAGACCTATTGGCCTGAATCACTGACGAAAGAGGAGTCCTATCATGCTGGAACAGAACATCAGTACCGTCAACAACGATGTAAAAACGCTGGTCAAGGATGCGCAAGCCCTGTTTACTGCCGCTACCGCGCTGACCGGTGAAAAAGCCGACGAGTTGCGTGGCCGCGGCATGAAAGCGCTCGATAGCGCCCTGGCCAAGGCGCATGAAGCCCAGGCCAGCGCAGTGGCCGGCGCCAAGCAGGCGGCCGCTTCGACCGACGCCTACGTCAAGGAAAATCCATGGCGTTCCATCGCCGTGGCTGCCGGCGTGGGCCTGCTGGTCGGCGTTATCCTCGGCCGCAAATAAGCGATGTCGGCCGAGAACCAGGCACCACCACCACCGCCCGGCCTGATCGCCTCAGTGGCCGGGCTTGCCAAAAACTGCCTGCACCTTTTACTGTCGCGCCTGGAACTCGCAGCCCTCGAGCTGACCGAGGTGCGCGACACGGTGCTGCAATTGTCCATCGTGTTTGCCGTGGCCCTGCTGGCTGCCTGGTTCGCCATTGCGTTCGGCACGGCTACCCTGATCTACCTGTGCTGGGAGGCGATGGGCTGGAAAATCCTGCTGGTACTGGCGCTTGCCTTTTCAGTGTTGGCAATCGGCCTGGTGCTGTGGGGACGCCGCCTGGTGCGGCAAGGCAAACTGGGCTTGTCGGCGACCATGGCGGAACTCAAGTCCGACCGCGACATGCTGCTTTGAAAGGGAAAACATGGCGTCCAGACAGGAATTACAGGCGCTTGCCGTCGCCAAGGAAAGGCTGGTGCGGGAAGGGGAGTTGTACCGCCTCAGCACGCTGCGCTCCAAGCATGAAGTGATCCATGCCCTGCAGCCGCAAGCCTTGCTGCATGGGGCGGTGGACCAGGCCATCGGCACGCTGCAGTCGCGCCTTGGCGCTTTCATCGGCCAGGGCGGCGGCTTGTCCGGCATCAGCTTCAAAACCGTGCTGCCGTATGCGGTGACGGTGGGTTCGTGGATTGCCCGCAAGCGCTTGTGGAAACCGGCTGCGGCGGCCGGGGTACTGGCGGCAGTGGGCGCCTGGTGGCTGATGCGGCGCAAGCCCGAGGCTTAAGGCGTTTTGCGCAGGCGCGACATGTACTGCGTCGTGATGCCGAGGTAAGAGGCCAGCGCGCGCTGGGTAATGCGCTGTTCCAGGCCGGGGAACTGGCTGCGGAACGCTTCCAGCCGCGCTTCCGCCGAATTGTGGCTGCGGATCTGCAGGTTGGCCGCATAGCGGCGGATGCTGCATTCGATAATCTTCAGGTAATACTCGTGCACGAAGCCATGCTCGGCCTTGTGGCGCTGCATGGCCATCCAGTCGATGCGCCAGGCCTCGACCGCGGTCTCGGCGACGAAGAATTCCAGCGCCGGTTCCCCTTGCAGGCCGCCCATCATATCGCTGTGCGAACCGGTGTTCTCGCCTTCGGTGATGAAGCCCAGGGTCAGGTCTTCGCCGGCAACGGAAATATGGCCGCGCCGCGCCACGCCACTGGAAATCCAGTAGTAGTGGGTGGCGCGCGCGCCGGCCTCCTGCAGCATGGTGCCCTTGCGCACGTGGACCGGGGTCACGTGCGGAGCGCTCAGCTCGGTATAGCGGTCGTAGAGTGCAACACCGATGCCCAAGCGCTGGACGGTTGTGGCCCGGTGTTGCTCTCTTTGTAATTGGTATGCATGTGGCATGCTCGCATCATACCTGACCTGGCGCAAGGTCAGGATGACTTTTTATGCTGCGACCATAACTGCTGGTTGTCCGCTTGCTTATTTACCACTAGTCTCGAAAGTACGCGACAGGTCGCGCGAGGCCAGGTGGATCTGGCGTGCGTTGGCCATATCCGCCTGGGCAATAGTGCGCGCTTCCTTCACGCAGTCACTGTTTGCGCCAGCCCCTTGCTGCTTGCAGGCTTCCAGGGCTTCGCGCAGGGCCGCGTTGATTTCCTTGCGCAGCGTGGCAAGCTGGGCCGCTTCAGTGCGGTCCGGCCTGGTCCAGCGCGGCGGGTCGCCGCGCTTGAGTTCTTGCTGTTGCTGCCGTGCAACTTCAGGCGGCGTGACCTGGGCGCCGGCCAGCCCGCACAGGGCCAGCGCCGCAACGCCAATCAGCTTTTTCATGATGTTGCTCCTTCGCTAGAGCCTGCCGGTCAGCAGCAGGATGAGCAGGACGACTACAATCAGGCCGGCAACGCCGCTGGGGGCATAGCCCCAGTTGCGGCTATGCGGCCAGGTCGGCAGGGCGCCAATGACAAGCAGCACCAGCACAATCAGCAGAATGGTGGCCATGGCTACCTCCCGTTAATAACGATACACCCGGCCATCGACCATGCGCACGCGCGTGCCGACCCGCAGGTCGTAGGCGCTGTCCTGGTTGATGGTGCGGTAGTCGCCGTTATCCAGGCGCACGCTGATCTGGTACACATCGCGCGGCATGTTGCGGCTCTCTTCGACACGGTTGCCGATCACGGCACCGCCAATGGCGCCGGCGGCGGTGGCCGCGGTACGGCCGGAGCCGGAGCCGATCTGGCTGCCGGCCAGGGCGCCCAGCAAGCCGCCGGCAACAGCGCCGGCCCCGCTGGTGGCCGGGTCAACGCGTACCACGCGGATCGAGTCCACCGTGCCATACGTCGAGATATCAGCCTGCGAGGAATAGTCGGTGGACTGGGGATAGGATGAATTACTGGCGCAGCCGGCCGACAGTGCGGCCACCGCCACCATCATCGCTGCCAGGGATACAGTCGGTTTCATGATGCCTCCTCCTGTGGGTGGGATTAGGCGCAGCTTAGGGCGCGCTGCGCGTGCTCGTCTGTGCGATTCCGCACAATGTTCGCTGGCGAACAGATAACTGCCCCTGTTAGCTGGACACTAGTGCCCGGAACACCCACCACACATAGGAGAAGCGCCATGAAACTCGCACATAAATTCGCTACTGCCGTGTTCGTTGCATCCACCCTCGGCCTGGCTGGCTGCGCCTCGACCCCAACCCAGGAAAGTGTCGGCGAATATGTCGACGACTCTGCACTGACGACCAAGGTCAAGGCCAGCATCTTCAACGAGCCATCGCTGAAGTCGACGGAAATCAATGTCGAAACCTTCAAAGGCACCGTGCAGCTGAGCGGCTTTGTGGCCCAGCCTGCCGACATCACCCGCGCCGGCGAAATCGCACGCGGCGTGAAAGGTGTCAAAGAAGTCAAGAACGACATCCGCGTCAAATAAACGCGGGTGGCATGGCTCATGCGCCTGGCGCAGACCATCCTTGCCACTGTCGCCTTCCTGTACGCCTTGCAGTGGGGCCGGGGCTTCCTCGTGCCCCTGCTGCTCGGCATCCTGCTGGCCTACACGCTTAATCCGCTGGTAGCCTGGCTGGAGCGCGTGCGCGTACGGCGTGCGCTTGGCACCACGCTGGTCACCTTCGCCATCCTGGTTGGCGGTGCGGTGACGGCGGAGAAGGTGCACGTCGAATTTTCCAACATCATCGAAGAACTGCCGGATGCCGGCCGCAAGTTTTCGCGCCTGGTGGCGTCGACCACCACGGGCAAGGACAGCACGCTGAAACGCATCCAGGACGTCGCCACCCAGATCGAGCAAGCCACGTCCGGCAAACCGGCCACGCCGCCGCGCAAGGCGGTAGCCGTGGTGACGCAGGACGGCGGCCATATCAAGGTGATCGACTGGGTCTGGGCCGGCTCGCGCGGCCTGCTGTCTTTCCTGAGCCAGGCCACCATGGTGGTGTTCCTGGTGTTTTTCCTGCTGCTGTCCGGCGACACCTTCAAGCGCAAGCTGGTCAAACTGGCCGGGCCCTCGCTGACGCGCAAGAAGGTCACGCTGCAGATCCTGGACGAGATCAACAGCTCGATCCAGGGCTATATGTTCATGCTGCTGGTGACCAATGTGCTGCTGGCGCTGCTGATGTGGCTGGCCCTGCACTTTATCGGCCTGGAAAACGCCGGCGCCTGGGCCATCGTGGCCGGCCTGCTGCACCTGATGCCGTATTTCGGCCCCTTGCTGATCGTGTGCGCGCTCAGCGTCGCCTCCTACCTGCAAACGGAATCGCTGCAAATGGTGGCGCTGGTGGCACTGGCGTCGATTGCCATCGCGACCCTGGTCGGTACCGTGATTGCCACCTGGATGACCGGCCGCATCGCGCGCATGAATGCCGCCGCCGTGTTCGTCAGCCTGCTGTTCTGGGGCTGGCTGTGGGGCGTATGGGGCTTGCTGCTGGGCGTACCGGTGGTGGTGATCGTCAAGGTCGTGGCGGAAAAAGTCGAGGGCATGGAGGTGGTTGCCGAACTGCTTGGCGAGTGAGCTTATTGCCGGTGCCGCAGGCTGCCAAGCTGGAGCGCATACTGGCGCGCGAATTCGGCGCCAAGGAAGAACACCTGGGCCGAGTAATAGACCCAGAGCAGTACCGCGATCAGCGATCCGGCAGCGCCGAAGCTGTCGGTCACGCCGCTGTTGCCGATATACACGCCGATGGCGTATTTGCCGAGCGTGAACATGGCAGCTGTGCCGAGGGCGCCGATCACCACGTCGCGCCAGGACAGCTTCACGCGCGGCAGCATCTTGTAGATCACGCCGAACAGGGCGGAAATCACGAAGAAGCTGATGACCTGGTTGAGGACGGTCAGCAGCAGCGCGGCATCCTGCCAGTAGGCGCCCATTTTTTTCTCGGCGAAGGCGAGGGCGGCGCTGACCACCAGCGATACCAGCAGCAGGAAGCCCAGCACCAGTACCATGCCGAAGGACAGCAGCCGGGTGCGCACGGTATCCCAGATGCCGCTGCCTTGCGCGGGCGGCAATTGCCAGATTTCGTCAAGGCTGCCTTTCAGTTCGGTGAACACACTGGTGGCGCCGAACAGCAGCAGGGCGCCGGCGATGATGGTGGCGATCACGCCTTGTGTTTCATTGGTGGCGCCCGACAGGATCAGCTGGATCGCTTCCGCTCCCTGGCTGCCTACCAGGCCGCGCAACTGGAAGAACAGTTCGCCCTGCGCCGCCTCCTTGCCGTAGAACAGGCCGGCAATGGCAATCACCAGCACCAGGATCGGCGCCAGCGAAAACAGGGTGTAGAAGGCGAGCGCGGCACCCTTGCTGCTGGCGCGGTGCTCGAGCCATTCGGTGATGGCGCACCAGCCGACGGCAGGCAGTTTTTTTGCGATGTGGGGCAGGCGTCTCCAGCTCATGGGGCAAGCTTACGCGCGCAGTGGCCAGCTGACGGTGCGCCGGGGCACAAAAAAAGGGACCTGAAGGTCCCTTTCCAGACTGCCTTGGCAGTGATTACTTGACGCGGCGTTCCGCGGTCACGTTGTCGATGTCGACGCGACGGTTTGGTTCCAGGCACTTGATCAGGTCAGCGCGCTTCATCTTCTTGTCGTTGCACTGAACCACTGGCTGGGACTTGCCCTTGCCTTGCGCGGTCAGGCGGGAAGAATCAACACCTTTGCTGACCAGGTAGGTCTTGACAGCTTCAGCGCGGCGCTCGGACAGCTTCTGGTTGTACTTGTCGGAACCCAGGCGGTCGGTGTGGCCGGTGATGACCACGTTGTTGACCGATTTGTCTTCGCTCAGCAGCTTGGCCATGTCGTCCAGCTTAGGCTGTTCCGGTGCCAGGTTGGCGCTGTCGAAGGCGAACAGCTCATTGGCGGACATGGTCACTTTTTCGAACTTCGGTGCTGGCGGCGGAGTCACCACTGGCGCTACGACCGGCGCAGGGGTTGGCTCGGCAACAACTGGCGCGACCGGTACCGGAGCCGGGGCTGGCTGTGGTGCTGGGCCCAGCAGGTAGTTCAGCGAGAACATCAGGTATTTGTTGTTCGACTTCGAGAGGGCGAACTCGTCGCCGCGGATGAAGCCGTGCACGTTGCGCAGGTCAGCTTGCAGGAACAGGCGGTCGGTGATGTTCGACTGCAGGCCTACACCAACGGAGACGAACGGGGAATTGCGCTTTGGTTCAGCCAGGCTGTTCGCTGCGGTGAACACATCGCGTTCCATGCCGGCACCAACCAGCAGGAATGGACGTACCGACTTGCGGGTCAGCATATACAGGCCGTCAACGCCCAGGGTTTTCTGGCCGTAGCGGGAGCCGAACTTCTTGGTGGCAGCGTGGGTGGCGTTGAATTGCAGGTCCCACTGTTCATTCAGGGCCTTGCCCAGCTTCAGGCCGTAAGCGCCGTCGTACTTGTCGATGCCCCAGTCACCGTCAGGGCGGAACGCGCCAGCGCCAGCGCCGACGTACCAGTTTTGGTTGAGCAGGGTGTCCTGCGCCGAAGCGGCGAACGAAGCCGACAACATCGCAGCGGCGATGGCGATATTCTTAATCTTATTCACTAGAAAACTCCCGTTGTTTGAGTAGCAAAGTCGCAAAAAAAAGTTGCGCGACTCCCTTTCCCAGCGGTGATGCATTGCTGTGGGTTCAGTTTAGGCGGCGTTAACCGCGAGTATCAGTGCGTTGGCGCACATTTGGCTTGAAGTATAGCAAGTATGTAGCATTTATACAACATATACCTTATTTCACTATTGAAATTCCCGTCAAGCCGCCACCTAAACGGGTATAGGTGGCGGTTGGTTGACTGAATGACTATTTTTTTTCAGGTTCCGGCGGCGGGGTCTGCGGCGCCACGATCACCGTGTCGCCCCCCGGCTTGCCTGGCTCGCCTTGCGGCCCAGGCGTTCCCGGATCACCTTGCGGGCCCGATGGCCCCGGCGGCCCCGGCACGACAGCTGGCGGCGGCGCCGGCTCCACGACTGGCGGCGGGTTGTTGGTCACGGTCTTTTCGCAGGCGCTCAGGCCCACCAGGGCCAGGGCTGCGAGCAGGACTGGATATTTCATGATCGTTCCTCTCTGGTTGGTTGATGCCGGGTCCAGCATAGGTCGCTGTCGGGTTTCTACTCTGTTCGGGAACACACACAGGAAAGCCTTGTCTAAACCCAGGACGCACCCAAGATTGGCAAATAGCCAATGTTTGTGCGTTTGTATGTTCGTTGCCGCACAGACCGATGAGTCGCAGGCAGGCACTCTGGAGCCTGCGAATCCACCCTGGCTTCTACAAGGAGTGTTCAAATGCACGCAATCAGAGAATCGTCCCATGGCCTCGAAATCGAAGCTACCCTGGAGCTGCCGGCACCATTGCCGGCTGTGCCTGCCCGTCCACGCCTGGCGCTTGTCGAGCGTCCCGGTCCCGTGTCGGAGCGCAAAGCCCTGTCGCTAGCCCCGATCGAGCGCGTCCGCTCCACCTCGGCAACCCTGCGCCGCATTGAAAATATGCAAAAGTTGGTGGCGGAACTACAAAACCACGAAATGCTGGCCGACGAGATCGCCTGGTTCCTCAAATTTTCGCCCTCTGGCGCCCGTAAGTACATCCGCGACCTGCGCGAAGCAGGCGTGATCGAACTGGCTCGCTATATAGAAGGCACGGCAACCTACCTGGGCAAGGCGGTATACCAGCTGACCCCGGATGCCGAACGCGTGCAAGCCTTCCTGGCCGCGATCGCCCAGCCCAAGCGCGAAGGTGCGCCACCGCGCAAGGAGCGCCCCAGCCTGCGCGAGCAGAGCATGGCCGGCAATGGCCGTCATTTCCATATCCTGGCCGACGACACCCATTACGCCATCCGCGTCAACCGGGCTCCGGTTCAGCGCGACCCGCTGGTGGCAGCGCTGTTTGGCGCCCCGAGCTCCATGCAAAAGGCCATGCCTTAAGCCGGAACAGTGATAAGCTTCCATTGATGGCATGTTGAAATGCCATTAACCAGCCCCATCTGTGGCGGAACGAGTTCTGTTATGGACGGCATCATGGACGCTTGGGTTTTGCTTATTTTGACGGCGCTGGGTATCGCGGCGCCGCTCGTATATCCACGCTGGAGTTTGCGACGGGCGCTGGCCCGGCCGCTGGCTGTCGCCGAGCAGGCTGCGCTCGAGCGCAGCATTCCCTTCTACCGCCAGCTGGCGCCTGATCTGCAGCGCCAGTTGCAACGCATGGTGGTGCAGTTCCTGCACCAGAAAAAATTCGTCGGTTGCGCCGGGCTCGAGGTCAGCGATGTGATGCGCGTCACGATCGCGGCCCAGGCTTGCCTGCTGCTGCTGAACAAGCCGAGCAGGGTTTATCGCGCCCTGCACACGATCCTGGTCTACCCGGGCGCCTTTGTCGCCCGGCGCGATGAGGTGGAGGCGGGCGGCGTGGTGACTCCCGGGCGCCGGCAGATGCTGGGCGAATCGTGGAGCGACGGCCGTATCGTGCTGTCGTGGGACGATGTCGAACGCGGCACGCTGGACTGGCAGGGCGGCAACAACGTGGTGCTGCACGAATTTGCCCACCAGCTCGACAGCGAATCGGGCAGCAATAACGGCGCCCCCTACCTGGGCAGCCCGGACAGCTACCGCAGCTGGTCGGAGGTGCTGTCGCGCGACTACGCCAACCTGCGCCACGCAGCCTGGCTGGGCCGGCAGGACAGTGTGCTGGACCATTACGGCGCCACCAGCCCGGCCGAGTTCTTTGCCGTGGTCACCGAAACCTTCTTCACGCGGCCGTGGCAGTTGGCCGAGCGCCATGCGGCCTTGTACGGCGAGCTGCAAAAGTACTACCGGGTCGATCCGCGCGACTGGCTGGCGGCGCCGCCGCCGCCGGCGCCGGAACCGGCCTTCCTGGCGATGCCAATGCCCGTGCGGTCGTTCGCCTGGGCCGACTGGTAAGGAGACTGCGAAGGCGCCCATGGAATTCGAAGACTTCGATTTCATCACCAGCGAAGCGCCGGCCCGCGCCAGCGAACCGGCCGATCCGCTGCAGCGCCTGAAATACCTGGTCGACAACACCCCGGCCATCATCTACAGCACGGTGCCGAGCGGCGACTTCAAGATGACCTTCGTCAGCGCCAATGCGCTGAATGTACTGGGCTACCGGCCGGCGGAAATGGTGGCCGACCCCAATTTCTGGTTCGACCATATCCACCCCGACGACGCGCCGAACATTTTTTCCAGCCTGGCGCAGATCTTCACCGAAGGCGAGAAAGCCTACGAGTACCGCTTCCGCACGGCCGACGGGCGCTACCTGTGGATGCACGACAAGCTGCGCCTGATCCGCGACGAGCAGGGCGCGCCGCTCGAGGTGATCGGTTCCCTGACCGATATCACCGACCGCAAGGAAATGGAAGAAACCCTGCTGCAGGCGCAGAACATGGCCTCGATCGGCCAGCTCGCCGCAGGCGTGGCGCACGAGATCAACAACCCGGTAGGCTTCGTTACCTCCAATATCGGCACCCTGAAAAGCTATGCCGATACCCTGTTCGAGCTGGTCGAGCACAGCGCTACGGCGGAGCAGCGCAGCCAGGCCGATTTCGACTTCATGAAAGAAGATACCGCGGCCTTGCTGCGCGAATCGATGGATGGCTTGCACCGCGTACGCGACATCGTGCAGGCGCTGAAGGACTTCTCGGAGCTGGGCGAGAGCCATTGGCAGCAAACCGACGTGCACGAAGGGCTGGACGGCACGCTGCACAGCCTGGCCAACGAGCTGCGCTTCAAGGCCAAGGTCGACAAGCACTATGGCAAGCTGCCGCCGGTGCATGGCCTGCCTGGCCAGTTGAACCAGGTGTTCCGCAACATCCTGTTGAATGCGATCCAGGCCTTGCCGGCCCAGGGCATCATCCGCATCGTGACCGGTGCCGACCGCGAAGGCGTGCATGTGCGCATCCAGGATAACGGCGTCGGCATCCCGCCCGAGAACCTGGGCCGCATTTTCGACCCCTTCTTCACCACCAAGCCGGTGGGCAGCGGCACCGGCCTGGGTCTCTACCTGGCTTACGGCATCGTCAGCAAGCATGGCGGGCGCATCAATGTTATTTCCGAGCCCGGCAAGGGTTCGGCGTTTACCGTGTATTTGCCATTGCGCTCCGCTGAACCCAGATAGGCAGGCGGTGGCCGCTCTTTTTTTCGAAGTCCTGCAGCTGCTGGATCATGCGTTCATTGAGCACATGGTCGGAGGCGAGCAGCATCAGGCCGTCGCGGCTGACCACGTCGCGCGATAGCACCATGCCCGGCACCAGTTCGCCGGACAGCAGTTCGACATCGGTGCTTTCCAGTGCGCCGCGCGCGCCGCCGTCAACCACCTGGCGGAAGGCCTGCACCACCTGCGGGTCGTAGCGCTTGCCGCTGCCGTCCATCACCAGCGACTTGGCTTCTTCCTGCTTCAGGTGGCGCTGCACCAGGGCGCCCTGCTGCAGGTTGTAGTAATCGATCGCCAGCGTCAGGATGCGCGAGCCGATCGGGATCGCAAAGCCGGCCAGCCGGTCCGGATAGCCCTGGCCGTCGAAGCGCTCCATCTGGTGGCGCACGATGGCGGCGACGCCGGCCATGTCGGTCAGCGGCATCAGCAACTGCGCGCCCGACACCGGGTGCTTGCGGAACAGCGCCAGGTCGGCGCCTTGCAGCATGGTCATCGGGGTGCGCAGCATCTCGTCGGAAAAGCCGATGCGGCCAAGGTCGTGCAGCAGGGCGGCGATGAAGATATCCTGCACCTCGTTCATATCGAGCTTGAGCTGGGTCGCCATCTTGCGCGCCAGGTCGGCCACCTGGCGCGTCTGGCCGGTCTGGCCCGTGCCGCGTGCTTCGGCGATGCTGGACAGGATCTTGATGGTGGTCAGGAAATTGGCCTTGAGCTGGCGCGTGCGCTCTTCGACCTTATGTTCCAGGCCGGCGTTGAGCGACTTCAGCTCTTCGTTCTGCTTGACCGTCAGCGCTTCCAGGCGCTGCTTTTCCAGCTCGAGCTGGTGGCGTTCCAGCGCGTGGCGCACGATCAGCAGGATGTCGTTGTCGTCCCAGGGTTTGGTGATGTAGCGGTAAATCTCGCCGCAGTTGATGGCGTCCTGGATGGACTGCACATCGGAGTAGCCGGTCAGCAGCAGGCGCACGGTATTGGGCCAGCGTTCGCGCACCTGGGCCAGGAAGCGTGCGCCGTCCATTTCCGGCATGCGCATATCGGAGATCACCAGGTCGATCGGCTGCTGCTCCAGCAATTCCAGTCCCTGCGCGCCGCTGATGGCCGTCAGCACCTCGTAGCCTTTGCCGCGGAACAGGCGGCGCAGGGAGGAGAGGATGTTCGGCTCGTCGTCGACACACAGGATGGTCATCATTGGGGGGCTTCCTTCTGCTCGTTGGGAGGACGTTTCTTGGGCAGGGTGACGCGGAATGTCGTGCCCTGGCCGAGGGTGGACTGGACCTCGATCCGGCCCTGGTGCTTTTGCACGATGCCGTAGGACAGGGACAGGCCAAGGCCGGTGCCTTTGCCGACTTCCTTGGTGGTGAAGAAGGGATCGAAAATGCGGCCCAGGTTATCCGGCGCGATGCCGCTGCCGTTGTCGGACACGCTGAACCAGACTTGCTCGCCATCGCAGCCGGTGCGGATTTCGATGCGTCCGCGCATCGAGCCAATGGCGTGGGCGGCGTTGACCAGCAGGTTCATCGCCACTTGGTTGATTTGCAGCGGCAGGCATTCGATGTCCGGGATTTCGCCGTACTCGCGCACCACGTCGGCCTTGTATTTGATTTCGTTGCTGACAATGTTGAGGGTGGAGTCGATGCCCTGGCGCAGGTCGGCCCAGACCCATTCCTGCTGGTTGTCGACGCGCGAGAAGTCCTTCAAGTCTTGCACGATGTGGCGCACGCGCACGATGCCTTCCTTCGACTCCTGCATCAGGGTCGGGATATCGGTGCGCAGGAAATCCAGTTCGACCTGCTCGCGCATGGCGCGCAGGCGTGCCGCCACCGCCGGGTCGACAATCGCCGCCTCCGCCTGCTGGTAGGTGTCGAGGATGGAGAACAGACTGTCCAGGTAGCTTTGCAGGGTGCCGAAGTTGGAGAAGATGTAGCCGATCGGATTATTGATTTCGTGCGCCACGCCGGCAGCCAGCTGGCCGATCGAAGCCAGCTTGTCGGACTGCACCAGTTGCTGCTGCGTGCGGCTTAGGGTTTCATTGAGCTCGGTCAGTTCGATATTGCGCCGCCGCAGCTCTTCTTCGGCGCTCTGGCGCTGGCGGATGTCTTCCGCCAGCTGGGCGGTGCGCTGGCGCACGGTCTGTTCCAGGTTGTCGTGCGCGCGCCGCAGGGCATTTTCCGCAACGCGCCGCTCGGTGACGTCGCGCAGGCTCTGGATGGCGCCCACCAGCTTGCCGTCGTGCCCGCGCAGCGGCGCCGCCGTCGATTGCAGCCAATGCCCGGCCGCACCCAGGTTGGGAAAGAAGTCCTCTTCCTCATAGGCGCCGTCGATCAGCGAAGAGGACTTGTACTTGTCGCGGAAGTTGCGGTCGGTGGCGGGGTCGATATTGTCCACAATCAGGTCGGCCAGCAAGGGACGCGGCTTGGTGTAGAAGGCTTGCCAGTGCTGGCGCGTGCCCACCATTTCATGCGTGCCCCAGCCCAGCAGGTGTTCGCAGGCCTTGTTCCAGTGGGTGATGACGTGGTCGACGTCAATGACGAAGGTCGCAACGGGGTGACCGTCCAGCAGTTCGGACAGTGCGATCGCCGTGCGTTCGGCAGTCCTTTCGTTGTAGAAGCTACTCATGTCAAAGTGGCATCTGATGTGGACGAACTGATTATACGGCGGGAAATAGAAAAGGTGCGCGTGCGATAGCTAACAGTCATAAAAGCGCAGCTTAGGCAGGCTAGGGCTTTTGGAGGAAACAACATGGCCACCATCATTGCAGGACATTTCCAGTTGCAGGAAACCGCGCTTGACGTATGCGAAGCATTCAAGGCGGCCGGTTTCGCTGCCGGTCGCGTCACCAACTTCTTCAACAACCCACCCGGGCAGCACAATGTGATCCCGACCGGCGGCGACCGCGCCGAGTCGCCGGGCGCCAGGCAGACCCCGCAAGCAGTGGCCAAGGGGGAGGTGACCGGCGCCGCCATCGGTGCGGCAGCCGGGGCGGCAGCCATTCCGCTGGCCGGGCCGCTGGGGCCGGTGCTGGGTGGGCTGGTCGGCGCCCATGTAGGCTCACTGTACAGCTTTTCTGAAATGAAGGAAAAAAATGAATCGGGTCCGCCACCGCGCCACTCCGGCATGATGGTCGCCGTGGCCGTGGCCGTGGACGAGGGGCAGGAAGCGCGCGCGATTGAACTGATGCGCCAGCAGGGCGCCGAAAAGATCGAGCGCGCCCAGGGCCTCATCGAGAACGGCGACTGGAAAGATTTCGATCCCTTGTCAGTCCCACAATTTGTTTAAGCGCCCTGTTGCGGAATGCAAACGCCCCCTGCGCGAAAAGTAATTTTCGGTATGATAGTTGCTACAATAAAAGCAGCGAACTAGACGTGGATCATGACCACGCCGTGCCGTCCAGTACATCATCTGCCACAAGAGCTAGCGCTTTTGTTCTGAGGGGGAGAGGGCCAATGACACAGGCATGGGTAGTACTTTCGCGGCCGGACCGGCGCGATGTTTCGGCGCCGACCGAAGCCCAACTGGTGGCGGCACTGTCGGACGTGTACGGCGGCAAGATCCACGGCCCCGACGGCATTCCCGGCAGCGCCACCCTGAAGTTCGGCTACGACGATGGCTTGATGTACCAGGTCGAGGTCGGCCAGGACGGCGGTGTGCGCTACGAAGAGTGGTCGGACCGCGATTGCGAGCTTGCCCTCGCCACGCCGCGCCATATGAGCTGCAAGCAGGAAGATGCGCTGCAGATCTGGAAGTGGCTGGCCTTGCGCCAGGTGGCCAAGATCCGCAACCAGGCCTGGCTGTCCGGCGGCTGACGGCGCGTTCAATGCGACATCAGCAGCGGCAGCGTCATCGTGTCAAGCACGCTGCGCGTAACGCCGCCCAACAGCGTTTCACGGAAACGCGAATGGCCGTACGCCCCCATCACCAGTAAATCGCAATCGCGCTCGCTTGCCAGGGCCAGCAATTGTTCGCCGACGTTGCCGGGACGCTTCAGCAGGCCGTGGCGCTCGCTTTGTCCCAGGACCAGTTTCGCCAGCACGCCGTGCCGCTCGAGCCAGGCCAGCACGTCGGTGCCGGGCGGATCGCCGAACACGCCGGGCCGCGCATCGGCGTCGTAGATGGCCACGGTGACGCTGTCGGCGCGGCGCAGCAGCGGCAGCGCATCCTGTAGCGCGCGGCCCGCTTCGCGGCTGGCATTCCAGGCGACCAGGATGTGGCGCGCCGGCGCCGGGCCGCCCGGGCTGGCCACGCCGTCGCTGGTGACGGCAATGGCAGACGAGGTGCGCGCGGCAAATGGCAGCACCAGTACCGGCTTGCCGCTGCCGGCCAGGACTTCGGCCGGCACGTCGGGGCCGCGCCCGTTTGGCGCCAGCTGGCCGAGAATCACCAGGTCGGCATGGCGCGCCATCAGGCTCAGGCCGGTGGCCGCTTCGTCGTCGAGGATGCGCTGTTCGAACGATTGCACGCCCAGCTTCTGCAGGCGCGGTGCGAATTCGGCCAGCGCATGGCTGGCGCGCTCGCGCAGGATGGCGAGGTGGCGCGCCAGGTTGGGGTCGTTGTCGTCCACCGTTTCGTTCTGGTACAGGAAGCGCGAAATGCCGGTGGTGGCGACGCCCACCACATGCGCCCCTTCCTGCAGCGCGAGTTCGGCCGCCAGCAGGATGCGCGCTGCGCTGTGGGGCGCATCGTCAACATGCACCAGGATAGTTTTGTAGGCCATGGCTTGCTCTCAGCGCAGGGCCGCCGTCGCTTTCTCCAGCCGCGTCTGGCAGGCGATGCACAGCGGCGCTTCGGGCCGCGCATTCAGGCGCGAGAAGGGGATCTCGTTGCCGCAGTTGTCGCACAGGCCGTAGCTGCCTTCGTCGATCTTGGCCAGGGCGTGGCGAATACTGCTGAGCTGTGCCTGTTTGTGCTCGTCGGCTTCCAGTTCGAGCTGGTTCAGGGTGCGATTGCTGGCGCTGTCTGCCGGCGAGGTTTCGATTTCCTCGACCGCCGGAACACGCGCCAGCTCGCCGTCCATGCGGCCGGCAAGCTGCTGCAAAAGTGCTAGCTTGCGTTGCTCCAGCGCGGCTTGCAATGATGCAAGCTGATCCGGCGACAGGCCCATGGCGGTCTCCACGAATTCATTGTTCGGAAGACCATTGTATGCCTGCTGCGTTATTTACGCACTCTCGCGTGCATGCCGTGCGGCGAGCTGTTTTTTCAGGCTTTCCAGCGGCGCCAGCAAGTGTTCCGGGCGCGCCGCGGCAATCGCCGCTGCCACGGCCAGCAAGTCGGCGCTGATGCCGGCCAGCTCCTTGACGCGCTCGATGCGGCGGATGGTTGCGCGCGTTTCGGCGGCCAGGCGCAGCAGCTCGGGCAAGGTGACGCCCATCCCTTCCAGCGAGTGGCTGGCGGCGTCGACATACAGGCTATTGGCTTGCTGGCGCAGCGCGACTTCATTTTCGAACAGGGCCTGGGCGGCGCCCTGCGTGAGCGGCGCGGCGCCGCCATTGCCGCCCTCCAGCCGCTGCTGCTGGCGGATGCCGCGCATGATGCGCTCGTGCAGTTCGTCGGCGCTGGCGGACAGGCTGTCGGCCAGCGTTTCCAGGTCGTGCGGCAGGGCGGCAGTAAGGCTCATGGCTGGGCTCCTTTGGCGATGGCGGATGGGATGGCGGCGGCCGGCAGCGGATCGAGGCCGCGATACAGGGCCGCATGGCGTTCGCGGATGGCCTCGATGTTTTGCGAGGCCAGCGTGTGGCGCAGGCCGAGCAGGCGGTATTCCTTCGACTTCTCCTGCTGGTGCGAGCGCGCCAGTGCCGCCAGCAGGCGGTCGCGCGGCGCCTCGGCGTAGGGGATTTCCACTTCCAGCATGCCGAGCACGATGCGCTGCTCGTTGTCGTGGTTCTTATTGAAGTAGCGCAGCAGGGTGTCCATCGCATCCAGCGTGCCTTGCAGCGGCTCATAGCCTTCGCGCAGCATGGCTTGCACGGCCTGGTCCTGCGCGCGGGCGGTGGCGGCGCGCAGCAGCAGGCGCAGCAGGCCCGAGTAGGCGTTGACGTGGCGGTCGCTCAGGCCGGTATCGGGCCAGGCCTTGATGCTGGCGGACATTTGCTTGACCTGGTCGCCGTACTGGAAAGTGTCGCCACCGGCCAGCGCGCCAAGCGCCCGCAGGTAGGTGGTGGCCGCAGTATGCAGGGCGATGAAATCGGGATAGGCGTCGCGGCGCTTGCGGTCGAGCGCCTCTTCGCGCTGGATGGCCGCGGCGCCAAGGTAAGGCTGCTCGCGCTGGTAAGTGTCGCGGAAGCGTTGGCTGAGGTCGTTGAATCCCGCCAGCTTGGGCGCGTCAGCGGCGAGGGCGCGCACTTCCTGCAGGCGCGGATTGCTGGCGCAGGCCGCCAGAAGCAGGCACAACAGAATGCACAGGCAGCGTTTCATGATGGGTCTCCTCGGGCGGCAGAGACCATCTTGCACCTCGGCGCTGGCGGCGCGTTTGCGCCAGCGCAAAGGTCAGGCGCGAAGGTGCGGTTCGAGCCAGGCCAGGCTGTCTTCGGTACGCGCGCTCGGCACGTATTCGCAGCCGATCCAGCCCCGGTAGCCCAGTTCGTCAAGCAGGTCGAACAGGAAAGGGTAGTTGATTTCACCGGTGCCCGGTTCATGGCGGCCCGGCGTGTCGGCCAGCTGCAGGTGGCGGATATTGGGCAGGCAGGCGCGGATGGTGTTGGCCAGTTCGCCCTCCATGCGCTGCATGTGGTAGATGTCGTACTGCAGGAACAGGTTCGGGCGCGCGGCGTCGGCGATGATGTCGAGCGCCTGCCGGCTATGGTTCAGGAAGTAGCCGGGAATATCGAAGTGGTTGATCGGCTCGATCAACACCTCAATGCCGTGCGGTGCGAACTGGTCGGCAGCGTATTGCAGGGAACGGATATACGCCTCGCGCGCACGTTCGGGCGCCAGTCCGCCGGGCAGGATGCCGGCCATGCAATGCACGCGCGGCGTGCCCAGCTCCCGGGCGTATTCGAGTGCCATGCCGACGCTGTCCTGGAATTCCTCGAAACGGCGTGGATCGCAAGCCATGCCGCGTTCGCCCGCCTGCCAGTCGCCCGGCGGCAGGTTGTGCAGCACCAGTTGCAGCTGGTGGCGCTGCAAGCGTTGCCTGATCTCGTCGGAATCGAAGGCGTAAGGGAAAAGGAATTCCACGCCCTTGAAACCCGCCGCATGCGCCAGCCCGAAGCGCTCGATGAACGGCGCTTCGGTGAACAGCATGGACAGGTTGGCAGCGAACTTAGGCATGCCGCAGATTATAAATGTCCACCATGGGGTCAGGAACAGAAGTGGACATTTTTTCTCGGAATGTCCACTTCCGTTCCTGACCCCAAGACGGACATTTAACGTGGTGGGCGGTTGCGCGGGGCGTTGGATGGGCGGGAACCGCTTGGGCTGCTGCCTGGACGGGCGTCGCGACGGATGCCGGCTGGAGCGGCGCCGCGCGGGGCGCTGCCGTTGCCGTTGGCGGCGACACGTGGCTTGCCCTGGCCGTTCTGGCCGCGGTTGCCGCCGCCGTTGCCGTTACCGCCACCGCCACCGGCGCGCGGCGGGCGGTTCTGGTGGTGGCCGACGCCGCTGCGCAACTGGATCGGCTGTGCCTTGGCATTCGGATCCGGTTCGAAGCCTTCGATCACTTCGCGCGGCAGCGTTTGCTTGATCAGGCGCTCGATGTCACGCAGCATGCTGTGTTCATCGACGCACACCAGCGACACGGCTTCGCCCTTGGCGCCGGCGCGGCCGGTGCGGCCGATACGGTGCACATAATCTTCCGGTACATTCGGCAGGTCGTAGTTGACCACGTGCGGCAGCTGGTCGATGTCGATGCCGCGCGCGGCGATATCGGTGGCGACCAGGCACTGCAGCGTGCCATCCTTGAACTCGGCCAGCGCACGGGTACGCGCGGTCTGGCTCTTGTTGCCGTGGATCGCCATGGCTTTCACGCCATCGCGCCCCAGCTGTTCGACCAGCTTGTTGGCGCCGTGCTTGGTGCGGGTAAACACCAGCACCTGCGTCCAGGCGTGGGTGCGGATCAGGTGCGACAGCATCGGGTGCTTCTTGTCGCGGTCGACCGGGTGGATTTTCTGCGAAATGATTTCCACCGTCGAATTGCGGCGTGCCACTTCGATGGTTTTCGGCTGGTCCAGCAGGCCGTCGGCCAGCGCCTTGATCTCGTCGGAGAAGGTGGCCGAGAACAGCAGGTTCTGGCGCTTCGGCGGCAGGGCGGCCAGGACTTTGCGGATGTCGCGGATGAAGCCCATGTCCAGCATGCGGTCGGCTTCGTCCAGGATCAGGATTTCCACCTTGTCCAGGTTGACGGTGCCCTGGCCCATGTGGTCCAGCAGGCGGCCCGGGGTGGCAACCAGGATGTCGACGCCGTGCTTGAGCAGCTTGATCTGCGGGTTGATGCTGACGCCGCCAAAGATCACGGCCGAATTCAGCTTGGTGTACTTGCCGTAGGTCTTGACGCTTTCTTCAACCTGGGCCGCCAGCTCGCGGGTCGGGGTCAGGATCAGGGCGCGGATCGGGCGCGGCGAGGTATTGTTCGCCAGCTTGCTGCCGAAGGCGTCGGTGGACAGGCGATGCAGGATCGGCAGCGTAAAGCCGGCGGTCTTGCCGGTGCCGGTCTGGGCGCCTGCCAGCAGGTCGCCGCCGTTCAGCACGGCTGGAATCGCCTGGCTCTGGATCGGGGTAGGGGCTGTATAGCCGGTTTCGGCGACCGCGCGCACGATGGCATCGGACAAGCCGAGATCGGAAAAAGACATAGTGTGATTATTATATAAATTATGTGGAAATTATTGCCATACGGAAACGTCGGCGCTGTACGGAGTATAACAGTAAGTCAGATTCGTTGACGCACAGCAATAACAAAAGAGGCCCCGCAGGGCCCCATTGTGTGGCGATTTTGGGCTAGTTTTTATGCAAACTCTGCCAGCAAGCCAACCATCTGGCCGAACACTTTTGGCGAGGCCGCAATGATGTGGCCGCTGTTCATATAGTTGGATTCGCCGTTGAACTCGCCCGCGATGCCGCCGGCTTCGGTGACCAGCAGGGCGCCGGCCGCGATGTCCCATGGTTTCAGGTTTTTCTCGTAGTAGCCATCGAGGCGGCCGCAAGCGACGTAAGCCAGGTCCAGGGCAGCGGAACCGGCACGGCGGATGCCGTGCGAGCGCTCAGCCATGATGGTGAACATCTTGGCGAATTCCGCAATGGCGGCCGGGCTGCCCGGCTTGTAGCCGGAAGCGAGCAGGGCGCCGCTGATGCGGTCGAGTTTGTTGACGCGGATGCGCTTTTCGTTGAGGTAGGCGCCGGCGCCCTTGGAGGCGGTAAACAGGTCGTTGCGTACCGGGTCGTAGATCACAGCCTGGGTCACCACGCCTTTTTGCTGCAGGGCGATGGAGATGCAGTACTGTGGGAAGCCGTGCATGAAGTTGGTGGTGCCGTCCAGTGGATCGATGATCCACACGTATTCGCTCTCGTCATTTACGGTGCCGGTGATGCCGGACTCTTCGGCGAAGATGGCATGGCCAGGGTAGGCTTTCAGCAGCACTTCGATAATGGCCTGTTCGGCGGCCTGGTCAACATCAGTGACGAAGTCATTGTGTTGTTTTTCAGTTACGTTGACGCGATCCAGGTCAAACGATGCGCGGTTGATCACAGCGGCGCCACGGCGCGCGGCCTTGATGGCCGTATTCAGCATTGGGTGCATACTAGCTTCCGTAAAATAGACATTGCCGCCCACGGAAACGCTTCGCGCATCCGGCAGCGGAAATGATGACAAGATTGAAAAAGAGCGGCGCGTTGTGCGGGCAAGGTAAAATGCGGCCCAACGCAGAATCCCGCTATTGTAAATGAAGCAGACCGAAACCGCATCCTCCGCCTTCCACCGCCTCCGTGTCGTTTTGGTGGAAACCAGCCGTCCGGGCAATATCGGATCGGTGGCGCGCGCTATGAAAACCATGGGGTTTTCCGACCTGGTGCTGGTCAATCCGCGCTTCGCAGGGGCCTGCCAACACGAGGAAGCGGTGGCCTTTGCCTCCGGCGCGCAGGACATCCTGGCCGCGGCGCGCATCGTGGGCAGCATGGCCGCAGCGCTGGATGGCATCAATTTCACGGCAGCCGTGTCGGCGCGGCTGCGCGAGTTTTCGCCGCCGGTGGTGACGCCGCGCGAATTCGCCGGGCAACTGGCGGCCGGCGCCGAGTTGCGCGCGGCCCTGATCTTCGGCAATGAGCGCTTCGGCCTGCCCAACGAGATCGTCGAACCTTGCAATGTGCTGGTGAATATTCCGGCCAATCCCGATTATTCGTCCCTGAACCTGGCGCAGGCGGCCCAGGTGCTGGTGTACGAGTGCCGCATGGCGGCGCTGGATGGCCAGCGCGCGGCCAGCCCGGTCGGTTTCCAGGGTGAAGCGGCCAGCGCGACGCAGATCGAGGGCATGTATGAGCACCTGGAACAGGCGCTGGTCGAGGTTGGATTCCTCGATGCCAGCAACCCGCGCAAGCTGATGCCGCGCCTGAAGCGCATGTTTGCGCGCGCCGGCCTGGAAACGGAAGAGGTCAACATCCTGCGCGGCATTGCGCGCCAGGTGCAGGCCCGCAGCCGCAAGGATTAGAGTCCTTTCTCTAGTCGGGGCGCGGCGGCGTCCTTAGAATCCCCGTATAACTATTAACAGGGGACTAAATGCAACGCAGATCATTTTTGAAAGCTGGGCTGCTGGGCGGCCTGGCGCTCGTCGCGGGCGGGGCGGTGTACCGGCAATTGCGCCCGGCGCCGGCGCAGCGTTTCGCGCTCGACGCCGAGGGCCGCGCCATGCTGGCCGTCCTGCTTCCGGCCATTATTGGCTTTACCCCCGATGCGGCCGCGCTGGAGGCCGGTATCGATCGTGTCGGTGCGGCCGTCAACGGCCTGCCGCTGCGGGTACAAAAAGAGATCAGCGACCTGTTTGGCCTGCTCTCCATGGCGCCCACGCGCCGCCTGCTGGCCGGTGTGCCGGCCTGGCCGGAGGCGACACCGGAGCAGCTGGCGGCCTTCCTGCAAAGCTGGCGCACCCACCGTACCGAGATGCTGCAGACGGCTTACCACGGCCTGCATGACCTGGTGCTTGGCGGCTGGTATGCCGAGCCTTCAAGCTGGGCGGCGATCGCCTACTCCGGCCCGATGAAGGAGCTGAGCGCATGAGCAGCCCGATCCCGGATCCGATCCAGGCCGGCATCGCCGCCGGCTGGCAAGTCATCGACGCTTCCGCTTTGCAGCAGGACCGCAGCTTCGATGCCGACGTAGTGGTGGTCGGCACCGGCGCCGGCGGCGGCGTGACGGCCGAAATCCTGGCGCAGGCCGGCCTGAAAGTGCTGATGGTGGAAGAGGGCGCGCTGAAATCGTCGAAGGATTTCAAGATGCGCGAGGCCGACGCCTATCCTTCGCTGTACCAGGATTCGGCCGCCCGCAAGACCGCCGACAAGGCGATCAACATCCTGCAAGGCCGCACCGTGGGCGGCACCACGGTGGTCAACTGGACCTCCAGCTTCCGCACCCCGGCCGACACGCTGGCCTGGTGGCAGTCGCAATACGGGCTGCGCGACTACGGCGTGGAACAGATGGCGCCGTGGTTCCAGAAGATGGAAGAGCGCCTGCACATCAACGACTGGCCGACGCCGCCGAACGCCAACAACGACCTGCTGCGCAGCGGCGCCGAAAAGCTGGGCATCAAGACCGCCCTGATCCGCCGCAACGTCAACGGCTGCTGGAACCTGGGCTACTGCGGCATGGGCTGCCCGACCAACGCCAAGCAGTCGATGCTGGTGACTACCATTCCGTCGGCGCTGGAACAGGGCGCGGTGCTGCTGACGCGCGCCCGCGCCGAGCGCTTCACGCTGGCCGGCGGGCAGGCCACGGCGCTGGAATGCGTGGCGCTGACCGCCGACGGCATGGAGCCGACCGGGCGCAAAATCACGCTCAAGGCGCGCCACTTCGTGGTGGCGGGCGGCGCGATCAATTCGCCGGCGCTGCTGCTGCGCTCCGGCGCGCCCGATCCGCACCAGCTGCTTGGCCAGCGCACCTTCCTGCACCCGGTGGTGATCTCGATGGGCCTTTACCCGCAGGCAGTGGAGGCTTTCAGCGGTGCGCCACAGACCGTGTATTCCGACCACTTCCTGCACACGCAAGCGCTCGACGGCCCGATGGGCTACAAGCTGGAAGTCGCTCCGCTGCATCCGGTGCTTGGCGCCACCACGCTGTCGGCCTACGGCGCGGCCCATGCCAAGCTGATGAAGCGCTTCGCCCATGTGCAAGGCATGCTGGCGCTGCTGCGCGACGGCTTCCACCAGGATGCCGCCGGCGGCCGCGTCACGCTGCGCAGCGACGGCTCGCCGCAACTGGATTACCCCTTGACCCCTTATTTCTGGGAAGGCGCCCGCCGCGCCCTGCTGACGATGGCGGAAATCCAGTTCGCCGCCGGCGCCGACGGCGTGAGCCCGGTGCACGAACTGGTGGCGCAGCCGTACAGGAACTGGGACGAGGCGCGCCGGTCCATCGCCGCACTGCCGATGCAAAAACTGTTGACGCGCGTGGTGTCGGCCCACGTGATGGGCGGCTGCGCCATGACGGGCGATGCCGCCAGCGGCGTCGTGGCGCCGGACGGCCTGTATCGCGGCATCGCCAACCTGTCGGTGCATGACGGCTCGCTGTTCCCGACTTCGATCGGCGCCAACCCGCAGTTGTCGATTTACGGCGTCACGGCCCGCCTGGCAAGCGGCCTGGCCGAGCGCCTGTCACGCCAGGCCTGACCAATGGTAAAACGCATGCTGCTGATGATCATGGCCATGCAGGTGGCCGTTGCGGGCGGCATCGCGTGGGGGCTGTCGCGCGTGGTTCCTGCCGACGTCGCACTGCTGCTGGCGGTGATCGTTGTACTGTTGGTACGCTTGGCGATCACCGCCAACAATTTCCGCATGACCTTGCGGCCGGTGCCGGAGCACGCGCAAATCGGCATGCTGCAACGCGCGCAGCTATTCTTTCACGAGTATGCGTCCACCATGGCGGTGACGTCCTGGCATATGCTGCGCCACCGGCCGCGCATGCATATTGCAAGTGCGCCGCGCGGCTTGCCGGTGCTGCTGGTGCACGGTTACGGCGCCAACGGCGGCTTCTGGGTCCACCTTGCCGGCCAGCTGGAGCAGCGCGGCTACAGCCACGCTACCGTGGACCTGGAGCCGGTGTTCGGCGATATCGAGGACTTTGCCTTGCAGCTGGAGCAGGGTGTGCAGGCGCTGCTTGCCGCCAGCCGCAGCGAAAAAGTCGTCATCGTGGCGCACAGCATGGGCGGGCTGGTGGCACGCGCCTGGCTGCGCCGCTTTGGCGCGGGGCGCGTGGCGCGCATCATCACGCTGGCCACGCCGCACCATGGCACCGACCTGGCGCATATGGGGCCGGGCCACAATGCGCGCCAGATGCGGCGCGATGCGGAATGGCTGGCGCAGCTCGATGCCGCCGACCGCGGGCAGCGCGGGCTCTTCACGTCCATCTACTCCTGGCACGACAACATCATCGCGCCGCAGGATTCCTGCCATCTGCCTGGTGCCCGCAATATCGCCTTGCATGGCATCGGCCACGTCGGCATGGGCCGCCATCCCGCCATTGCGAGTCACATTCTTGCGGAGATTTTAGGTATCACTTAGACTGTCTTGAGGCCAAGCAAGAAACGCTGCAATTTTTGATCCGAGTAGGTTTCAATCAGAAAGCGGGACGATGGCGACAGACTACGGCAAGATCGAAGACACCTTGGCGGCCGGCGAGCATCTCGGCGGCCTGCTTGAATCCATGCCGGATGCCATCCTGGTGGCCAATGCAAGTGGCCGCATCGTGCTGGCCAACTGCCGCGCGGAAGAGCTGTTCGACTACCTGCCGGGGGAACTGCGCGGCATGGCCATCGAAACCCTGCTGCCCAAAGTGCCGGAGGCCTGCGGGGTACGCAAGGGCGGCGACAGGTTCCCGGCCGACCTGCGCAGCAGCCAGCTGCGTGACGGCGACCGCCAGCTGCAAGTGCATTCCGTACGCGATATCAGCGAGCTGGCGAAAGCCAGCCAGGCCAAGGAGCGCTTCCTGGGCGGCATGTCGCATGAGCTGCGCACGCCGCTGAATGCCATCATCGGCTTTACCGGCACCTTGCTGATGCAGCTGCCGGGCCCCCTGAACGCGGACCAGGACAAGCAACTGCGTACCGTGCAAGCCAGTGCCCGCCACCTGCTTTCCCTGATCAACGATTTGCTGGACTTTGCCAAGATCGGATCGGGCAAGGTGGAGCTGCATCGCGAGCCGCTGAATTGCCGCGCCATCGTCGAAGAACTGGTGCTGGCGCTGCGGCCGCAGGCCAGGCAGAAAGGGCTGGTGCTGCATTTGCGCGCGCCGGCGCAGGCGCTGATGCTGCGCACCGACCGCCGCGCCTTGCAGCAAATCCTGGGCAACCTGCTGAATAACGCGATCAAATTTACCGAACGGGGCGAGGTCAGTATCGCGCTGGAACGCAGCGTGGCAGAGGGCAAGGCTGTTGTGCAAGTCAGTGTCAGCGATACCGGGGTCGGGATCACGGAAGACATCATGCAGCAACTGGGCATTCGCCTGAGCCAGAAATTGGCGGCGCTGCTGAACGGATCGATACGGCATTTCGACAAACCGGGCAACGGCAGCATATTTGTGCTCACTTTGCCGCTGGAATAGCGGATACTAGAGGCGATACATTGACAGGAGTACCAATGTCAGCACGCATCCTGATTATCGAAGATAACCCTACGAATATGGAGCTGATGGTGTACCTGCTCCGCGCCTTCGGCTACCAGCCGCTCCTGGCCCACAACGGCGAGGAAGGCGTGGAGGTGGCGCGCCGCGAAGTACCCGACCTGATCATCTGCGACGTGCACCTGCCCAAGCTCGATGGCTACGGCGTGGTGGCGCAACTGAAGCAAGACCCCAACCTGAAAGATATCCCCGCGCTGGCCGTGACCGCACTGGCGATGGTCGGCGACCGTGAAAAACTGCTGGCTGCCGGGTTTGACGGCTATATCGGCAAACCGATCGAACCCGATACCTTTGTTACGCAAATCGAGTCTTTTTTACCGGGGGAGATGTCGCCCCGGGATGAGAACGACATCGCGACGATCCTGATCGTCGACGACCATGTGCTGAACCGCGAATTCCTGATGACGTTGCTCGGCTACAGCGGCCACCGGCTGCTGGAAGCGGCCAGCGGCATGGAGGGCCTGAAGGTGATGGAGGCGGAACGGCCGGACCTGGTCATTTCCGACATCCTGATGCCGAACATGGATGGCTATGAATTCGTCAACCGCATCCGCAGCAAGCCGGAGCTGGCGGACGTACCGATCATTTTCTATACCGCGACCTACCGCGAACGCGAAGCCATGGCAGTGGCCGAAGCCTGCGGCGTGCGCTGGGTGCTGCCCAAGCCGTCCGACCCGGACGTGATCCTGAAGACGGTGCACCAGGCGCTGGGGATGGTGGAGCAGGGCGATGCGTTGCCGGCGTTCGCGCCCGAGCCGCCCGACCAGGGGCGCCTGTTCGATATCGAGCACAAGGTCGCCGAATACATCGATGAGCTGGAGTCGAGCAGCCAGCACATTAGGCGCATTGCCAACAATGGCGAGGGGCATGAGGAGCCGGAACACCTGAGCCAGATGACGGAGCGGCTGTCGCGCTCGCTCTCCAGCCTGCAGGCCGTCAGCCTGCGCCTGACGGCGCTGATCGAGCTGGGCATCGAACTTGGCGCCGAACGCGATGCCCAGGGACTGATCGAAATCGGGGTGCGCGTGGCGCAGAATATCTGCGTGTCGCGTTTTGCCTGCATCGGCGTGCTGGAACAGGATGCGCAGGAAACCAGCTATTTCGCGACCTGCGGCGTGGGCGAGCATGCCAGGGTGGTGGCGGCCCGGCCGCGCGCCGGCATCCTGGACAGCCTGTTGCAGCAGCGCCAGCCGGTGCGCATGAGCCGCCTGGGCGGCGACCCGCGCGAAATCGGCCTGCCGGTCGGGCACCCGCCGGTGCATTCCTTCCTGGGCGTGCCGATCGCTTCGCGCGAGCGCGTGCACGGCTGGCTGTACCTGGTGGACAAACTGGGCGCCGAGGAATTCAATGAAGTCGATGAGCGGGTGGCGGTGACGGTGGCGGCGCAGATTTCGGTCGCCTACGAAAACCTGCTGCTGTACGAGGAAATCAGCCGCCACCACGCCCAGCTGCAGCTGGACATGAATGCGCGCATCCGGCTCGACGAAGATTTGCGCCGCTTCCGGCTGGCGATGGATGCAACGGCAGACGCGATCTTCCTGGTCGACCGCGCCAATTCCTGCTTCATCGACGTCAACGTCACGGCCTGCCGCATGCTGGGTTTCGCGCGCGAGGAATTCCTGAAAGTGGGGCCGGAGCGCGAGCCTGGCCTGCAGCCGTTGCAGGACCTGTACGACAAGCTGCTGGCGGGCGACCAGAGCGGGGCGATGGCCGAGCTGCTGCTAGAGTGCAAGGACGGCTCGCCGCTGTCGGTGGAAGTGCAGCGCCGCACGCTGCGTTCGGGCCAGAACTGGATCCTGGTGGCGGTCGCGCGCGATATCACGGAGCGCAAGGAGGCTGAGCGCCGCCTGCTCAAGCTGGCCCACTTCGACACCCTGACCGGGTTGCCGAACCGCAGCCAGTTCTATGATTCGCTGACGCTGTCGCTGAAGCAGGCGGCCGAGCATAACTGGGCGCTGGCGGTGCTGTTCCTCGACATGGACCGCTTCAAGAATATCAACGACACGCTGGGCCATACCATTGGCGACGAGCTGCTGCGGCAGTTTTCCAGCCGGCTGGTGGAGTGCCTGCGCGTGCGCGATACCATCGGGCGCTTCGGCGGCGACGAATTCGCCGCGATCCTGATGCTGCCGGAAGGCGCACAGAACGCCATTGCGGTGGTCGACAAGATCCGCGACGCGATGCGCCAGCCCTTTGACTTGAAGGGGCATGAGGTGACGGTGACGGCCAGCATCGGCATTTCCGTGTTCCCGGAGGATGGCAGCGATCCCGATACCCTGATCCAGTATGCCGATACGGCAATGTACCGCGCCAAGGAAGCCGGACGCGATGCCTTCCGCTTCTTCACGGCGGAGATGAATGCGCAATCGCTGGCGCGGCTGGACATGGAGAACGCGCTGCGCCGCGCGATCGACAACAGTGAATTCCGCCTGTTCTACCAGCCCAAAGTGCATATCGCTTCCGGCCGCATTAGCGGCGCCGAGGTGCTGCTGCGCTGGGAGCGCCCCGGCCACGGCATGGTGTCGCCGGCGCTGTTCATCCCCTTGCTGGAAGAAACGGGGCTGATTGTGCGGGTTGGCAGCTGGGTGATCCATGAGTCCTGCCGCAAGATTGCGGAATGGGCCAAGGGCGATGTGGGATCGGTGCACCTGTCGGTCAACGTGTCGGGCATCCAGTTCTTCGTTGGCGGGCTGGAAGAGGAAGTGATGCGCGCCATCAAGGAGAACGACATCTCGCCGGAACTGCTGGAACTGGAGCTGACCGAAAGCTCGCTGATGTCCAATGCAGAAGAAACCATCACCGTGCTGCAGAACCTGAAGGCGCTCGGGGTGAAGATTTCGATTGACGATTTCGGCACCGGCTATTCTTCGCTGGCTTACCTGAAGCGCTTCCCGATCGACAAGCTGAAAATCGATATCGCCTTCGTGCGCGAGGTGACCAGCAATCCGGATGATGCGGCGATCGTGCTGGCGATTATCAACATGGCGCACAGCCTGAAGCTGAAGGTGATTGCGGAGGGCGTGGAAAAGGACGCGCAGCTGTCCTACCTGCGGCGCCACGACTGCGATGAGATGCAGGGCTATTATTTCAGCCGCCCCTTGCCGGAGCCCGACTTCGTGCAGATGCTGCGCGAAGGGCGCCACCTGCAAACGCCGAGCGAAGAGAGCATCGTCGACCAGCAAACCCTGCTGATTGTCGATGACGACGCCTTCATGCTCGATGTGCTGAGCGACTTCCTGGCGCAGGACGGCTACCGGATCCTGACCGCGCAGACGGCGGCGGAAGGCTTCGATGTGCTGGCGCGCCACCGGGTGCAGGTGATCCTGTGCGACCAGTGCATGCCGATGATGACCGGTACGGAGTTCATGGAGCGGGTCAAGAACCTGGCGCCGGATACCTTCAGGATCATGCTGTCGGCGTATGCCGACCTGACGCCGATCATGGCGGCCATCAATCACGGGGCGATTGACCGCTTCTATACCAAGCCGTGGAAGGGGGCGGTGTTGCGGGAGAATATACGCGAAGGCTTCCGGCTGCATTCGCAGTTCCGGGCGCCGCAATATCTCAATTAGCCGGCCAGGCCTGCCCGTGCGCCCGGGCATCCGTTTCACCCATCAAACCCGCTTCCAGCAAGGCCGTGCGGTAGCCGAGCGATGCGTTCCATGCGGGCATTGCAGTCCGTATTAGAAGCCCCTTTCTAGAGTGCGCGCCGTACAATGGCCCCAGAATTATTACAGGAGCCGCCGCCATGGGGAAGAAGACGAAATCGTTTGAAGAAAGCGAAGAACGGCTGACCAAGGCAGTACGCGAATCGGCGCAGGAAATCTGGAAAGCCGGCCTGGGGGCATTTACCGACCTGCAAAAACGGGCCCGGGCTGTCGAAGGCGACCGCGCCGGCCATGTGCGTGAAACGGTCAATTCACTGGAAAAAGTGTTCGAAGAGCGGGTAACCCGGGCGCTGGACTCGATCGGCGTGCCGATGCGGCAGGACATCAACGCTTTGATCGAGCGGATGGAGGAACTAAGCCGGCAGGTCGAAGAATTGAAAGCGTTGGTGAAAAAGCCAGTCAAAAAGGCGACAACGAAAAAAGCGTAACTTCTGGAAAACTTCTAATAGTGATATCCTTGCAGGGGAAACAATAGACCCCCCCTGTTATGCTACAAAAAGCGCCAAGACGAACCCGCGAACGCATCCTGGAACTCTCGCTGCGCTTGTTTAACGAGTTCGGCGAGCCAAACATCACGACCACCGTTATCGCCGAGGAGATGAATATCTCCCCGGGGAACCTCTATTACCATTTCAGGAACAAGGACGACATCGTCAATTCCATCTTCGTCCAGTTCAAGGCCGAAGCGGAACGCATGCTGCAGGTGCCGAGCGGGCGCCGCTCGAATGTCGAGGACGTGTGGCTGTACCTGCACCTGATGTTTGAGCTGATCTGGCGCTACCGCTTCTTCTACCGCGACCTGAACGACCTGCTGTCGCGCAATCGCAAGCTGGAGCTGGAATTCAAGGAACTGCTGGCCCACAAGATCAAGGTGGCGCGCAACCTGTGCCTGGACCTGCGCAGCGAAGGCTCGCTGGAAGCCAGCGATATGGCGATCGACGCGATGTCGGTGAATATGGTGGTGGTGGCGACTTATTGGCTGTCCTACGAATACGTGCGCAATCCGCGCAAATACTCCGAGCAGCAATCGATGGCCGATGCGCTGGCGCGCGGCTGCTACCAGGTGCTGTCCCAGATTGGGCCTTACCTGCGCGGCGAGACCAGCCTGCTGTTCCAGAAACTGTCCGAAGAATACCTGAAGAAGCTCAAATGAAATCGATTTGCGTGTATTGCGGCGCCAATGCCGGCGCTTCCCCTCGTTACGCCGAACAGGCGCGTGCGCTGGCCGCCGCGCTGGTGGAGCAGAACCTGGCGCTGGTGTACGGCGGCGGCAATGTGGGCCTGATGGGCGTGATCGCCGACGAGGTGCTGCGCCTTGGCGGCGAAGTGACGGGAGTGATCCCGACCGCACTGGTCGAACGCGAAGTGGGCCACAGCGGCCTGACGCGCCAGTTCATCGTCAAGGACATGCACGAGCGTAAAGCCATGATGGCGCAGCTGTCCGACGGCTTTATCGCCATGCCGGGCGGCATGGGCACGCTGGAAGAACTGTTCGAGATGCTGACCTGGTCGCAGCTTGGCATCCACAGCAAGCCGGTTGGCCTGCTGAACGTGGACGGTTTTTACGACAAGCTGGTCGGTTTCATCGAACACGCGCGCGACGAAGGCTTCATCAAACCGCAGCATGCGGCCCTGGTACGCGTGAACGCTTCGCCGATGGCCTTGGTGCAAAGCCTGCGCGGCTAAGACCAGAGCTTTTTGCCTGACGCATCGAGGTGCGTCAGGTATAGACGGGTGTCGAACTCGTACTGGTGGTAGTTCGGCTCCATATAGGTGCACAGCTTGTAGAACGCCTTGTCGTGCTGTTTTTCTTTTACGTGCGCCAGCTCGTGCACCGCGATCATCCGCAGGAATTCGAGCGGCACGTCGCGGAACATTGTCGCTACGCGGATCTCATGCTTGGCTTTCAGCTTGCCGCCCTGGACGCGTGACACGGAGGTGTGCAGGCCGAGTGCGTGGTTGATCACATGGATCTTGCTGTCGAATGCCACTTTGTCGATCGGCGCGGCATTGCGCAGGAATTCGTTGCGCAAATCCTGGACGTAGTCGTACAACGCACGGTCGTTGCGGATTTCGTGGGCTTTCGGATAACGTTGCAGCAGTACTTCGCCGAGGCGACCCTGGTCCATCACCTGGCGGACCTGGGAAAGTGTCTGTTCTGAGTAAGCGCTGAGGTATTTCATGGCGGGCCGAATGGTATCATGCCCGCATGCGCACCCACGTCAATTCGGTGGGACTGCTGGTGGTCAGCGACCCCGTATTGAACTTCAGCTATCCCGCCCACATCCCCAGAGAATGCATCGACGCCCTGCCGTCGCTGCCGGGCGTATACATCTTCCGCGATGCTGCCGGCAAGCCGGTTTACATCGGCAAGAGCGTCAATATCCGGACGCGGGTGCTGTCGCACCTGCGTACTGCGGAGGAAATGCAGATGCTGGCGCGCTCCGCCGCCATCGACTTCGAGCGTACCGGCGGGGAAATTGGCGCCTTGCTGCGCGAATCGGAACTGGTCAAACAGTACCAGCCCGTTTTTAATTCCAAATTGCGCCGGATGCGAGAGATGTGTTCGATCAGCATGGCGGGCGACCGGCCAGAAATTGTTTTCGCGCGCGAGGTTGACTTTGCGCTGGCCGAGCAGCTCTATGGCCTGTTCGGCAGCAGGAAGGCGGCTATTGAAACCCTGCGCGACGTGGTGCATGCGCGCGCCCTGTGCACAGTGGCGACGGGGCTGGAGAAAGGGATGCCGGGGCGGCCGTGCTTTGCGCGGCAAGTGGGACGCTGCCAGGGCGCTTGTACTGGCGAAGAGCCGGCAGCCGAGCACGCGGCACGTGTGCGGCTGGCGCTGGAGCCGCTGCGCGTGACACGCTGGCCGTTCGCGGGCGCCGTGGGGATCGTCGAAGAATCGGGCGGACTGCGCCAGCATGCGATCGTCGATCGCTGGTGCTACCTTGGCGTGGACAAGCCGCGTACCGCGGCAGTTGGCTTCGATATCGATGTGTACAATATCCTGGTGCGCCCGCTGCAGTCGGGCACCTTACGCATCGAGGAGCTTTGAATGTCGTTGAAGTTCAATGTATTCGGCACCCGCATCCATATCGAGCGCCAGGGCAGCCAGTGGGCTGCCTTCTACCCCGGTTCGGACGGCAAGCGCCGGCCGGCCGATTTCGTCATTCCGCATGACGTCGAAGAGGCCGACCTGGCGCTCTATCTCGGTGATCTTTTCCACGAAGAGGCGCGGCCAGCTTATCCTGAAGTGGTCAAGCTGTCCTGAGCGCTATCAGGTGTCGGCGTCGCGCGCCGATTCAAAGCGGGCGCGGGTCAGGTCCTCGTTGCGCTCGCCGAAGGCGTAGTTTGCCTCCAGCCACATCACATTGATAATGGCGGCAAAGACTGCGACGCAGATGCCGAGGATCCAGGTGAAGTACCACATGGCTGACTCCTTTCAATAAGCGGTGTGTTCGTTTTCGTGGATGTGGGCGGCGGTGACTTTGCCGCGCACTACGCGGTACACCCAGCTTGTGTACATCACGATAATCGGCAGCATGACCACCACCACCCAGAACATCACTGCCAGCGTCTTGTGGCTGGAGGTGGCATCCCACGCGGTCAGGCTGTGCGATGGCGCCAGCGAGGATGGCAGCACGAAGGGGAACATGGCGCCGCCGGCGGTGAGCAGGATCCCTGCCACGCTCATGCCGCTGGCAAGGAAGGCTGCAACCGTGCGGCGTACGGCGCTGAGCACGATCGCCAGCACGGCGCCGGAGATGGCTGCGGCGGGGAAGGCCAGCGTCAGCGGCCAGCGCGAGTAATTGTCGCTCCAGGCGCCGGCTGCAAGCACCACCGTTTTCGCAGGCGGCATGAAGGCGCTGCCGGCATCAGGCATGGCGGTGATGCGGTAGCCTGGCAGCGCGGTGGCGACCCAGACGCCAGCGGCGGCGAACAAGACGATGGTCAGTGCGGCGGCGATCATCGCCATGCGGCGCGCGCGTTCGGCAATCACGCCTTCCGTTTTCTGGTGCAGGAAGGTGGCGCCGTGCATGGCCAGCATGGCGACGGCCAGCGCGCCGGACAGCAGTCCGAACGGGTTCAGCAGCTGGAAGAAGTTGCCGGTGTATTCGAGGCGCAGCAGGTCGTCGTAGCGGAACGGTATGCCTTGCAGCACATTGCCCATGCCGACGCCGAAGATCAGCGGCGGCACGAAACCGCCGATGAACAGGCCCCAGTCCCAGGTATTGCGCCAGCGCGGGTCGGCGATCTTGCTGCGGTAGTCGAAGCCCACCGGTCGGAAGAACAGGGCGAACAGGGCGACGATCAACGCAATGTACAGGCTGGAGAACGCAGCCGCGTAGACCAGCGGCCAGGCGGCGAACAAGGTGCCGCCGGCGGCGATGAACCAGGTCTGGTTGCCTTCCCAGGTCGGGCCGATGGTGTTGATGATGACGCGGCGTTCAATATCGTCCTTGCCGAGGAAGGGCAGGGACATGCCGACGCCGAAGTCGAAGCCATCGGTCAGCGCAAAGCCAAGCAGCAGCACTGCGACGAAGCACCACCAGATCACTTTATAAGTTTCGTAATCGAAGATCATGATTGTTGCTCCCAATGGTATTTGCCGGTGTGCAGGGCGCTTGGGCCGAGGCGTGCGTACTTGAACATCAGCTTCATTTCAATCACCAGCAGGACCGTATAGAACAGGGCAAAGCCGGCCAGGCTGAAATACAGGTTCGACGGCTGGATATTGGAGGCCGACAGGTGTGTCGGCAAGATCCCAGCGATCGTCCAGGGCTGGCGGCCGTATTCGGCCACGATCCAGCCCAGTTCCGCCGCGATCCACGGCAGCGGGATCGCGAATACGGCCAGCTTGAGCAACCAGCGCTGCGGCGCCAGGCGCTGGCGGACCAGGAAGTAGAACGAGGCGCTGAAGATGAACAGGAAGGCCAGTCCCAAGCCCACCATGCCGCGGAAGGCCCAGAACAAGGGGGCCACTTTGGGAATGGTGTCGTCCACCGCCATCTTGACCTGCGCGTCGCTGGCGTCGACCACGTTCGGCGTGTACTTTTTCAGCAGCAGGCCATACCCCAGGTCGTCCTGCAGTGCCTTGAAGGCTGCCACCGCTGCCGGCGACCTGTCGCCCGATTTGAGGCGGAGCAGGGCGGCGTACGCCTTCATGCCGTTGCGGATGCGGACCTCATGCTCGTCCTTCAAATCCTTGATGCCGGTGACTTGCTTATCGACCGAGCGCGTTGCGATCAGGCCCAGTACGTAGGGGATCTTTATCGCGTAATCGGTGCGCTCTTCCTTGTCGTTCGGCAGGCCGAAGACGGTGATGCCGGCAGGGGCCGGGACCGTATGCCATTCGGCTTCAATCGCCGCCAGCTTGACCTTGTTTACTTCGCCTGCCGTGTAGCCGGATTCGTCGCCCAGCACGATCACGGACAGTGTCGACGCCAGGCCAAAGCCGGCCGCAATCGCGAACGAGCGCAGGGCAAATGCCACGTCGCGCGCCTTCAGCAGGTACCAGGCAGAGACGCCAAGCACGAACATCGAGGCCGTCACGTAGCCGGCAGCCACGGTGTGCACGAACTTCACTTGCGCCACCGGGTTGAAGATCACGTCGGCGATGCTGGTCAGTTCCATGCGCATGGTTTCGTAATTGAACTCCGCGCCGACCGGGTGGTTCATCCAGCCGTTGGCGATCAGGATCCACAGCGCAGAGAGGCTGGAGCCAAGGGCCACCAGGAAGGTAACAAACAAGTGCTGGCGCCTGGACAGCTTGCTCCAGCCGAAGAAGAACAGGCCGACGAAGGTCGATTCAAGGAAGAAGGCCATCATCCCTTCAATCGCCAATGGCGTGCCGAAGATGTCGCCCACATAGTGCGAGTAGTAGGCCCAGTTGGTGCCGAACTGGAATTCCAGCGTGATGCCGGTGGTGACGCCCATGGCAAAGTTAATGCCGAACAGCTTGCCCCAGAATTTGGTCATGTCGCGATAGATTTCGCGGCCGGTCATCACGTACACCGACTCCATGATGACCAGGATCCAGGACAGTCCCAGCGTGAGCGGGACAAACAGGAAATGGTAGAGAGCCGTGAGCCCGAACTGCAGCCGGGACAGGGCGACAACTTCATCGACGGGTGCCATCATTCACCTTTTCTGGAAGGGTTGGCGCGGGCGCTGCGAGCAGATGGTTCTCCACCTGCCCGGTCGGCAGCCGCATTTTCCTGGTTTGCGGGTGCGAGAAAAAGGCGTACCACAGGCCGTACAGCAGCACGGCCTTCACGGCCAGTGCGATCGTGATTGTCAGTGCCAGGCCGCGGCGGCCGGGGGGCTTCATTTGCTGTCCTCTTCAGCCTCGCTGCGGCTGGAGCGGAATTTGCCGCGCACGACGTCGCCGACGTCGAGCAGCTTCTTGACGGTGGAACCCATCTTCATCAGCGAGGCCAGGGTGTCCGGCGACAGGCGCTGCACGTCGTCGAACCAGGAACTGGAAAGCTCGATCAGCTCGTACATTTCGCGCATGCGTTCCTGGGCGTAGCGGTCTTCCGCCGTGGCGGCCGATTCCAACATGGCGTCGCGCAGCATCGACAGCGTCGGTTCGACTTCACGGCGGCGGCGTTCTTCCAACAGGGCCTTGAAGATGTCCCACACGTCTTTCGGCGGTTCGAAATATTCGCGGCGGTCGTTCGGTTGGTGCAGCAGCTTGACCAGGCGCCAGGACTGCAGCTCCTTCAGGCCCATTGAGACGTTGGAGCGCGAGAATTCCAGGTGTTCGGCGATTTCGTCGGCGTTCAGCGGGCGGTTGCTGACATAGAGCAGGGCATAGATCTGCCCGACGGTGCGGTTGATCCCCCAGCGGCTGCCCATTTCGCCAAAGTGGAGGATGAATTTTTGTGCGAGGGGGCTCAGGTTCACCATTGCTTGACCTACTTCCTTGAGTTTTTGAATTTTCAGTAATTCCTGAAATTATAAAAGGATTCAAAAAACTTTGCGCTGTATAATCATGTATATTGCGCTTTTGGAAAGGAATGCTGATGAAACGTGTCGCTGCTGTCCTGTTGATGTTTGCCGCCGGCGCCGCCTCTGCTGCCGATATCACTGTATCCGCCGCGGCCAGTCTCAACAACGCTTTCCGTGAGGCAGCCGCTGCTTTCGAAGCATCCCATCCGGGCGACAAGGTCCTGCTGAACTTCGCCGCATCCGATGCACTGGTGGCCCAGATTGCCAAGGGCGCGCCGGTCGACCTGTTCGCGTCCGCCGACCAGGAGGCCATGGATAAGGCCCAGCCGCACGTGGCGCCGGGCAGCCGCCGCAACTTCGCCAGCAACCGCCTGGTGGTCGCCGTGCCCTTCGGCAGCAAGCTGGACCTGCGCACGCTGGCCGACTTGCGCCAGCCGGCAGTCCAGCGCCTGACCACCGGCAATCCGGCCAGCGTGCCGGTTGGCCGCTACACCAGGGGCGCGCTGGAAAAAGTGGGGCTGTGGGGCGAGCTGGAGCCGAAGTTCGTGTTCGGTACCAATGTGCGCCAGAGCCTTGATTACCTCGCGCGCGGCGAGGTCGAGGCGGGGCTGGTGTACCAGACCGATGTCGCCTCGCAGGCGGAGAAGGTGCGCACGGCAATGGTCGTGCCGGGCGGCGGCCCAATCACCTATCCCCTGGCTGTGATCAAGGATGCGCCGAATGCGGCAGGCGGCCGCGCCTTTGCGGAGTTCATCCTGTCGCCGGGCGGCCAGGCCATCCTGGCGCGTTTCGGATTCGGAAAACCATAAAGCATGGATGCTGCGCTGATTGCCCTTGGCTTGTCACTGAAGGTGGCGTTGTGGGCGACCTTGATTGACCTGGTGCTGGGCGTCGGCTTTGGCTACCTGTTGGCACGCGGCCGTTTTCCCGGGCGCGATGTGCTGGATGCCGTGCTCACCCTGCCGATGGTGATGCCACCGACGGTGCTTGGCTACTACCTGCTGGTGCTGATCGGCCGCAATGGTCCGCTTGGCCACTGGCTGCAGCAGCATTTCGGCATCAACCTGATTTTCACCTGGCAGGGTGCGGTCATCGCCGCCGCGGTCGTGGCTTTCCCGCTGGTGCTGAAAGGCGCGCGCTCGGCATTCGAAGCGGTCGACGTACAGATGGAGCAGGCCGCCAGCGTGCTTGGCGTGCCGCCGCTGGCTGTTTTCCTGCGCGTCAGCCTGCCGCTGGCGTGGCGCGGCGTATTGGCCGGAACCTTGCTGGCATTCGCGCGCTCGATGGGGGAATTCGGCGCCACGCTGATGGTGGCCGGCAGCATTCCCGGCAAGACGCAGACGCTGTCGATTGCCGTTTATGAGGCAGTGCAGGCGGGGCAGGACGATACAGCGAACCTGCTGGTGATCATCACGTCGGTGACCTGCATTATCGTGCTGGTCGCGGCCAACCGGCTGGTGCCGAACCGTGCGCAGGGGGCGGCATGACGATCAGCGTGAACATCCGCAAGACCTTGCATTCCGGCCAGCGCAGCTTCCAGCTTGATGCCCAATTTGAATCTGCAAGCAAGCGCGTAGTGATCTATGGCGCTTCGGGCGCGGGCAAGAGCCAGATGCTGAAGGCGATTGCCGGCATGGCGCGGCCGGACAGCGGCGTGATCGAAGTCGATGGGCAGAAGCTGTTCGATAGCAGCGCGGGCATCGATGTGCCTGCGCGCAAGCGGCGCGTGGGCTACCTGTTCCAGGACTATGCCCTGTTCCCGCACCTGAACGTGCGGCAGAATATCGGTTTCGGCTTGCGGCACGGCTGGTTCAACCCAGCGCCGCGCGGCGAGCCGGAAGCGGTGCGCTATTGGCTGGATGCTTTCGGGCTGGCCGAAGTGGCGCACCAGCGGCCAGCGGAATTGTCCGGTGGCCAGCGGCAGCGCGTGGCGCTGGCGCGCGCCCTGGTGGCGGAGCCGAGCGCATTACTGCTCGACGAGCCTTTCGCCGCACTGGACCCGGCCCTGCGCGTACGTATGCGCGCCGAACTCGATGCATTGCAACGGCGGCTTGATATCCCGATGCTGCTGATTACGCACGATCCTGACGATGCCGCTACGTTCGGCGGCCATGTATTGACGATGGCGAACGGCCGCGTGGCCGGGGAGGGCGGCAATGGTTAAGCAGGTGGCACTGCAAGGCGAAGTATGGATCACGCTCGATGGCCAGGACTTCGGCGGCCACCAGCGCGTCGAACTGCTGGCCAGCATCGCGCAACACGGCTCGATCACGCAAGGCGCAAAGGCAATCGGCATGAGCTACAAGGCCGCCTGGGATGCGATCGATGCGATGAACAACCTGGCCGGCGAGCCGCTGCTGGAACGTTCGGCAGGTGGCAAGGGCGGCGGCGGCACGCGGCTGACGCACCGCGGCGCGCAACTGGTGGCGAACTTCCGCCGCATCGAATATGAGCACAGCGTGTTCATGAAACACCTGAGCCGCCAATCGCAAGGGTTGGCAGATGATTACCTCCTGTTGCAATCGATGAAAATGAAAACCAGCGCGCGCAATCAATTCTCGGGCACCGTGGCGGGCATCAAGCGCGGTGCGGTCAATGACGAAATCATCCTGCGTATTGTTGGCGGGCAGGAGATTGTTGCAATCATCACACACGAGAGCGCAGAAAGCCTGTGTTTGCAAGAAGGAACTGAAGCTTTCGCTTTAGTTAAGGCTTCTTCGATCATCCTGGCGACCGGCGAAACCGCCAGACTGTCGGCGCGAAATCAGCTGCGCGGCACGGTATGCCGCGTGCAGCCTGGCGCCGTTAATTCCGAGGTGACCATCGCCTTGCCCGGCGGCGGCACAATTGCGGCTACCGTCACGCGCGACAGCGAGCAATCGATGGAACTGGAAGTCGGCGTGGAAGCGACGGCCCTGTTCAAGGCATCCAGCGTGATCATCGGTGTTCCGTTATGAATTCCGTTATGCAACTTTATGAGGATTTGCTAAGCTAGTCCCCTTTTCGGGCCTGCCCCGTCCTTTGTGGGAAATGAAATGGAACTGCTAGCAAAATATTTCCGATGCCAGGGGCGCATCAATCGCCGCACCTGGCTGACACGCATCATCGCACTTGGCCTGGTTTGCCTGGCCTTCGGCATGCTTGCCAATGAGATGCTGGGCGATCCCGGCGCCGCAGTGTTCGCGCTGGCATTCACCTGGGGCGCGCTGGCCGTCTCCACCCAGCGCCTGCACGATATCGGCCGCTCCGGCCCGAGTCTTCTTTTGCTGTTGATCCCGGTCCTGGGCCCGCTCTGGGTACTGCTCCTGCTTGGCCGCCGCGGCGGGGAAGGCAAGAACCGTTATGGCGACGATCCGCTGTCGCGCCACGATTACCTGCAAGTGAACATCGCAAAGTAAGACTATGCCAACCGTAAACGACGTTACCCAGCTCAATCCGATCAATGTCTACGCCGTAGCGACACCAAGCACCACGGCGGATTTGCAGGACGCGCTGCGCAAGACCAGCCTGCCGATTTCCATCGGCGGCGGCCATTTCAGCATGGGCGGCCATACGGCCAGCCCGGGCAGCCTGCACCTCGATTTGCGCGGCATGAACCGCGTGCTCGAATTCTCGCCGGCGGACCGCCTGATCCGCGTGCAGGCCGGCATCCGCTGGTGCGATATCCAGCGCTTCATCGACCCGCACGGCCTGTCGGTGAAGATCATGCAGACCTATGCCAATTTCACCGTCGGCGGCGCGCTCTCGGTCAACGCCCATGGGCGCTATATGGGCCTGGGCCCGGTGGTGCTGTCGGTGCGCTCGATTACGCTGGTGCTGGCCAGCGGTGAAGTGCGCGAAGCGAGCCCGCAGCAGAACAGCGAGCTGTTTTACGCGGCCATCGGCGGCTACGGCGCAATCGGCATCATCGCCGAAGCCGAACTGGAACTGGTGCCGAATACGCGCGTGCAGCGCGGCAGCGTGACGCTGGCGACCAAGGATTATCCGGCCTGGTTCGATGTGAATGTGCGCGGCCGCAAGGAAATCACTTTCCATAACGCCGACCTGTATCCGCCGCAGTACACCCGGGCGCGCGCCGTGAGCTGGACCGTGACCGACCTGCCGGCCGACAAGCCGCGCCTGCAGCCGCTGAACCGCGCCTACCTGGCGGAGCTGTATTTCCTGTGGTCGGTGTCCGAATCGCCGTTCGGCAAATGGCGCCGCGAATACCTGCTCGACCCGCTGCTGTACCGGAAGAAGAAGGTCCACTGGCGCAATTACGAGGCCGGCTACGACACGGCGGAACTGGAACCTCTGGGCCGCTCCGAGCGCACCTACGTGCTGCAGGAGTATTTCGTGCCTTGCACGCGCATGGACGAATTCGTGCCGAAGATGTCGGCCATCCTTGCCAAGCACCGCGTCAATACGATCAATATCTCGATCCGCCATGCACTGTCCGACCCGGGCACGCTGCTGTCGTGGGCGCGCGGTGAAACCTTCGCCTTCGTGCTGTACCACAAGCAGCGCACGCGCGACAATGCGCGCGAACGCGTCGGGGTATGGACACGCGAACTGATCGACGCCGTGCTGGAATGCGGCGGCACCTACTACCTGCCATACCAGCTGCACGGCACGCATGAACAATTCCACCGCGCCTACCCGCGCGCGAAAGAACTGTTCGCGATGAAGCGCGAACTCGATCCCGAGTACCGCCTGCGCGGCGCGCTGTGGGATAAATACTATGCGCCGACGCTGGACCTGAATCCGAACGGGGAGGCGGCGCGCCTTTCGCTGTTCCATTCCGTGTATGGCAGCGAGCGCGAGGCGGACAAGTTCTACGCCTTCCTGCAGAACATCTTCAACCTGTTCCCGGAAGATCGCTTCCACACCCTGATTCGCAAGGCGACCACCGAAAACCACGACGAAGAATCGATCTACCGCGCTTTGCAAGCCGGCCTGCCGGGCATTACGCCGCCGCTGTCGCTGCTGCGCTATGCGCTGCCGTCGCTGGTGGTGCAGAAGCAGGAGATGGGCAGCCAGGCCAAGCGCCTGCTGGGCGACCAGCCCTTGCGCGACTACGTGGAGATCGGCACCACCGGCCGCTACGTCAACGCACTGCGCAAGCACCTCAAGCTGAGGGGCAAGGTGACGCTGGTGCACGACAAGGCGCCGGGCTATTCGCCGGTCGACATCGTGGAACGCGGCGGCCTGATGCAGGTCGGCAAGTTCGTGCACATGAAAGATTACGCGCCGATCGACCTGCCGGAGCAAAGCGCGGACCTGGTGAGCTGCTTCGTCGGCCTGCACCATATGCAACCGGAGAAGCTGAAGCCGTTCCTGGCGTCGGTGGCAAATATCGTGCGCCCGGGCGGCTACTTCGTGGTGCGCGACCACGATGTGAAAGACCGCACGATGGACGATTTCGTCAGCCTGGCGCACTGCGTGTTCAACGCCGGCCTGGGCGAGCCATGGGCCGTCAATTCGACGGAGCTGCGTTTCTTCGCTTCGGTCGACGAATGGATCAAGCGCGTGGAAGCGGCCGGCTTCGAGCATACGGGCGAGCGCATCGTGCAGGATGGCGATCCGTCCGCAAACGTCCTGATGGCTTTCAAACGGATCTGATATGCGCAAACTCTTGCTGGCATTGAGCCTGCTGGTGGCTTGCCTGACCAGTTCCGCCGAAAGCCCGATTGCGGCGGAGCAGCGGCGCAGCGTGGAGCAGACTTTCCTGACGTTCCCGGAATGGTTCCTGGTGCATAGCCCGGCCGAATACGCGCGCTACGTGAAGCAGCACCCGGCCCACAATTTCCCTTTCCTCGGGCATGTGGGCCAGATCTGGAGCAGCTATGCGGCGGTGACCGAAGAACAGGTGCGCGCCAAGTACCCGGCCAATGCGGGCTACCACGTGATGATTGGCGTGATCGGCGGCAGCACCACGCTGGAATACGGCCTGCGCTCGCTGTACGAAAACACGCTGGGCCGCATCAGCTGGGCGACAGCCTCGGCCTTGACCCCGGAGGATGAATACGGCGCGCGCGTGGCGCAGGATTACGTCGATTTCATCCGCAAGGAGCCATGGTACCTGTACAACTTCGGCGCCAAGCTGAAAGGGCTGTGGTCCGATACACCGCTGTTCGGCGCCAATATGCTGCGCAAGCTGGAACGGCGCTATGCGCTGACCACCGAGTACCTGGTCAAGGCCGCATACGGCCAGTTGATCAAGCTGGGAACCAGCGCAGCTTACGAACCGGCCCTGATGACGACGCAGGTGGTGGCCGACCACGAGCCTTACGACCTGGCCGACATGCAAAACGTCAAGTTGCTGCGCATGCTCGACGATGGCCGCGCCGTACTGGAACTGCCGCGCTATTACGACTTCCGCCTGGCGGCGACGCGCCTGGGGCTGCAGGATGTGCAGTTGCAGGACATCGCCGGCAATAGCGGCGTGATCCTGGTGACGGTGCTGACGCGCGGGCAGGGCACGGCAGCGCCGCCGGACACCCGGGTGTTGTTCGAACAGCCGATCCTGACCGAGCCGGGGCGCAAGCGGGTGGCGCTGGTGATGCGGGTGGCAGCGCTGTCACGCTACCTGGTCGACGCGCCGCGCCAGGGGATAGAAGTCGAACACGTGTATGACTATTAAGCGCCTGCTGGCCTATGCGCTGCTGGCCCTGGCCGGCGGCGCGGCCGTGTGGGGCACGGTCGCCGTGTGGCAGGCGCAGGCACGCCAGACCGGCAACCGCGCAGCGCTCGCCCCCAAAGGCGGCGAGTTTGTCGATGCCGGCGATGCGCGGATCTTCATCCAGCGCAGCGGCAGCCGCGAGGCGCCGGCCGTGGTTTTCCTGCATGGCACGGGCTCGTGGAGCGAAACCTGGCGGGCCTCGATGGAGACCGCCACCGGCCTGGGCTACCAGGCGGTCGCCCTCGACATGCCGCCATTCGGCTATTCGATTCCGCCCGAATCGGGCGAATACGACAAGCAGCAACAGGCTGCGCGGCTGCGCAGGGCGCTGGATAATGCCGGCATCCGCCGCGCCGTGTTCGTGGCGCATTCCTTCGGTGCCGCGCCGTTGATGGAAGCCTTGCTGTCCACGCCGGACGAGGGCAGGGTGCAGGCCCTGGTGCTGGTGGATGCCGCGCTGGGCCTGGACCAGCCCCAGGAGCAGGGCGACAGCATATTGCAGGCCGTCCTGCGCTGGCGCTGGGTCAGCCAGCCGCTGGCCGCCGGATTCCTGACCAAGCCGCAATACACCGGGACCCTGCTGAAAAGCTTCATCAGCGAAAAAGAGAAAGCCACGCCAGCCTGGCAGCAGGTGTACCAGCAACCGCTGATGCTGGAAGGCAGCTACCAGCAGGTCGCGGCCTGGCTGCCGGAATTGCTGGCGCGGCGCGGCCATGCCGCCAGCGACTTGCGCGACGCCTACGGCAGGATCGCCTGGCCGGTAACCTTGCTGTGGGGCGAGACCGACACGATCACGCCCCTGTCGCAGGCGGAAAACCTGCAACGCCTGATTCCCGGCGCGCGAATCGTGCGCATTCCGCGCGCGGGGCATAACCCGCAGATCGAAGAGCCGGAATTGTTCCAGCAAGCGCTGGCCCGCATCCTGCAGGATGCCAGGCCCGGCCGCTGAGCGTGCCGCGTTCAGCCTGCCTCGTCTTTCCCCCCCTGCCGGTTGCCACTGCGCGCGGTCTGGCGACTCTCGCCGCCCTTGCGCCCGATTTCAGCCATGTGCTCGCGGTTGCGGCTCACCACTTCGCCGCCTTTTTGACCGGCGCGGCGCGCTTCCTCCGAGGTGAATTCGTGCGCCGTGCCCTTCTGGTGCGCGGCCTGGCCGCCCTTGCTGGCAATCATGCGCTGGGTTTCCTTGTCCATTGCCGCGAAGCCGCGCTTGCCATTGCCGCTCCTGACCTGCTCGTCCGGTGTAGCCATGATCCACCTCCCTCAATTGCCCAAGAATCCGGGCGCGGGCCCGGGCCGGAAGCAGCGTCGCGGCTGCTTCTTGGGCTTTGAGGGAAAGTCGGCGGTAAAAGTTCAAATTATTTTTTCGGGTTCAGGATCCGGCCTGGCCGGTGGCCGAACGTTCGCCTTCCGCTTCGGCAGTGTTATTGCCGCGCACGGGCTGGGCGCCGAAATCGTGCTCCAGTTCTTCCTTGCGGTCTTTCAACTGTTCGCACAATTGCGCCAGGTCGGCATCGCTTTGCCGCACTTTGGGGAACATTTCCTGTTCTTCCTCAGTGACGTGGTGCTCCACGCATTCACGCAATGTCTGCACCGTGCTATCGAGTTCGCTGTCGCCGGCGGCCATGCCGCGGATATGCTCGACCAGCTCCTTGATGGTGCCGTGTTCTTCCAGCGCTTCATCGACTTGCTGCTGTGCGCCAGTTTCGGCGCGCACGGCGGGGTAGAAGATTTCTTCTTCAAGCGTGGCGTGGATCGTCAGGTCCATGCAGATCTGCTGCGCCAGGTCATGCTTCAAGCCCTGGTGCGAGGCATCGCATTTTTCAAACTCGCGGAATAGTTTTTTGACCTTGTCGTGGTCGGAGGTGAGAAGCGCCACGGCATCCTTGGCCGTGGCGCTCTGGTTTTGCTGGCTCATGCTGGCTCCTTCGCTGCGTCGGTTGGGCCGCGCCGCCGCAGGAGGGAGCGATCAAGCGATTTGCAGCACCAGCTTGCCGAAGTTCTTGCCTTCGAACAGCATCGTCAGCGCCTCAGGGAATTTCTCGATGCCTTGCACGACATCTTCCCGGCTCTTGATCTTGCCTTCCTGCAGCCATTTGCCGAGCGCGGCAACGGCTACGTGGTAGCGGTCGGCGTAGTCGAACACGACCATGCCTTCCATGCGCGCGCGGTTCACCAGCAGGGACAGGTAATTGGCTGGGCCTTTGACCGCAGTCGTGTTGTTGTACTGCGAAATTGCGCCGCAGATCACGATGCGGGCCTTCAGGTTGATGCGCGTGAGAACGATATCGAGGATGTCGCCACCAACGTTGTCAAAGTATACGTCAACGCCATTTGGACAGTGTTCCTTCAGGCCGGCACGCACGTCGCCGCCCTTGTAGTCGATGCAGGCGTCAAAGCCGAGCTCCTTGACCACGAAATCGCACTTTTCCTGGCCGCCGGCAATGCCGACCACGCGGCAGCCGAGCTGTTTGGCCACCTGGCCGACGGTCTGGCCGACCGCACCGGCTGCGCCGGACACGACCACGGTTTCGCCGGCTTTCGGCTGGCCCACTTCCAGCAAGCCGAAGTAGGCGGTCATGCCGGGCATGCCGAGGGTGTTGAGCCAGGTGGTGGCGGGGGCCAGGCGGGTGTCGACCTTATGCAGTCCGGCATGGCGGTCGTCGGCGGCGCCGATCCAGTACTGCTGCACGCCGAAGCCGCCGCCGATCCTGTCGCCGACGGCAAAGCGGGGCGATCTGGAGGCCACCACTTCGCCCAGGCCGCCGGCGCGCATGACTTCGCCGATGCCGACCGGGCGGATATAGGATTTGGCATCGTTCATCCAGCCGCGCATGGCAGGGTCGAGCGAGAGGTAGAGCGTTTTGACCAGCACTTCACCGTCGGCCAGCTCGCGTACCGGCTCTTTGGTGATTTGCCAGTCGCTGTCCTTGGGCAAGCCGACCGGGCGGGCGGCGAGGCGAAACTGGGTGTTCTCCATATTTGCTCCTTTTTAGAAATAGTACGGTCATTCTATTCCGGAATTTGGCAGCCGTGGCAATGTTCATGCGACAATACCGTCCCGCCCATGACCTGAACGTGCCATGAATCACCCAGAATACATCCTCACGCTCTCTTGCCACGACCAACGCGGCATCGTCCATCGTGTATCGGGATTCCTGGCTGAACATGGCTGCAATATCATCGATTCCGCCCAGTTTGGTGACGCGGAAACGCAACGATTCTTCATGCGCGTGCACTTTGCGCGCGAGGACGCGGCGTTCAGCGACGCGCTGCTGCGCGAGGATTTCGCCAGGGTGGCGCAGTCCATGGGCATGGAATGGGCGCTGCACGATGCGCACGCCAAGCCGCGCGTGATGCTGATGGTGTCCAAGATCGGCCACTGCCTGAACGACCTGCTGTTCCGCTACAAGAGCGGGCTGCTGCCGGTCGAGATCCCGGCCATCGTCTCGAACCACATGGACTTCTACCAGCTGGCGGCCAGCTACAACATCCCGTTCCACCACCTGCCGCTGGCAAGCGGCGCGCCGGAGCAAGCCAAGCTGGCGCAGGAAGCCCGCATCGCCGAGCTGATGGAAAACCACCAGGTGGACCTGGTGGTGCTGGCGCGCTATATGCAAATCCTGTCGCCGTCGATGTGCGAACGCCTGAAAGGGAAGGCGATCAATATCCACCATTCCTTCCTGCCCAGCTTCAAGGGCGCCAAACCGTATGCGCAGGCGCACAAGCGCGGCGTGAAGCTGATTGGCGCCACCGCCCACTTCGTGACCGGCGACCTGGACGAAGGCCCGATCATCGAGCAGGACGTGGAGCGTGTCGACCACGCCATGGATTCGGATGCGCTGACCGCGATCGGCCGCGACGTTGAATGCGTGGTGCTGGCGCGCGCTGTGAAATGGTTCGTCGAACACCGCATCCTGCTGAACGGCGATCGCACTGTAATCTTCAAATAATCAATAAGTAATGGCACTGAAATCTACGATTTATAAGGCGGAATTGTCCATTGCGGACATGGACCGCAATTACTACGCAACCCATCTGCTGACCCTGGCGCGCCATCCGTCCGAAACGGATGAACGCCTGATGGTGCGCATCGTCGCTTTCGCGATCCACGCCGACGAAGCGCTGGTGAATGCGAAAGGCATTTCCGACACCGAAGAACCGGACCTGTGGCAGATGGACCTGACCGGCGCGATCCAGCTGTGGATCGAAGTCGGCCAGCCGGACGAGCGCCGCATCCTGAAGGCCGCCGGCCGCTCGGATAAGGTGATGGTGTATTCCTACAGCTCCGCCTCGCACGTGTGGTGGAAGCAGATCGCCAGCAAGATCGACCGCGCCAAGAACGTCAGAGTGGTGAACATCGACGCCGACGCCAGCGCTGCGCTGGAAAAAATGGCGCAGCGCTCGATGCAGCTGCAGTGCACGATCCAGGACGGCCAGATCTGGCTGACCGACGGCAGCACGACCGTGGAAATCCTGCGCGAAGTCTGGAAGGCATAATCCGGCAAATCGGTGGCAGAATGGGTTCATCATGCTGCGCTACCTTATTGCCTTTTTATTCATCGCCCAGGGGGCCGCGGCCCAGGCAGTGACGCTGGCCGAAGTCATGGCCGGTTCGGCGAAACTGTATCGCGCGCAGATCGACGAGTTGCGCAGGGGCTACCGCCTTGACGACGACCAGCGTTTCGGTGCGCGGGTGGCAGCGCTGGCGCGCCCATTGATCGAGCAAGCGAAGCGCGAGTATCCGGAATCGGCCGCCTGGGACTGGGAGCTGCACACCACCACCGATGGCGATGCCAATGCCTTCGCCATGGCTGGCGGCAAAATGCTGGTCAGCCGCGCCTACGTCGCCGAATTGTCGTTGACCGATGCGGAGCTGGCCATGCTGCTGGCGCATGAAATCATGCACACGGTATTGCGCCACAACCTGAAGGAATTCGAAGAAGCGCTGCGCCTTGAGCCCGGGCGCGCGATGCAGTCCTTCGCCCAGTTCGAAGACGATATCGACAACGACGGCGCGCTGATGCGCAAGCTGGCAAGCTTCAACCAGCAGCAGGAATTGGAAGCCGACCGCGAAGGCCTGCTGTTTGCGGCGCGTGCCGGTTGGCCGCCGCTGGCGCTGGCGGCCTATTTCCGCAAGCTGGCAAGGCACAGCCATTCCCCCAACTTCGAACGCTTCGACCATCCTTCGCCGGCCAGCCGCTGGCATGCCGCGCGCGACCTGGCTGCGCAAATGGAAGCGTCTCGCTAGGCTATAATGCCCGCCATGCATATGAAATCGTCAACCCGCTTGCGCTGGATCTGGATCGCGTGTTTCGCCATCCTGCTGAACGCGCTTGCTCCGGCGATTTCGCATGCGGTAAACGGCAAGCCGCGCAGCTGGGAGATTTGCCTGAACGACGGCACCCGGGTAAACGGCGTGGGCGAGCTTGATTACGCCACCTTCGTCGCCTTGACCGACCGCAGCAAAGCGCAATCGCCGGCGCAGCCGATGGCACAGATGGGCATGGAAGACTGTTCCTACTGCCTGCCGCATGCGGGCTGGTTTGGCCTGCCGCCGTCCAGGCTTGTCCTGCCTTTACCGCTCGATGGCGCCGCCTTGCGCCCGACCCTGTTCTACCAGTCGCCACAACCGCTGCCGCTGTGGTCGGCGTCCCATCCGCGAGGACCGCCTGCACACGCCTGATTTCGTCCCCCATTTAACGAATCAAGGAGTGAAAAATGAAAAAGCAGTTCTTCGCGTTCGCCATGTCGATCGCCTTCGCCGCCTCCGCCGCGGCCCAAGTTACCGTGCGCGAGCCATGGATTCGCGCTACCGTGCCGGCCGCGCAGGCGACCGGCGCCTTCATGGAGCTGGTTTCCAAACAGGATGCGCGACTGGTTGAAGTGCGCTCGCCAGCCGCCGGCATTATTGAAATCCACCAGATGGCCATGCAGGGCGACCGCATGATGATGTCTGCGGTCGAGGGCATCGACCTGCCGGCCGGTAAAACCGTGGCGCTGGCGTCCGGCGGCTATCACATCATGATGATGGACCTGAAGCGCCAGATGAAGGCGGGTGAAACCGTCTCCATGACGCTGGTAATCCAGGGCAAGGGCAAGAAGCCGCAGACCGTGGAAGTGCAAGTTCCGGTCAAGCCCCTGTCGTACACCGCTCCCAAGCACTAAGGAACCGGCCATGAAAAAATTCCTGATCGCCGCAGCATTGCTGGCGGCAACGTCTGCGCACGCCCATATCTCGCTGGAACAGCGCGAGTTCGCTGCGGGCAGCTACCAGAAACTGGTGTTCCGTGTCGGCCATGGCTGCAACGGCAGTCCAACGACTGCGGTCAGCATCCGCCTGCCGGAAGGGTTTGCGCCGATGCGGCCGATGTTGAAGAATGGCTGGAGCATCGAGCGCACACCAGAGAGTGTGACCTGGCGCGGCGGCCCGCTGCCGGACGAGTTCTACGACGAATTTATTATCTTCGGCAAGCTGCCGGCGGCAGGGAGCCATACCGTGAAAATCGTTCAGTCCTGCCAGTTCGGCACTGCGAACTGGGACGCCACTGTCGAAACGCGCTAAGGGCTGATCATGAAATTCGAATACAAACCGCTGGCAGCAATGCTGGCGGCGCTGGGCTTCGCTTGCCCGGCGCAAGCGGACCACGTGGTGACGATCAATGGCGGACGGCCGACTTCATTACCGACGCAGATCCCGACCACGATCGAAGGCATTACCGGCGCGCAGGTTGAAGACCGCATCAACGCTTTCGACAGCGAAGACGCCCTGAAGTATCTTCCAAGCCTGAACGTGCGCAAGCGCTTTATCGGCGATTATGACCATGCGGTGCTGGCCAGCCGCGCTTCAGGTACCGGCAACAGCGCTCGTTCGCTGGTGTACGCCGATGGCATCCTGCTGTCCAACTTGCTGGGCAATGGCGCGACTTATACGCCGCGCTGGGGACTGGTGACGCCGGAGGAGATCGAGCGCGTCGATGTGCTGTATGGCCCGTTCTCGGCAGCGTACGCCGGCAACTCGGCGGGTGCCGTGGTGGATTTCCAGACGCGCATGCCGGGTAAGCTCGAGGCGCATGCCAAGCTGTCATGGGTGGGCCAGGATTTCGAGCAGTATGCGACGGATTCGCGCCATACGGGGCGCCAGTACAGCGCTTCGCTGGGCGACCGCTCCGGCGCGCTTTCCTGGTGGGTGAACCTGTCCCGGCTCGATAGCGACGGCCAGCCGATCGCCTTCGCCAACAAGCTGCAGTCGGCCGGCGTTGCGCCGAAACCGGGCGAGCCGGCTGGCATACCGGTGACAGGCGCCATCGCCGACCGCAACCCGTCAGGCAAGGACTGGTACATTCTCGGCAGCACGGGCCAGGTGAACACGGTGCAGGACCACGCCAAGGTGAAGCTGGCCTACGATTTCTCGCCGACGCTGCGTGCCAGCTACACGCTGGGCTGGTGGCAGAACGACGTGGTGCGCAGCGTCGAATCGTATTTGCGTGACGGCGCCGGCAATGCGGTAACCAGCGGCACGATCAATATGGGCGGCAAGCGCTTTACGCTGCTGCCTTCGGATTTTGCCGGGGCGCGCGCGGACTTGGAGCATGTCGTGCACGGCCTGTCGTTGAAGACGCATGGACGCGGCGCTTTCAATTGGGAGATCGCCGGCAGCGCCTACGACTATTCACGCGACCTGGCACGCGTGCCGACGGGAGCCGGGCGGGGCAACCTGACTGATATGGGCGGCAGCGGCTGGAATACGCTGGCGCTGCGCGGCAACTGGCGCGCCGATGCTGCGCACCAGGTGGAGTTTGGTGCGCAGCGTGAGAGCGCCAAGCTGCGCACGCATGTGACCAGCGTGGCGGATTGGATTGCGGGCGAAGGCGGCAAGCATGTGTCGACCTTCAATGGCAATACGCGCCTCGAGAGCGTGTACGGCCAGGATACCTGGCGCTTGTCGCCGCAGTGGAAGGCGACCCTGGGCCTGCGGCATGAAACCTGGCGCGCGTATGGCGGCGAGATCTCGGGTGCGGCAGGAAAGCTGCTGCCTTTCACCGACCGCCGCGAAGCAGCCTGGTCGCCGAAGGCTGCGCTGGCATGGCGTGCGGGGGAGGCCTGGACGCTGAAGGCCTCTGCGGGGCGCGCAGTGCGCAATCCGACGGCAGCGGAGTTGTTCCAGGGCTCGATTGTGGACGAGAAGATCGTCAACACCGACCCGAACCTGCGCGCGGAGAAATCCTGGACCAGCGAGCTGACGGCGGAGCATATGACAGCAAAGGGAAGTGCGCGCGCCACGCTGTTCGGCGAAGTCACACGCGATGCGCTGTATTCGCAGCCGCTGACTGCTACCGTCAACACGGTGCAGAACGTCGGCAAGATCCGCACCCGCGGGGTGGAACTGTCGCAGCAGGCGGAAGATGTCCTGCTGCATGGGCTGACGCTGCAAAGCAGCCTTACCTACGCGGATTCGGCGATCGCCTCGAACGATGCCATGCCTTCCAGTGTCGGCAAGCGCCAGCCGCGGGTGTCGAAATGGCGCGCGAATTTTCTGGCTTCATATCATGTAGGCCAGCATTGGACCGGCACCGTCGGCGTGCGCTACAGCGGAAGGCAGTTCGGCACGCTTGATAACAGCGATCCGAATGGCTCAACGTATATGGGCGTGTCGGATTACCTGGTTGCCGATGTGCGCGTGCGCTACCGGATCAACCGGCAGTGGAGCGCGTGGGTCGGTGTCGACAACCTGAATGGCGAGAAATACTGGGCCTTCCACCCATATGCCCAGCGCACCCTGAGCGCCGAACTCAAGTTCGACCTCTGACGCTACCCGGCGCCACGCCCCGCTTAGCCGGGGCGTGGCGCCGGGCCGAAGCCCTGCGCTGCCAGATTTTCCGGAATGAAGCCCTGGTTAGTTCGGGCCGCCGGCCAGGCGCTTCACGCTGCCGGAGCCCATGACGCTCTTGGTGAGCTGCGGTTCGCCGTAATAGCTGACGTCGCCAGAGCCGGCCACGCTGACGGACAGCGCTTGCTTGGCCCACACTACCGCCTGGCCCGAACCACCGATGCTGACTGCAGCTTCACGCGTCGCCAGCTGCCCGGTGCTGACTTTGCCCGAGCCGCCGATCGACACCTTCAATTTGTCGGCCGAACCGCTTGCCTTCAGGTTGCCGCTGCCGCCCAGCGAGACGGTGATCGACTCGCCTTCGATATTGCGCAGGTTCATGGAGCCCGAACCGCCCACATTGAAGGACAGCTTGCCGCCGCGCAGGCCTTCCGCATCGACCGAACCGGAGCCGCCCACCGAAATGCGCTCCAGTTTCCTGGCGGTGATCACGACTTTCAGGGTGCGCGTATCGAATTGCAGGTTGGGGCGGATGGGACGGATATGCAGGGTGCCGTCCTCGACCACGGTTTCAATCAGCGGCAAGATGTTGTCATCCGACTCGATACTCACGCTGTCGGTGGTGCCGATACGGACTTCCACATTGCCCGGCAGGCCCAGGCCGAGGCCGGTAAAGTTGACCGCTTCGCGTGCCTGCCTGGAAATTTTGCCGTTGCCCTGCACCCGTTCGCCGGCAAACCAGCCCAGTGGAGCGGCCGACACGACGGCGACCGGTGCGGCAACAGCAAAAACGGAAGCGGCGACCAGGGCGTTGCGCATTGCGGCGGACATCTTCATCTTGTTTCTCCTCTGTGAATCATTATTCGATGGTCACATCGTATCGAAGCCGGCGCCATGGTGCGCGCCTGGTGCGACAGGGCGCCGCCTCGCAGGGACAGAATGCAAATGCCGGGGACAGGGCGCGGCTCCTGTATCATTTCGCCCATGCTTACAATCATCATCAAACAGGGCAAGGAGAATTCCATCCTTGCCGGCGACCCCTACATCTACCTGTCCGCCATCGAGCGCGTCGACGGGCGTCCCGCTGAGAAAAACAAGCCCGGCGCGACTGCCACGGTACTGTCTTCCTCCCGCAAATTCCTGGCGCGCGCCGCCTATAACGCCAAATCACAGATCGCCGCCCGCGTCTGGACCCTGCGCGAAGACGAGCCAATCGATCACGCCATGGTGAAGCGGCGCGTGCGCGCCGCCATTGCGCGCCGTAGCCATGCGCTGCAATCGGCCCGTCCCGATGAACTGGTGCCGATCGTGCTTGGCGATGAAGACGGGCTGTCCGGCCTGCTGGTGCATAGTTATGGCGGCAAGGATGGCTACCTGGTGTGCCAGTTCCAGTCAGCCGCTGTGGAGGCGTGGAAAATCGGCATTGTGCAGGCCCTGATCGCGGAAACGGGTTGTCAAAATGTTTACGAGCGCGCAGACAAACTGATCCGGGAAGGCGAGGGCTTGCACGTCAAGTCGCGTGCGCTGGCAGGCGAGGAGCCGCCGCAACGCCTGACGGTAAGCGAGCGCGGTCGCAGATTTCCTTGCGATATCCGCACTGGATTTGAATATCCGAAATAAATGTTGTTCACCAACCACTTACATTTCCTAGAGCAAATGCAATAAAATCATGCGAACCAATTGGAGAGCACAGGCACTATGGAATACTCGCAAATTCGCACCCTCACGTATATCGAGAACGAAGACCACCCGGTCTTTGGCACTCTGGTCGAGCAAATCCTGCACCTGTTGAATTCCAAGCTGGTCTTCTCCGACATCCTGATCCACCAGAACAGCCCCTTGCTGCTGCGCCAGCCAAAGGGCCTGGTGGCCGTGACCGATTCCCCGATCACGCGCGAAGAGCTGGAAGAATTCTTTGAAGTGGTGGAACCAAACTGGCGCGAACGCATCCAGGATCGCGCTTTCGACCGCGCAATAGACCTGCATACCGCGCGCATCCGCGCCAACTGCTTCAGCTTCCAGGGCAAGAAGCGCCTCGGCTGCGTGATTCGCCGTTTCCCGAAAGAGCCGTTGCTGCTGTCCGGCCTGGGCCTGCGCCCGACGGAAGAGAAGTTCGCCCAGCTTTCGAGCGGCCTGGTGCTGATCATTGGCGACACCTGCCAGGGCAAGTCGACCACCATCGCCTCGATGCTGGACGATATCAACAAGAACCGTTCGGGCCACATCATTACCATTGAAGATCCGGTCGAGACCTTGATCCCGCAGCGCAAATGCGTGATCACGCAGCGCGAAGTGGGCTTCGACGGCGACGTGGAAACCTTCGACCTGGGCGCCAAGGACGCTCTGCGCGAACGCCCGGACGTGATCGTGATCGGCGAGATCCGCGACGCCGAAACCGCGCACGAAGCGCTGGCGCTGGCCGAATCCGGCCCCCTGGTGCTGGCTTCGCTGCACGCACGCTCGACCGAGCTGGGCCTGCAAAAGATGATCCGCCTGCTGGGCAACACCGAACCGCAGCGCCAGGCCCTGGCCCATGCGCTGCGCGGCGTGCTGTGCCAGGCGCTGATGCCTGCCATGGATGGCGACCGCTACTTCCTGGCCACGGAAAGCCTGACCGTCAATCCGGAAGTGGCCGCTGTGATCGAAAATGGCAGCGTAGCCGAACTGCGCAACGTCATGGAGCACAAGACCGCCCCAGGCTGCTACACGATGAACGAATGCCTGCGCAAGCTGCTGGCCGAGAAGAAGGTCAGCATCGAAGACGCCCGCCACGCCACCACCGACCGCCTCGGTTTCGCCGACATGGTATAAAAAAGAAAGTCGGGGTCAGGTCTGGCAAGCGGACATTGCGCAAAGCGCAAAGCTCCTCGAGAAGCCAGACCGGACCCCGACTTTTATTATTCTAGGGGCACGTTGCGGTAGCGGTTGACCGTGGTGCTTTCGACCGGCGGGGCGTTGTTGCCCCATGCTGAGCGCAGGTAGGATACTACTTGTGCTACTTCCACATCATTCAGTGAATGGCTGAACGGCGGCATGCCGTAAGGCCGCGGGTTGCCTGCCGTACCGGGGGCGAAGCCGCCATTCAGTACGATGCGGATCGGGTTCACCGCTTCATCCATTGTCAGCGCGCGGTTGCCGGCCAATGGCGGGTAATGCGGGGCGATGCCTTCGCCTTTTTCGCCGTGGCAGTCCAGGCATTGCTTGCCGTAGATCTTCTCGCCGGCTGCCAGCCAGGCTGCCGCCTCAGGCTCTTTCGAGCGTTCGTACGGCGCGCGCTGGCCGCTTTCGTTCGGCAGCGACTTTAAATACACCGCCATGGCGCGGGCGTCTTCATCGCTCAGGTGCTGCAGGCTTTCGCGTACCACTTCCGCCATCGGGCCGAATACGGTGGCGCGCTGCGAGATGCCGGTCTTCAGCAGGTCGGTGATGTCTTTTATTTCCCAGTCTCCCAGGCCGGCCTCGCGGTCGGAAGTGAGCGAGGGCGCGTACCAGCCCAGCACCGGTATCAGGCCGCCCGACAAGCCTTTGTCGCTGGCGCCCAGCGCATTGCGTTCACTGTGGCAGGCGATGCAGTGGCCGGGGCCTTGCACCAGGTAGGCGCCGCGATTCCATTCTGCGGACTTGCCGGTGTCCGGCGCGTACACGGCGGGCTTGAAGTACAGGGCGCGCCATACCGCCAGCATGGCTTGCTGGTTGTAGGGGAAGCGCAATGTGTGCGGCTGGCTGGCCTGCTTCACCGGCGTGATGGACTGGAAGTAGGCGTACATCGCGTCCGAGTCGTCGCGCGTCATCGCCGTGTAGTTCGTGTACGGGAAGGCGGGGTAGAGCAGGCGGCCGTCCTTGGCTTTGCCGTTGTGCAGGGCGTTCCAGAAATCGTCGGCAGTCCAGTTGCCGATGCCGGTTTCCTTGTCGGCGGTGATGTTGGGCGAGACCACGTTGCCGAACGGTGTTTGCAGGGCGCGGCCGCCGGCAAAGGCGGCGCCGCCGCGCGTGGTGTGGCATGCCATGCAGTCGGCGGCCTTGGCCAGGTAGGCGCCGCGCGCAACTTTCTCCGCGGTGGGCATGTTCTTCGATGCGTCGCTTGGCGCCGGGCCTTTGTCGTGCCTGGGCCAGATGAAGCCGACCGCTGCGACGATGAGCAAAAGCGGTACGGCAATGGCGATTTTTGTGTTGCGGTTCATGATCGGCTCTTCTTATTGCGGGACGCCGCCGCATTCCATCGGCAGCGGCTTGGGCAGGGAGGTTGCAGGGCGTGCGTTGGGATCGGCCGGTTGCGCGGCGAGCCAGCCGGAGACGGCCGCGACGTCGGCTTCGCTCAGGCGGTTGGCCACTTCGGCCATGCAGTCCGGCCTGTGCGCCTTGCGCTTCTGGTTGCGCCAGGCGCCGAATTGCGCGTTGATATAGTCGCGCGGCAGTCCAATCAGGCCGGGGATGGCGGGTGCGACGCCGGTCATTGCGTCGCCGTGGCAGGCGATGCAAGCCGGCACTTTGCGCGATGGGTCGCCCTGGTGCACCAGCACGCGGCCGCGCTCGATCATTTGCGCCGTGGCGCTGGTGGCGGCTGGCGGCGGATAAGGGGCGTGCTGTTCGGAAAAGTACTGTGCGATCTCGCGCAGGTAGGCGTCCGGCAGTTGTTCCACCATATAGGTCATCATCGGGTACTGGCGGCGGCCTTCCTTGAAGTTCAGCAGCTGGTTGTACAGGTAGCCGGCGGGTTTGCCGGCGAGGCGCGGGAAGAAGGCGTCGCCTTGCTCATTGGCCTTGTGGCAGGCGATGCAGGCGGCGACACGCTGCTCGACGGTGTCCGACAGGCTGGCCGGGGCGGCCGGGGCGGATGCGGCCACAAGAGTGGCGCTAAATGAGAGAATGCGTAGGGAAAGTCGCATGATGAATCCGTTCTTCTTGTGATGGGTCAAGGATACGCCTGCGCGGCAGAGAAAAACAGGCTCAGAATGGCCACGGAAAGAGGGTATCAGTTTGAAGCTTTACGAAGCGCTGGCAGACGAATTGGCGGGCTTGATGGCATCCGGCGTGCTGCGGCCGGGCGAAAAACTACCCTCGGTGCGGCAACAGCAGGAACGGCGCGGTGTCAGCCCGTCCACGGTATTCCAGGCGTACTACCAGCTCGAGGCCCGCGGGCTGATCGAGTCGCGCCCGCGCTCGGGCTACTATGTGGCGTCCCGGCACTTTGCCGCAACGCCGGAACCCGAGCTGTCGCAGCCCGATGCCGCTTGCACGCTGGTTGACGTCAGTGAGCTGGTATTCCAGGTGCTGGAAGCCAGCCGCGCGCCGGGCATTGTGCCTCTCGGCTCTGCCTTCCCCAGTCCTTTGCTGTTCCCGCTCGAAAAGCTGGCCCGCGCGGTGACGGCCAGCATGCGCCATATCGACCCCTGGAGTACGGTTGCCGACCTGCCGCCGGGGAATGCCGAGCTGCGGCGACAGATCGCCTTGCGCTACCAGCTCGATGGCCTGCAGGTGTCACCGGACGACATCATCATCACCAACGGCGCACTGGAAGCGCTGAATCTTTGCCTGCAGGCGGTGGCGCGGCCGGGCGACACCGTGCTGGTGGAGTCGCCGAGCTTCTATGCGGCCTTGCAGGCGCTGGAGCGCATGGGCCTGAAGGCGGTGGAAGTGGCGACGCATCCGCGCGACGGGATCGACCTTGGCGCACTGGCGCTGGCGCTGGCGCAGCATAAGCCGCGTGCTTGCTGGTTGATGACCAGCTTCCAGAATCCGCTGGGCAGCCTGATGACGCCTGAGAAAAAGCAGGCGCTGGTTGAACTGCTGGCGGCCCATGATGTGCCGCTGATCGAAGATGACGTGTACGGCGAGCTGTATTTCGGTGCGCAGCGGCCGGCGCTGGCCAAGCGTTTCGACAGCAAGGGTATTGTCATGCATTGCAGTTCGTTTTCGAAATGCCTGGCGCCTGGATTCCGCGTTGGCTGGGCGGCGCCGGGGCGCTTTGCGCGGCAGGTGGAGCGGCTCAAGCTGACCACGTCGCTGGCTGCGGCGATGCCTTCGCAGCTGGCGCTGGCGGAGTATCTGGGGCAGGGCGGGTATGAGCGGCACCTGCGGCAGTTGCGCAGTGCGCTGGCGGGGCAGCAGCGGCAGATGCTGGCGGCGATCGCGGCGCATTTCCCGTTGGGGACGCGGGTGACGCAGCCGCAGGGCGGGTATTTCCTGTGGTTGGTGCTGCCGGAGTCAGTTGATGCGCTGGAGTTGCATCGGCAGGCGCTGGCGCAGGGGATCAGTATTGCGCCAGGGCCGATGTTCAGCGCGAAGCGCGCATTCCGCAATTGTATCCGCCTGAATTACGGGCATGCCTGGGATGAGCGCCAAGCGGATGCGATTGCTATGCTGGGGCGGCTGGCTTGCCGGGCTTGGGGCGCTTCGACGGCTTGATCGGCGGCAGCACGTTGCCGATGCCGATCCAGTGGCGATACACGCGCAGCGCAACTTGCGCATCGTCGGCCGCGTACAGGATCTGCTTTTCGTTCAGCCGCGGCGTGGCCCAGTTGGTGGTGGAGATCTTCTTCGACTTGGTCAGCGACCGCCCGAAATACTTGGCGACGGCACTCTTGGCGCCCAGGTCGTTTTTTTGCCCCGGCACGCGCAGCACCACGCCCAGGTCCACCACTTTCAGTGGCTCGATCCCGAGTTTGGCGCGCACACGCTTGACGTCGTCGGACAGGCCGAAGCCGATCTTCAGCGTCATGTCGGATTCAAGGATCGCCTTGACCGTCGCCAAATGGGGGAAGGCATCGCCAACCTGGAACAGCCAGGCATGGCGGTCGTCCGCAAACTGGATCAGGTGCGGGCCGTTCGAGCTTTCACCCTTGACGAAAGTGGGTTTGGATTCGGTGTCGAAACCAATCGCATCCGCCGCCAGCAAGGCCGCTTGCGCCGCCTCCGCATCGGCGGCGGTTTTTACGAGCCTGACGTCGGCCAGCCGGATGCCCTCATAAGGAGGCAGTTCGGGGACGGCTTCTGGCGCGCCGCCCATTACTTCTTGGAGAATTTGGCGGTCAGCGCCTGCAGCTTCTCCGTGCGGCGGCGGTCGGCCTCTTCGGCGGCGGCAGCTTCACGTTCGGCAGCGCGTTCGGCCTTGCGGCGTTCCACTTCTTTCTTGTAGCGTTCCGCCAGGGTTTCCTTGGCGTGCTTGCGGTGTTCGTCGGTGACTTCGGCGCCGGTGCTGCCATCGAGGTTGTAGCGGACGGTGGCTTTTTCCATCACGCGCAGGTAGCGCTGCGAGGAAGTGTGGATGCCCAGGGCCGCGCGCATCAGCTTGCGGTTAAGCTCCGGCATCGCGGCGATAAGCTGTTTGTCGATGCCGATCGACAGCGGCATGCTGTCGCGGAACGGGGCATACTGTTGCTGCAATTGCTTGAGCAGGGCGCGTGCAGAATTGGGGGCGGCAGGTGCGGCGGCTTGGCCTTCGGCCGGCTGCTGGGGGGTAGTGCTAGTGTTCATCGACTTCATAGATTAATCAAGAGCCGCCAGCATACCACGAGGCACGCGCCTGGCGCATTGTGTTTTCGCTCATGATGTGGTTTTGATATCGATTTAATGGGTGCAGTCCAGCCCAAACCCTTGTATAATGGCAGACGCGCCAAATGCAGGACGGTGCGAATTCAGTTTGGTAAAGAGTTTTCGGCCGGGGCCGCGCTGCCCTGTTGAGTCCAGTTCCAGGGCATGTGCCCTCTCTAATCACTGAATCATCGGAATCGGGCCCGGTCGTGCGGGCTTTTTCTTTTCCTGATTATCCCTGAAACCGGGCCATCGCGAGCCTTCGATAAGTGCACCTTCGGGCGCGCTGAGAGAGATATTGAATGACGAAACCTAAGACCCTGACGTTGTCCGCCAAGAAATCCACAGGCTCCGCCACTACCAGCGCTCCGTTGGCTGTGCCAAAGACCAGCCTTTCGTATGTGATCGACAACGCTCAAGAGGAAGCAGGAAAAGTCATGGTCGTAAAAAAGTCCCGCCGCCTGGCTGCCGTGCCGGTGGTGGAAGCGCCGCTGGAAGCCGCTGCCGACGAATCGGCCGCCAAGACCCGCGCCCGCAAGACCGCTGCTGCCAAGCCGGTGTCGCTGGCCGTCGTCGCCGAAGAAGCGCCGGTGGCGGCGCCTGCAAAGCGCGGCCGCAAGCCTAAGGCTGCCGAACCTGCGCCCGTGATCGTGACCACCGGCCCGGCCGCTGTGACGGAAGTGCGCGACGCCGCCGTGCTGGCATCGATCGACACCTCCGGCTACCTGCTGCCGCAAGTGAAGGTGCCGGGCCGCCGCGGCCGCAAGCCAAGCGAATTCACCCCGGAAAACGACGAAGTGGCGGCTCTGAACGCCGTGGAACGCGCCGAACTGAAGGCCGCGTCCAAGGCGCGCGAGCGCAAGGCCAAGGGTGTCGACGCCTTCGGCATGGCTGACGGTTCCAATGCGGAGGAGCTGGAAAAGCGCCGCACCCAGTTCAAGAACCTGATCAACCTGGGCAAGGACCGCGGCTACCTGACGTACGCCGAGATCAACGACCACCTGCCGGAAAACATCGTCGACCCGGAAGCGATCGAAGGCATCATCGCGACCTTCAACGACATGGGCATCGCCGTCTACGAGCGCGCGCCGGATGCGGAAGCGCTGCTGCTGTCCGATAACGTGCCGACCGCCGCCAGCGACGACGAGGTGGAGGCTGCTGCCGCCACCGCGCTGTCGACCGTCGATTCCGACTTCGGCCGTACCACCGACCCGGTGCGCATGTATATGCGTGAAATGGGCGCCGTGGCGCTGCTGACCCGTGAAGGCGAGATCGAGATCGCCAAGCGTATCGAAGGCGGCCTGCGCGACATGATCCAGGCGATTTCGGCCTGCCCGACCACCATTTCCGAGATCCTGACCCTGGCCGAGAAGATCGAAAAGGACGAGATGAAGGTGGACGACGTGGTGGACGGTTTCGTGGACCTGAACGAAGACGCGCCGACCCCTGCGCCGGCCAAGATTCCTGCCGCAGCTGCCGACGATGAAGAAGAGGAAGAAGAGCTGGACGAAGAGGAAGAAGACGGCGACGTCAACGGCGGCGCCGCCGGCTACTCGACCGAACAGCTGGCGCAGCTGAAAGCTGACGCGCTGGCCAAGTTCTCCCTGATCTCGAGCCAGTTCGACAAGATGCGCAAGGCCGTCTACGGCAACGCTGCCTACGTGAAAGCGCAGGACATCATCTCCAACGAGCTGCTGGGCATCCGCTTCACCGCGAAAGTGGTGGAAAAGCTGTGCGACACCCTGCGCGGCCAGATGGAGCAGGTGCGTTCGATCGAGCGCGCCGTGCTGGAACTGTGCGTCAACCGCTGCGGCATGCCGCGCGCGCACTTCATCAAGGTCTTCCCTGGCAATGAAACCGACCTGGATTGGGTCGATGGCGAAGTGGCTGCCGGCTATCCGTACAGCGCGGTGCTGGGCCGTAACGTCCCTGCCATCAAGGAACTGCAGAACAAGATGATCGACCTGCAGGAGCGCGTGGCGCTGCCGCTGGCCGACCTGCGCAAGATCAACAAGCAGATGGCTGCCGGCGAAAAGCGTGCCCGTACCGCGAAGCGTGAAATGACCGTGGCCAACCTGCGCCTGGTGATCTCGATCGCGAAGAAGTACATCAACCGCGGCCTGCAATTCCTGGACCTGATCCAGGAAGGCAATATCGGCCTGCTGAAGGCGGTCGACAAGTTCGAATACCGCCGCGGCTACAAGTTCTCGACCTACGCGACCTGGTGGATCCGCCAGGCGATCACTCGTTCCATCGCGGACATGGCCCGTACCATCCGCGTGCCGGTGCACATGATCGAAACCATCAACAAGATGAACCGCATTTCGCGCCAGATCATGCAGGAAACCGGTTCCGAGCCGGATATGGCAACCCTGGCGCTGAAGATGGAAATGCCGGAATCCAAGGTGCGCGAAATCATGAAGATCGCCAAAGAGCCGATTTCCATGGAAACCCCGATGGGCGAGGATGGCGATTCCCAGCTGGGCGACTTCATCGAAGACAACACCACGCTGGCGCCGCTGGACGCCGCGCTGCATGCATCGATGCGCAATGTGATCAAGGAAGTGCTGGACTCCCTGACCCCGCGCGAAGCCAAGGTGCTGCGCATGCGTTACGGCGTCGAGATGTCGAACGACCACACGCTGGAAGAAGTGGGCAAGCAGTTTGACGTGACCCGCGAACGTATCCGCCAGATCGAAGCCAAGGCCATGAGCAAGCTGCGCCAGCCATCCCGTTCGGACAAGCTGAAGACGTTCCTGACGGAGAAGTAATCGGCCGTCGGCGCGAGGAAAAAAGGGAGGCTTCGGCCTCCCTTTCGATAAGCACCAATGCTTGACGTAAAAGCAATCGCGCATCTACACTGGATAGCCCCTTCGATCAACCGCGCCCAGCAAGCATGAACTTCTTTTCCAACCTGTCTCCAGTACTCATCCCGGTCCTTGCAATGTGCGTTCCTATTGTCGGCATCGTTGCCTGGGCCGTGGTAAAAATCTCACGGCTTCAGATGCTGCATGAGACCATCCGGCAAATGAGCGCGAATGGCCAGCCGATCCCTCCCGAACTCATTGCACAAATCGTCGAACGTAAGTCTTCTTGACCAAGGTCTCTCAACTTCCTCTTATGCGATAGAGAGCATCAGGCGCTTGCTGAAGTCGATACCTTGGCGCAGGTGTTCGCGGATCTTGTAGAGGAAGAAGGTGGCCAGCACGGCAAGGAAAGCGCAGGTCAGCATGTCCACCGGTTCCGGCCAGCCGATTGATTCCAGCTGGTTGTGGGCGACGCGGGCGGCGCGCATTTGCCTGGCCATGGCGCCGGCGCCAATGATCTGACCGTCGTCGGTGATACGGCGGGCGAGGTCGAAGCGACCGAAGCTGTCGCGCACTTGCATCTGGCCTTTGCTGTAGACGAAGGCCAGCGGGGCGTCGCGGCCCCAGACGCGGACGTTGCCGATAATGTCGCCGTTGTTGTTGATGGCGGTGGCGAAGCTGTTCCCGCGATTCATCATTACACCCAGGTCGGTGGTGCGTACGCCGTCGTAGCTGAAGGCGTGCCAGCTGCGGTCGGGCATCTGCATGGTGCCGACTACGACGCCGTGGTCGTTGACGGCCATCGCTACGCTATGGCGGTCGCCGACGTCCGGGATCTCGATCTTGCCGATGCCGGGCTTGTAAATGAAAGCGCGTCGGAAACCGTTGGCGCGATCGGCGGCGCCCACCACGGCGTCATGAGCGTTGATGCCCAGCGCGTAGCTGTTCTTGCCGCCGAAGGTGCCCAGGTCCAGCATGGTGATGCCGGTGTCGATGTAGGCGTGGTAGGCGCCGTCGTAGGTGTCGGCGTGGCCGACGATGTGGCCTTGTTCGTTGATCGCGGTGCCTGCGCTGCTGGCGCCACCCAGCGTGTCGAGCTCACGCAGGCCGTTGCGCTTGTCGAAGCGATAGGCGTGCCAGGTGTAGTCGGCCGCCTGGGCGGAGCCGGTGACGACGCCGGCGTTGTTGATCGCGGCAGCGGTACTTTCTTCGCCGCCGAAAGTGCCGATGTCGTAGCGCTGGCCGCCTGAGCGCAGGAAGGCTTGCCGGGCGCCGTAGCCGGTAATGGATTCCAGCACAGTATCGCCGGACGCGTTCATGTCCTTGGCGACAATGGACTCGAACATTGAGCCGCCGAACGGGCCGGCGTGAGCCCCGCTGGCGCATAGCATCGCTGTCAGCGCGATCGCATGGAGGGCGCGGCGCATCAGGCCAGCGACAGCATCTTGCTGCTGTAATTGATCCCTTTGCGAATACGGTCGCGCAGTTTGAATGCGCCCGCGGCGGCGAGGATGGCAAGGAGGCCGAGCGTCAGCCAGTCAAGCGCCGTGAGGCCCCGTTTCGTCTGGACCGAATCGACGGAGCCGGATTTCAGCACGTGGCCGGTGTAGGCGGAGCCGATTACTTTGCCTTCCTCGGTGATGTCGCGAGTCAGGTACAGGCTGCCGAAGGCCGAGCGTACCTGCATCTGGCCATTTTTGTAGATGAAGGTATGCGGCGAGTCGTGGTCTTTGATTTTCACGGTGCCGACAATGTCGCCATGGTTATTGATGCCGTTGGCGAAGCTGGAGCCCCGGGCAATCATGGCGCCCAAGTCGATGATGCGGCCATTCTCGTACATGAAGGCGTGCCAGGCGCCGTTCGGCATCTCGGACGCGCCGACCACCACACCGTGGTCGTTCACCCCGGTTGCCACGCTGATGCGGCCACCCAGCGTTGGCAGCTCGATCATGCCGCTGCCCGGTTTGTACAGGAAGGCGCGGCGGTAGCCGTTCGGCAGCTGCGCGGCGCCGACCACGTAACCGTCGCCGTTGATGGCGGTCGCATAGCTGTTTTTGCCGCCGAGGGTTCCCAGGTCCTGCATGCGGCTGCCGTTGTCGATGAAGGCGTGGTAATTGCCGTCCGCGGTGTCGGCATAGCCGACGATGTGGCCGGATTGATTGAGTGCGGTGCCGACGCTGCTGCTGCCGCCAAGCGTGCCGAGGTCGCGAATGCCTTGGGCTTCGTCGTAGCGGAATGCATGCCAGGCGTTGCTGACGGTGAGTGCGCCGCCGGTGACCACGCCCTGGTTGTTGATGGCGTTGGCGGTGCTGTCGCTGCCGCCCAGGGTGCCGATTTCGATATGGCGTCCTTGCGACATCATGATGGCCCGGCGGCGGCCGTCTTCATCCTTGATTTCTCCGACCCATTCGCCTGCTGCGTTGACGCCTGTCATGCTGCTGGACTCTGTTCTTAGTTCCCCCATCGGGCCGCGGGCCTGGGTGGTGGCGAAGGGCAGGGCCAGTGCGATGGCCAGGGCAAGCGAAGCAGGCTTCATAGGCAGTCTCCGGTGAATAAGAATTGTTCCGGCGACTATATATGAGAATTAGTAAAAAATATTCTCAAATTGTAATGCCTAAACTTTGCGCACGAACTCCGATTTCAGGCTCATGGCGCCGAAGCCTTCGATCTTGCAGTCGATATCGTGATCGCTGTCGACCAGGCGGATGTTCTTCACTTTGGTGCCCTGCTTGATCACGCCGCCGGAGCCTTTTGGTTTCAAGTCCTTGATCACGGTGACGGTGTCTCCATCTTGCAGGATGGCGCCGACCGAGTCCTTGTAGACGCGCGCGGATTCGCCGGCTGCTTCGGCGGCCTGCTTCGGCCATTCGTGGGCGCATTCAGGGCAAACATAGTTATCGGCGTCTTCGTAGGTATACTCGGACTGGCATTTTGGGCAGGCTGGGAAATTAGACATTGGGACTCATATGCAGGAACTGGAAAACCCGATCTGGGCAGCGCTGAACAGCGCACAGCAGCATTTTAACATTCCAACAGGTTCGGCCCGGCGCTATCCGGCCGATGTGGCGCCGTTCTGCGCGGTGGCGGAGCAGGGCGTGCCGCTATCCGCCGAAGACCTGGCCGTTGTGGGCGATGGCTATTATTTCCTCGGTGCGATGCCGTCGCTGCCGCAAGGCTGGTCGCTGCAGCCGCTGTCCGGCGTGCTGCAAATGGTCTACCAAGGCGGCCCGCTCGCGGCGCCAGACGCGGCGATGATCCGTGTGCTGGCGGCCGACGATCCGGCAATGGTGGAACTGACCAATATCGCTTTCCCCGGCTACTTCAGGCCGCGCACCGGTGACATGGGCAGGTACGCCGGCATCCACGACAATGGCGCCCGGCTGGTGGCGCTGAGCGGGGAGCGCATGGACCTTGGCCACATGCGCGAAGTGAGCGCGGTCTGCACGCATCCCGAGTTCACGGGCCGCGGCTATGCGCGCAAGCTGGTGGAGTTCATCATGCACGGCATGCAGCAGCAAGGCGTGCGTCCCATGCTGCATGTCGGTGCGGCCAACGCCCGAGCACAGGCGCTGTACCGCTCAATGGGATATGTGGCCACCCGCGAGCTGCCGCACGCGCGCCTTATTTGCCCGGGCTGACGTTGCCGATGCCTTTGGCCGACTTGTTGACGTGCTTCGGGTTGCCGTAATAAGTGAAGTTGCCCATGCCTTCCACGATCAGGTTCAGGGTGTCGCTGGCGTAGAGGCTGATGTCGCCCATGCCGGTGAAGTTGACGTCGGCGCGTTCGGCTTGCAAATCCTTGAGGTTGGCCTGGCCGACGCCTTGGCCTTTCATGCGCAGCAGCTTGACCTTGCCGCTGGCATATAGCGCGCCGGCGCCTTCGAAACTGATGTCGATCCGTTCGCCGTTGATGTTGGTGACGCGCGATTCGCCGGCGCCCAGGACGCGGAAGCTGGTCAGCGCCGGTACGGTGACGGTGATCTTGTCGCCGTCCTTCACGTTCACCGGGGCTTTGTTGGTGTTTTCGTAGACCACGCGCAGGACGCCGCCTTCAACTACCGTGCTGACTTTGTCGATGTATTCCTTCTGGCCGCTGACCTTGACCGACTGCTCCTTGCCAACGTCAACGTAGACGCTGATCGGGCCTTTGACATTGATGCCGTAGAAGGTGTCGAACTTGCGGGCCTGGTCGCCGGCCAGGGCGAGGGAGGGCAAAAGCAGTGCAGCTAACAGCGTCAGGCGAAACATACGATCTCCTCAAATCAGAGCGCATGATTATGACTTAGTTATGGCTTTTTTGCTAAGCGGGCCCGGTTTTCGCCGGGCCCGTTTGCCAAAGGCGCTTAGCCGGTGTTGCGCAGGCCTGCCGCGACACCGTTGATGGACAGGTGGATGCCGCGATTGACGCGCGGGTCTGCCCGCTCTTCTTCGCCCAGCGCACGGCGGCGCTTGATCAGTTCCACCTGCAGGTGGTTCAACGGATCCAGGTAAGGGAAGCGGTTGGTGATGGAGCGTGCCAGCAGCGGGTTGCCTGCCAGGCGGTCGCTGGTGCCGGTGATCGATTCCAGGCAGCCGAGGGTCTGGTGATATTCCTCGGTGATGCGCTTGAAGATGCGCTCGCGCAGTTCCTTGTCCGTCACCAGCTCGGCGTAGCGCGAGGCGATCGCCAGGTCGGTCTTGGCCAGCACCATGTCCATGTTCGAGAGCAGGGTGGCGAAGAACGGCCAGTGCTGGAACATGTCGCGCAGCTGCGCCGTGCGTTCTTCCTTGTCGCCGGCGGTGATCCAGGCGCCGATGGCGGAGCCGAAACCGTACCAGCCCGGCAGCAGCAGGCGGCACTGGCCCCAGCTGAAGCCCCACGGGATGGCGCGCAGGTCCTCGATGCGGCGCGTCGACTTGCGCGAAGCCGGGCGCGAGCCGAGGTTCAGCTCCGCGATTTCCGCAATCGGCGTGGCCGAGAAGAAGTAGTCGGTGAAGCCCGGGGTTTCATACACCAGGTTGCGGTAAGCCTTGTAGGCCAGCTCGGAAATCTCGGCCATCACCGCTTCGAAACCGGCCAGGCGCTGGCCGTGGCAGGCGTCGGCCGGCGGCGGCATCAGGCTCGCTTCCAGGGTCGAGCAGACCAGCAGTTCCAGGTTGCGGCGGCCGATTTCGGCGTTGGAGAACTTTGAGGCGATGATTTCGCCCTGTTCGGTCAAGCGCAGCTGGCCGTTGACGGTGCCTTTGGGCTGCGCCAGGATGGCCTCGTAGCTTGGGCCGCCGCCGCGGCCGACGGTGCCGCCGCGGCCGTGGAACAGGCGCAGCTTGACGCCGGCCTTGGCAAAGATCTCGACCAGGGCCAGTTCCGCCTTGTACAGCTCCCAGTTCGAGGTCATGAAGCCGCCGTCCTTGTTGGAGTCGGAGTAGCCCAGCATGACTTCCTGGATCTGGCCTTGTCTGGCGATCAGTTTCTGCACCATCGGCACCGCCATCAGCGCTTCCATGATGCCGGCGGCGCGCTGCAGGTCGGGGATGGTTTCGAACAGGGGAATCACCATCAGGTCCGAGGTGCGCTCGCCGTCGGCGCCCTGGCGCAGCAGGCCGGTTTCCTGCTGCAGTACGAATACTTCCAGCAGGTCGGACACAGTCTCGGTGTGTGAAATGATGTAGTTGCGGATGGCGCGCTTGCCGTAACGCTGGCGGATGTCGTGCGCGGTGCGCAGGATGGCCAGCTCGAAGGTGGTCTCGTCCGAATACTCGATGTACGGCGAATACAGCAGGCGTGGTTGCGCTAACTCCGCCAGCAGCAGTTTGACCTTGGCATCTTCATCCAGCGATGGGTAATCGGCTTGCACGCCGGCCCTGGCGAACAGTTCCGCCAGAACACGCTCGTGAATGTCGGACGACTGGCGCATATCGAGCGAGGCCAGGTGGAAGCCGAAGATGTCGGCGGCACGCTTCAGGGTAGTCAGGCGCGGGCGCGCCAGCACGGAACCGTGGTTGGCGTCCAGCGACTCGATCAGCACCTGCAGGTCGGCCGAGAAATCGGCCGGGCATGGGTAGGGCTCGGCGTGGCCGACTTCCTTGCGCAGGATGTTGGTCGCTCCCAGGGCGCGCGCGGTGCTAGCCAGGCGGGCGTACATGCCGATCAGGGCGCGGCGGTAAGGCTCGTCGCTGCGGTGGTCGGAGGTGTCGGTCGAGGCGTCGGACAGGGCTTGCAGCGCCGGCGAGCAGCCGATCATCAGGGTCGACACCGACAGCTCGGCGCCCAGGGCGTGGGTTTCGTCGAGGTAGAAGTCGAGGATGGTGGTGGCCTGGCGTTCCAGCGCATGCTGCATGGTGCCGGCATTGACGTTCGGGTTGCCGTCGCGGTCGCCGCCGATCCAGCTGCCCATCTGCACATAGGAGGCGTCGATGGCAGGCGCACCCGGGCCGTAATGCTCGGCGATCTCGCTTTCGATGTCGTCGTACAGGGCCGGCAATTCGCGCAGGAAGGTGATGCGGTAGTAGGACAGGGCGTTGTCGATTTCGTCCGCCACGGTCAGCTTGGAATAGCGCAGCATGCGCGTCTGCCACAGCGTCGCGATGCGGGCGCGCAGCATGTGCAGGTTGGTGCTGCGTTCCTTCGGCGTCAGCGGCAGGTCGCGCTGGGCCAGCAGGCGGGCGATATCATGTTCCGCGTCCAGGATGGACTTGCGCTGCACCTCGGTCGGGTGGGCGGTCAGGACGGGGGAAATCAGGGCTTCCTTGAAGAAGCTGGTCACGGTGTCCAGTTCGACGCCGGATTCTTTCAGCTTGTCGAGCGCAAAGCCGATGCTGCCTTTTTGCGGTGCCGAGCCGGCCAGCAAGTGGGCGCGGCGGCGGCGGATGTGGTGCTGGTCTTCCGCAATATTGGCCAGGTGGGAGAAGTAGGAGAAGGCGCGCACCACCGTAATGGTCTGTTCGCGCGTCAGGATCTTCAGCATGCCGTCCAGTTCCTTGGCGGCGCCGGCGTCGGCTTCACGGCGGAAGCGGACAGCGGTCTGGCGGATCGTTTCGACGACGGCGAATACTTCCTCTCCTTCCTGTTCCCGCAGGACGTCGCCCAGCAGGCGGCCCAGCAGGCGGATATCTTCCTTCAACGGCGCGTCTTTATCGGCGCTCTGGTGTGCTGCGTCTGTTGCACTTACTTGATTTGCCATAGTTAATCAGTCAAAAGATAAGAATGGTCGTGCAAAAGGCTCGTGGCCGCGGTCTGCATAGGGGCGCGCATGCTAGAATTTGTGGTCCCAATCATGCGCAATAAACTGGTGAACGCCGGTTTGGCGCTAGCAACAGCGAAAGAACTGGTCTTGAATACTCCTGAAATGGCCCAACAGCTCCCTTCCAAATTGGTGATCGCATCGCGCGAAAGCCGCCTTGCCATGTGGCAGGCCGAACACGTCCGCGCTCGCTTGTCCCAATTATATCCGCAGTGCAGCATCGAGATCCTGGGCATGACAACCCGCGGCGACCAGATCCTGGACCGGGCGTTGTCGAAGGTGGGCGGCAAGGGCCTGTTCGTGAAGGAGCTGGAAGTGGCGATGGAAGAGGGCCGCGCCGACCTGGCCGTCCATTCGCTGAAGGATGTGCCGATGGAGCTGCCGCAAGGATTCACGCTGGCGGCCGTGCTGGAGCGCGAAGACCCGCGCGATGCCTTCGTTTCGAACGATTACGCATCGCTGTCCGAATTGCCGGCGGGCGCCATTGTCGGCACCAGCAGCCTGCGTCGCCAGGCCCTGATTTCGGCGCGCTACCCGCACTTGGTGATCAAGCCTTTGCGCGGCAACCTCGATACCCGCCTGGGCAAGCTGGATCGCGGCGATTATTCAGCCATCATCCTGGCCGCCGCCGGCCTGAAACGCCTTGGCCTGCCGCAGCGCATCAAATCGCTGCTGGCGCCGGAAGACTCGCTGCCGGCCGCAGGGCAGGGCGCGATGGCGATCGAAATCGCCGAGCGTAGCGACGGGCTGGATCTGAAGGCAATCCTGGCGCCATTGAACGACCTGCCGACCGCGCAAGCCGTGACGGCGGAGCGCAAGGTATCAAAGGTGTTTGGCGGCTCCTGCCAGGTACCGCTGGCGGCCTTCGCCACCGTTGACGGCGGCCAGATGCACTTGCGCGCCATGGTCGCCACCCCGGACGGCACCCGCGTCGCCCGCGCCGAAGTGAGCGGCGCGGCAACCGAGGCGGAAGCCCTGGGCGCCAACGTCGCCGAGCAGCTGCGCGCCCAGGACGCCGAGGCCATCCTCGCCGTCTGCCTGGCCGAGCAGGCCGACGCCATGAATCCCAACGCCGCTCCAAGCGCAGGTGCCTGACCCTGCGGGTCAGACATCGACTTGCCGGTTTTGATGCCGCACCCAGTCGTCCTCACCCGCCCGATCGCGCAGGCCGAGCCGCTGGCCAGCAGCATTCGCGCCCTCGGCCGCCAGGTCGAGCTGCTGCCGCTGCTGGAAATCAGCCCGCTGCCGGACCAGGCGCCGCTGCGCGACGCGCTGGCCGCCCTGGCGAGCTACCAGCTGGTCGCCTTCGTGTCGCCGAACGCCATTGATGCGGCCTTTGCCCATATCCCGGCATGGCCGCAAGGCCTGCAAGCAGCCGTCGTGGGAGAGGCCAGCCGACTGGCGCTGATCGCCCAAGGCGTCCCAGCCAGCCAGGTCGCCAGCCCCGCCGACCCGGCCCAGAGCGACACGGAGCACCTGCTGCAAGCTCTTGACCTGCCAGCCCTGCGCGGCGCCAGGGTCCTGATCGTGCGCGGCGAATCCGGGCGCGAACTGATGGCCGATTCCTTCCGCGCCGCCGGCGCCGAGGTGACCGTGCTGCCAGCGTACCGCCGCGCCGTGCCGCAATTGACGCCGGCGCTGGGCCAGCGCCTGGCAGCGCTGGCCGCCACGCCGGCCGACTGGATCATCACCAGCTCCGAAGCGCTGCGCGGCCTTGTCGGGCTGCTAAAAGAATTAAACAAGTTGACAATCGTTGCATCTTTGCAACATCATCACCTGATTGTCCCCCATCCCCGTATTGCTGAAACAGCAAGGGATTTGGGCTTCCCGAATGTGACTCTCACAGGATCAGGCGACGAACGGGTACTCGCCGCGTTACAATCACGTCCATGAACGATTTGCCTAACCAAACAGACAACAAAGACGTCCCGCCAAATCCGCAAACTGCGCCGGTCGTCGAGACTTCAAATGCCGCCCAGACTGCGCCAGCGACCCCGCCGGCACAGGAACGCGACGCGCTGCGCCAGCCGTTGACCATTGCCGTGGTAGTGCTCGGCATCCTGCTGGCAGCGCAGGCCTTCTACTCGAAGAACCAGGTGTTCCGCCTGCGGGAAGAGATGGCGCGCCGGCTGCAGCAGGGCGATTCGCTGAATGGGCAGACCAGCCAGCTGGCGAAAAACGTCCAGGAGACGAGCAAGGAAATCCAGCTCAAGGTAGGCGTGCTGGAAAACCGCCAGCAGGAAGCCCAGGCCCAGCAGCTCGCCCTGGAGCAGCTGTACCAGGACATGTCGAAGAACCGCGACGAGTGGGCGCTGGCTGAAATCGAGCAAGTGCTGTCCACCGCCAGCCAGCAACTGCAATTGGCCGGCAATGTGCCGGGTGCGCTGATCGCGCTGCAGAATGCCGACCGCAGCCTGTCCCGTTCCGACAAGCCGCAATTCATCACCATCCGCCGCGCCATCGCCAAGGATATCGAACGCCTGAAGGCGCTGCCGAACGTCGACAACGTCGGCCTGGCCGTACGCCTGGATAACGTGATCGCCCAGGTCGATGGGCTGCCGATGCTGTCCGACGCCAAGCCAACCGCGCCGGCACAGCCGGAGCGCAAGGCCCATGCGCCGGCCAAAGCCAAAGGCAAAGGCGCAACTGGCAAGGAAGCTGCAGCGGCACCGGCAGAAGATGAAGACAGCTGGGGCAACCGCCTGAAAAACGTGTGGCAGGACTGGAGCAGCGACATGTGGTCGGAAGTGTCGACCCTGATCCGCGTGCGCCGCGTCGAAACGCCCGACGCCATCATGCTGGCGCCGGAAGAAGCCTACTTCCTGCGCGAAAACCTGAAACTGCGCCTGCTGAACGCGCGCATGGCCCTGTTGTCCCGTAACGAAGCCGCCTTCCGCGCCGACCTGCTGGCCGCGCAGGAATCGCTGGCGCGCTACTTCGACACCAAGACCGCCCAGACCAAGACCGCGCAGCAGCTGCTGCGCCAGCTGCAGGGCAGCAACCTGCAGATCGAAATGCCGACGCTGGCCGATAGCCTGAACGCGGTACGCAACTACAAGGCGAAGCCATAATGCGTCTCTTTATCTGGCTCGTTGTCATGATGGCTGCGGCCATCGGTATCGCCGTGACGGCACGCTTCAACCCGGGTAATGTGGTGCTGTTTTACCCGCCGTACCGCGTCGACCTGTCGCTCAACTTCTTCATGGTGCTGCTGGTTGCGGCCTTCCTGCTGGTGCATTTCCTGGTGCGCGCCTTCAATGCCACCGTCGACATGCCGCGCAAAGTGGCGGCCTACCGCCAGAACAAGCGTGAACGCGACGGCAACAAAGGCTTGCGCGATGCACTGAAAGCCCTGTTCGAGGGCCGCTTCGGCCATGCCGAAAAAGCGGCGCTGCGTGCCGCCGAACTGCCGGAAAACGCCGGCGTTGCCGCCCTGATCGGCGCCCGCGCCGCACACCGCATGCGCCAGCAGGCCCGCCGCGACCAGTGGCTGGCCCGCATCGCCAGCGACAACGGCATGAAAACCGCGCGCCTGATGACCGTAACCGAACTGCTGGTCGACGACCACCAGCCGGAGGCGGCGCTGGAAGCCGTGCGCGAACTGAATGCCAGCGGCACCCGCCATATCCACGCCCTGCAATGGTCGCTGAAGGCCGAGCAGCAAGCCAAGAACTGGCCGGAAGTGCTGCGCCTGGTGCGCCTGCTGGACAAGCACAAAGCCCTGCATCCGGCCCTCTCGGCGCGCCTGCGCGAACTGGCTTACGACGACCTGATGTCCGACAGCTCGCACGACGCCGAATCGCTGCAGCGTGTCTGGAGCACCATCCCGAGCGCCGACCGCCTCAAGCCATACGTGGCCTGCCGTGCCGCCACCGCCCTGAATGCGCGCGGCCTGCACGACGAAGCGCGCGTGGTGTGCGAAGAATCGCTGGCAGCCAACTGGGACGAACGCGTGCTGCGCGCCTACCGCGATGCCGCCGCTCCGGTCGGTTCGGCGGCGCTGCTGGTGCAGATCGAGCATTGCGAAGGCTGGGTGCGCGAGCGCCCGAACGACGCCGAACTGGCGCTGACCCTGGGTTCCCTGTGCCTGAAGCAAAAGCTGTGGGGCAAGGCGCAGCGCTACCTGGAGCAGGCCCTGTCCGATGCCTCCGAATCGCGCATGGTGCGCGAATCCCACCTCAAGCTGGCGCAGTTGCACGAAGCGCTGTCCCAGCCCGAAGAAGCGGCGAACCACTATCGCCAGTGCGCCTTGGCAACTATCTTGTGATGGTGCTGCGCCGCACAAGCGGCGCGCACTTCGCTATAATTGCAAGGTTAGACTGTCCCAAAAAGCATTAACCCGAGGAAAAACATGAGCCTGAATAAAGTACCGGCCGGCAAGGACCTGCCGAACGATTTCAACGTGATTATCGAGATCCCGATGAATGCGGATCCGATCAAGTACGAAGTGGACAAGGAATCCGGCGCCATCTTCGTCGACCGTTTCATGGGCACCGCCATGCACTACCCGTGCAACTACGGCTACATCCCTAATACCCTGTCCGACGACGGCGACCCGGTCGACGTGCTGGTGATCACCCCATTCCCGCTGATCCCAGGCGTGGTAGTGCGTTGCCGCGCTATCGGCGTGCTGAAGATGACCGACGAAGCGGGCCAGGACGCCAAAGTGCTGGCCGTTCCAGTCGATAAGATCCTGCCGATCTACAAGCACTGGCAGAAGCCGGAAGACCTGCAAGACCTGCGCCTGCAGCAGATCCAGCACTTCTTCGAGCACTACAAGGACCTGGAACCAGGCAAGTGGGTCAAGGTTGACGGCTGGCACGGTCCGGAAGAAGCCAAGAAGGAAATCATGCATGGCGTGGCACAAGCCGCCAAGCAAGCGGGCTGATTTCAAGCCCGCATGAAGAAAGCGCCCCGCAGGGCGCTTTTTTACTTTGGGACGGGACGTTCAATAATCCAGCCGACCGGGCGGCAGCTTGTCTTTTGCCGTGCCGGTGATGGCGGCGACGGTGCCGGCGATGATGTCCACTGCATTGTCGAAACAGCCGTGCGAGGAGTCGATCAGCTTGATGCCATTGCTGACCTGGCGTTTGCTGAGCAGGTCGAGGCTATCGCGCTGGTAAAACTCCTGCCATTTTTTGAGTTCGTCCAGCGTGTCTTCATGCCAGTACTTGCCCGTGCTGCATTCGGGATCATGCGCCAGCTGCATGCCCAGCAACGGGGTCTTGTGCAGGCGTTCCAGCGCCCGGCTGACCAGGTAGAGCAGGGATTTGCGGTAAGGGCCGGTGGTGTCGTCCAGCTCCAGGCGGTCGCTCAGGGTGTGGATGGTGAAGCGGTCCCTGGCCAGCGTATTGGCTTCGACGGCCTTGCGGTAGTGCGTATTGGCGAAGGCAATATCGCAGGCCGGGGCATACAGCGTGCAACTGGCCGCCTTCACTCCCAACTCGGTGAAGCGGCTCAGCAGGTGACCGCCGATGATGGAGCCTGCCGAATGGCCGATCAGGTGGATGCGCAGGTCCTTGATGTCGCCGCTTAGCTGCTGCAGGCTGAGGGCGAGGGCGCTCAAGCCGGCGTCGGACTCCTTGCGCATGCCTTCCGCAATATTCTCCTTCATCTCATTCCACATGCTGCGCACCAGCAGCTCGCGCGTCAGTTTTTCAACAGCGCGGTCCCATTTTTCGATCAGGTGGTCGCCGATGCCCTGCGCCGGCGTCGCGCCGAACAGCTGGTGCGCCTTGTCGGCCACAATGTCCTGCAGGATCTCCTTCCAGCCGCTTTTCCAGCTGACGAACAGGGGGTAGGTGTTGCAGGCGCTCAGCCATGGCCCCATGATGCGGATCCGCTCGATCGACGAAGCTTCGCTGCCAAGGCCGCCGTGCAGGAACAGCACCAGGTCGCGCGTTGCGCTGCCGGCGAGCGCCTGCTTCGGCCATGCATGGCAAACCAGGCGGGCATTGTCGGCCGGATTGGCCGCTTGCGGCAGGCGGTTCTGCAGCACACCGTCATTGCCGGTCACGATGGTGTGCCGGTAAGCTTCCTCTTGCGGCCAGGTATTCTGGCGCGCGTCCAGTGGATCGTTGACAGGGCCCCAGCTGGTGCCCGGCGCGCTGCCGGCCGGGCGCTTCGAGCGCACGCGGAAGGCCGGGGAGCGGGCATCGTCGCGCGCGATCGGTACGCCAAGGCCCATGACCCAGGCGTCGCTGCCATTCTCGATCCAGTCCTGGTACGTCAGGATGGCAAAGCCGGAAGCGCCCCAATCGGTGCCCCAGGAATTCTGCACGATGAAGCCGCGTTTGTTGTAGCCGACGATGGCGAAGGCATGTCCGCCGATCGACTTGGGCTGGTGCTCGATCAGCGGCAGCCCGGCGTGTGTCGGCGCGCCTTTGGTGTCGACCTTGGTCCAGCCGGTGTGCACATTGGCCGAAACGTAGATCGCATGCATATTGTGCAGGGCCGATTGCATGTCGACGATGGAGTTCTTGTCGATCCGGTAGTAGATGCCGACTGGCCGCGTGACCGCATCGCTGCGCCATTTTTCATCTTCAGGGCCATTGACTGGCCATAAGCCTTCGGTGCAGGCGCCGTGCTTCTGCCAGCCCTTGAGGGCGCCGCGGCAGCTGGAGCCTTCATAATCATCCCCCGGCCATTCGTCGTAAAAGCGGGCCAGCCGGTACAGCATATGCGGGCTGACCCGGTCACTGTGCTGGTCCGCGAAACCGGCACGGGCCCATAGCTGGAAATTGATGGCGGCGGCCAGGCCGAAGCCGGTGCAGGCGCCTTCGCGCCCCTGGTCCAGCATCAAATGCGATTTCAGGTAGCCCGGCAGTTTGCCATCGATCATTGCCGCAGGAGGATGCTCGGCAGGCAGGTTCTCGATCAGGCAGCGGTAGGGCAGGTCGCGCAAGTCCAGGCGGTCGGGACGGGCATCGAGGGAGATCAGCTGCTTGCCCAGTTTGGCATGGGTCTTTGGCATGGCATCCATCCTTTCATTTGATAAACATCAAACAGAGGTCGAAAGAATTACGCCTACCGTTGATCAATGTCTAATTGGGAGAATCAATTGTTGCTATGCCATCGTTGTGACATTTGGGGAGAATAAAGCTCGGCCGGCCGGCATATGTTTGTAGGGTGCTTTTTTCCAGGGGGAACGGTCATGGCCAGCTTGCTGCATCGCCTTGCATGTGTATTGCCAATTTTCTCGCTGATGGCTTGCGCGACAACCCTGGTGCAGCCTTACGACGAGAAATTGGTGAACGACACTGGACAGCTGTACAAGAAAGCTGTCGCGATGGTGGAGGATGGCATTGCCAAAAGCTCGCAGGATGCAAAAGGGCCTCCGGCCAGCCGCCCGGGCCATGTGAGCCGCTTCGAATCCCGTTACCGTGACCTGGACACCGATGCCGACTTGTTGATCCTGGAGGCGCTGGCCAATTCCCGTACCAGCAGCGTGGGCGAAAAAATACAGTCGAAGGTGGATGATCTGATCAGTAAAAACCTGCCCTCGACTTGCGAAGAGCTCGATACGGAATTCAAGCGAGGCTCCAGCAGCCTGACGGTGAAGAACTATGTTGACCTGAAATGCCTCTTGATGAATTGGCAGAAGCAGCACGAGGAGGACAAGGACGGGGTGCTCAACCCATTGACATGGGAGCTGCGCAAGCGGACGCTGTTTAACGCGACGTACGCCATCCTGAAAGCCGAATCGGTCAAAAAGAAATGAGATGAGCGGGGAGGACGAGCATGAACAAGATCAACGGGGTCGACTTTTCACAAGTGGCTGATGCCGCAATCAAGGCCGCCCGCGACGCAGCCAGGAACGACCAGGCCTGGGATACCCTGGGCGACATCGTCAAGAATATTGCCGACAACCTGCGCTCGGATGTGGAGCTGATCGCCAAGCAAAAGTCCAAGGGAAATTTCACCGAAGACGATGCGCGTATCTATATGGAAGACCAGAAGATGGTGGCGCGCCTGCGAATCCGTTCGGTGGCCATCATCGGCCTGCAACTGGCTGAAAACATCTGGAATGCGATAGCCAGGGTGTTCGGCTCGGCCGTCAACCAGGCCTTGGGCTGGAAGGTGCTATAGGCCGGCCTGTTGGCGGAACGGATTGTGTTCGTTCAGTTCATCCAGGTAGTCGTCGATGCCGCCCGCTTCGCGCGCGAGGAAGCGCTCCACTGCGTCGGCGAAGTCGTGGCGGGCCAGCCAGTGCGCTGACCAGGTCTTTTGCGGCAGGAAGCCGCGCGCCATCTTGTGCTCGCCCTGGGCGCCGCCTTCAAATGTTTTGATGCCGTTGGCGATGCAGAATTCGAGCGGCTGGTAATACGCGGCCTCGTAATGCAGGCAAGGGATGTGTTCCATTGCACCCCAGTAGCGGCCGTACAGGGTATCGGCGGTGTGGACCACCAGGGATGCCGCTACCGGCCGGCCGTCGATCTCCGCCATGACCAGCAGCAGGTGCTGGGGCATGGTGCGTGCAAGGCGCAGCCAGAAATCCAGGTTCAGGTAAGGCGACGAGCGGTGCTCGGCGTAGGTGTTGCCGTAGCAGCGGTGGAAGAAGCGCCAGTCGGCCTCCGTTGCCTCGCTGCCGCGCACCTGGCGCAATGTGACGCCGGCATCGCGCACCTTGCGGCGTTCGGCGCGAATGTTCTTGCGCTTCTTCTGCTCCAGCGTTTGCAGGAATTGTTCGAAACTTTCGTAGCCCTGGTTCAGCCAGTGGAATTGCACGCCGCTGCGCAGCATGAAACCAGCCTGCGCCAGTTGCCGCGCCTCGTCTTCAGGCGGGTACAGGATGTGGGTGGAGGACATGCCGGCCACGCTTTGCTGCTCGCTGAGGAACTGGAGCAGCGCGGCGCGCGCCGTGCTGTCGCGGGCCATCAGGCGCGGGCCGGTGACGGGCGTGAAGGGAATGGCCGACAGCAGCTTGGGATAGTACTCGATGCCGTTGCGATGGTAGGCCTCGGCCCAGGCCCAGTCAAACACATACTCGCCGTAAGAATGGGATTTGACGTATAGCGGCATGGCAGCAGCCAGGCTGTTGCCATCCCACACGGCGAGGAATTGCGGTTGCCAACCGGTTTCAGCGCATGCACTGGCCGATTCGTGCAGGGCGTGCAGGAAGGCGTGTGACAGGAAGGGATTGCCCTCCGTCAGCCGATCCCAATCGGCAGGGGCGACATCGGCAAGGGAAGAAAGGACGCTGGTACGATATTCCATCCGGCTATTCTAACGAAATGTCCACTTCGGGGTCAGGAACGAAAGTGGACATTTCGCTGCAATGTTAAAATCTTCGCCATCACCATTGGCCTTGCTGAGCTATGTCGCATTCCTTCCATAATTTGTACCACCATGATTTTGCCCGTGTGGCGGTTGGCGTGCCGCGCTGCCGGGTGGCCGATCCGCTGTTTAATGCGGCGCAGACGATTGAACTGGCGGAGCAGGCGGCTGCCAAGGGCGCGCTGCTGGTGGCGTTCCCGGAGCTGGGCCTGTCGGCTTATTCCTGCGACGATTTGTTCCACCAGCGTGCCTTGCTGGATGGCGTGCTGCAGGCTTTGCAGTCCGTTGTGGAGGCTTCGAGCCGCATTCCGACGGCGATGGTGGTGGGGGCGCCGCTGCGGGTCGACCATCAGTTGTTCAACTGCGCGATCGTGGTGTCGGGCGGTGTGATCCGCGGTGTGGTGCCCAAGTCTTACCTGCCGAATTACGGCGAGTTTTATGAGGCGCGCCAGTTCAGCGCGGCCGATGAGGCGATTTCCAGCGAAATTTCCCTTCTCGGCCAGCAGGTGCCGTTCGGCGCCAACCAGCTGTTCGCGCTGGAGAACCTGCCGCTGTTCAAATTCCATATCGAGATCTGCGAGGATGTGTGGGTGCCGATCCCGCCTTCGTCCTTTGCTGCGCTGGCCGGGGCGACCGTGCTGGTCAACCTGTCGGCTTCGAATATCCTGGTCGGCAAGGCCGATTACCGCCGCCAACTGGTTGGACAGCAGTCGGCGCGCTGTATCGCCGCCTACCTGTACTCCTCGGCCGGGCGCGGCGAGTCGACCACCGACCTGGCCTGGGATGGGCAGGCGCTGATTTGCGAAAACGGGGAAATGCTGGCGGAGTCGGAGCGCTTTGCCGAAGAATCGCACTTGATCTTTGCCGACGTGGACCTGGAGCGCTTGTCGCGCGAACGCATGCGCACCACCACCTTCGGCCATTCGACCCGCCGCCACAAGGCGGAAGTGGCGCAGTTCCGCACCGCGCGCTTCCCGGTTGAATTGCCGGCGCACCGCGTGCTGCCGCTGGAGCGCAATGTGGCGCGCTTCCCATATGTGCCCTCCAACCCGCAACTGCGCGACAAGCGCTGCATGGAGGTCTATAACATCCAGGTCAGCGCGCTGGTGCAGCGCCTGTCCTCGTCCGGCATCAAGAAGGTGGTGATCGGCGTCTCGGGCGGCCTCGATTCGACCCATGCGCTGCTGGTTTGCGCCAAGGCGATGGACCATCTCGGCCTGCCGCGTACCAATATCATCGCGGCCACCATGCCGGGCTTCGCCACCAGCAGCCGCACGCTGGACCAGGCGCGCGCCCTGATGGAATTCGTCGGCAGCACTGCGATGGAGGTGGACATCCGCCCAAGCTGCATCCAGATGCTGAAGGATCTTGGCCACCCTTACAGCGAGGGCAAGGAGCAATACGACATCACATTCGAGAACGTGCAGGCGGGCGAACGCACCAATCACCTGTTCCGTATGGCGAACCACCACAACGGCATCGTGATCGGTACCGGCGACCTGAGCGAGCTGGCGCTGGGCTGGTGTACCTACGGCGTGGGCGACCATATGTCGCATTACAACGTGAACGCCAGCGTGCCGAAGACCCTGATCACCCACCTGGTGCGCTGGGTGGCCGAGAGCAAGCAGTTCGGCGACGTCAATTCGAGCGTGCTGCTGGCCGTGGTGAATACTGAAATCAGCCCCGAGCTGGTGCCCGGCAAGTCCGGCGACACGGCGCCGGCGCAAGTGACGCAGGACTTTATCGGTCCTTACGAGCTGCAGGACTTCAACCTGTACTACACGCTGCGTTTCGGCTTTTCACCGGCCAAGGTGGCTTTCCTGGCGCACCATGCGTGGGCCGACCGCGACGTCGGCCAGTGGCCGGAAGACGAGCACGTGGCGCGCAACCAGTACCAGCTGAAAGACATCAAACACAACCTGGGCATCTTCCTCAAACGCTTCTTCCAGACTTCCCAGTTCAAGCGCACTTGCGTGCCGAACGCGCCGAAAGTCGGTTCCGGCGGTTCGCTGTCGCCGCGCGGCGACTGGCGCGCGCCGAGTGACTCGGAAGCCGCAGCATGGCTGGAAAACCTGAAGAGCGTGCCTGACGCTTAAACCACTATAAGGAGAACGCAATGAAGCAAATTACCGCCATCATCAAGCCATTCAAGCTGGACGAAGTGCGCGAATCGCTGGCCGAAGTGAACGTGACCGGCCTGACCGTGACCGAGGTAAAAGGCTTCGGCCGCCAGAAGGGACATACCGAGCTGTATCGCGGTGCGGAATATGTGGTCGATTTCCTGCCGAAGGTGAAGGTGGAAGTGGTGGTGGACGACAGCGTGGTCGATACCGCTGTCGATGCGATCATCAAGGCGGCCCGCACCGGCAAGATCGGCGACGGCAAGATCTTCGTGCAGAACATCGAGCAGGTGATCCGCATCCGCACCGGTGAAACGGGACCGGACGCGGTTTGATCACGCTGCAGCTTTAGCAGCAACGCGTACGCAATCGCGGCCGGCGTTCTTGGCCTCGTATAAAGCCTGGTCGGCGCGCGCCAGCAGCGTGTCCGGCCCGGTGTCTTCCTCCTCCAGGCAGGCAATGCCGATGCTCAGCTTGAGCGGCACGGCCCGGCCTTGATGCCGAACTTGCAGCGCCTGGCTTCCGGCGCGCAGGCGTTCTGCCACAATCCGCGCTTCATTCTCGCCGGTGGATGGCAGCAAAATCGCAAATTCCTCGCCGCCCAGGCGGGCCGCCAGGTCGCTGCGCCTGCAGGCAGTGGCGCAATGGCGCCCAATGGCGATGATCGCCTGGTCGCCGGTGGGATGGCCGAAGCTGTCGTTGATCGATTTGAAGTGGTCGATATCGACCATCAGCAGCGCGAGCTTGTGCCCATAGCGCCGCGAGCGTTCGAGTTCCATTTCGGCGCGCGCCATGAACTGGCGGCGGTTGGCAATGCCGGTCAGGAAATCGGTGGTCGCGATCTCGTGCAGTTCACGGTTGCGGGCCTCGATGGTTTTTTCCAGTTGCAGGCTCTCCACTTCCAGCGCGTCGGCCAGTGCCTGGAGAGAGGTGCGCGCATTGTCGCTCTCGATGCGGAATTGTGCGGCGATCACGAGAATGGTGAGGGCGCCGCGCAGCAGTTCGCCGACCGCAGCCATGCCGGCCATGCCTGCCGCAGCACCAAGTAACTGCCAGGCGGCGTCGATGCCGAACAAGGCGCACAAGATCAGTCGGCCATTTCGCGGCGCATGGAAGGCCAGGAGCGCGATCGACGCCAGCAGCAAGGGCACGCGGGCGGTTGCGCCGGATAAGGCGTAGAGCAGGGCGGTCGCCAGCAGGAGTCCTGTCCAGGGCTGCGGCTTGAGCAGGCATGGCGACGGAGCCGGCATATAGCTCGCTGCGCCGCGCAGCAACAGCACGGCATTCGCGGCGCCCAGTACGGTCGGCAGCACGATTGTGAGAAATGCCGGCAATTCGCCGCCCATGCTGGCCAGTATCCAGGCCGAGCCCTGGCAAATAGCTGCCAGGCTCCAGTTCGAGCCGGCCGAACGTCCATCGCGTACTGCGTGCAAGCCGATGAAGGCGATGCCGATCGCGAAGCAGGCAATGCCGAGGGTCAGTTCGCAAGTTCCAGGGTGCAGGGTATTCACGCCGCCTCCACGCGGTTGCGGCCGCCGTTCTTGGCGCGATACAGCGCGGCGTCGGCGCGGGCGACAAGGCCGTCCATCGAGGCATCGTACGATTTCAGCGTGGCGATGCCGAAGCTGGCGGTGACCTGGTGCGGCACGCCGGACAGCGCGGGCGGAATGGCGCTGATGGCGCGCCGCAGCCGCTCGGCCGCGAGGCGGGCCGCAACGGCGCTGGTTTCAGGCATCAGCAAGGCAAATTCTTCGCCGCCGAGGCGGCCAGGCAGGTCGACATTGCGGGCATTGGACTGGCAGGCTTGCGCAACCACTTGCAGCAGCTTGTCGCCGGCCGGATGCCCGAAGCGGTCGTTGATCTGCTTGAAGTGGTCGATGTCCAGCAGCAGGACCGTCAGCGGCAGGTGGTAGCGGCGGGCGCGGTCGATTTCGTCGTTGCCGCGCTCCATGAAGTGGCGCCGGCTGGCGATGCCGGTCATGCTGTCGGTGGTGGCTTGCCTGGTCAGCTCCGCGGTACGCTCGGTCACCACGTTCTTCAGCATGTCGCGCTTTTGCTGCAGGTGCCCGGCGTGGGCGGCAAGTTCGTCGCGAATCTTTTCGCTCTCCAGCCGGAACTGGAAGGCGTTGACCAGCACGTGCAGGATGCCGCTTACCGCGACCATGACGGCGAACGAGGTGCCGCCTGCCAGGAAGGTGTCGACATGATCGCCCGAGAACAGGGCGGCGCAAAGGCGCACCATGCTCCAGATGGCTGCCAGGGCCAGGATGTCGACCAGGTAGCGCGTGCCGGCGGGCAGGGCGGGGCGCTTGAGCAGCAGCAGCAGGGTGGCACAGTAGAATGCGGCGCGGCAGGCCGACACCAGCCCGATGCGCGCTTGCACGCTCGGGTAGCCGTAGCTGAACCAGGCGAACGCCGCGACTGCTGCGCCAACGCACAGCACATAATAATGGTCGCGGTAGCGTGCCCCGACCAGCATGGCGGTGCCGCGATGGATAAAGACCAGGCTGACGATGGAAAGCGCATTGTCGGCGATGGTGCCGATGTAGCCGGGAAGTGTGGCCGAATTAGCAACAATGAGCGCCGCCACACCGCCGCTCAGGGCCGACACGGCCCATTGCCCGCCGGGAGTGCCGGCCAGGGCGCGGCCGTGCAAGCCCCGGAAGGCGCAGGCAATCAGGATCGACAAAAAGCCGACCAGACTAGTTGCAGTAGCGACATCAAAGGTAAACACGGACAGGCAAGCGCATCATGGAAAGTTGCGCCATTGTATCAGTTGTTTCTTATTGCTAAGTTTTAACTTTCCAATTGAAAGTATGTTGGCGATAGCCCTACGGCCGATTGATCTTCAGGTCGAAACGCCAGGCCAGCAGGCGCATCACGGTGATCAGGCCAGCGCTGGACCACAGGGCCACGTCGTCCGAAACCTGGGTGTATTGCAGCGCGATGTAGAACCAGCAGCCGAAGAAGGCGCAAATCGCATACGGTTTGCCATCGCGGAACACCATCGGCACCTCGTTGCAGATAATGTCGCGCAGCACGCCGCCGAAAATACCCGTTACCACGCCCATCATCACGGCCACGAAGATCGGCATGTCGGCCGCAAGCGCTTGCGCCACGCTGGCGACGGCGAACAGGCCAAGGCCGACCGCGTCGGCAATCACGATCAGGCGCTCGGAAACGATATGGCGGATATGCTTGACGAAGGGTGCAGCGACCAGTGCGACCACGAACAGCAGGATGGTATATTCCTGGTGCGCCACCCAGAACAGGGGGCGCTTGTCGAGCAGGATGTCGCGCACGGTGCCGCCGCCGAAGGCGGTGATGAAGGCGACGATAAAGACGCCGACAATGTCCATGCGCTTGCGGCGCGCTTCGATAAATCCGGAAAAGGCCCCGACGAGGATTGCTACGACCTCAATGATGGTGATCAGGGAAACGGCGGGGACGATTTGCATGAGGCGCAGATTAGCATCCTGATAGCGGAACCTGCAAGCTGCGCCCGCCACGGCGCAGCAGCGGCAACGGAACAGGGGCTGATCAGCGCTGGGGAGACAGGGCGGAACGCAGCAGCACCATGATGGCGCCTTCGCCGCCTTCTTCGGCGCGGGCTTGGCAGAAGGCGATCACGCCGTCGGTCTGCACCAGCCAGGAGTGGACCATGGATTTCAGCACCGGCTCGCCGCCGCGCGAACCGAAGCCGCGGCCGTAGATCACGCACACGCAGCGGTAGTTGCGCTGCCTGGCTTTGAGCAGGAAGTCGTCCACCGCCTGGCGCGCTTCGTCGCGGCGCTTGCCGTGCAGGTCCAGTTCATCCTGGACCGGCCAATGGCCCTTGCGCATCCGCTTCATCACGTCCGGGCCGACGCCGGGCGCGCTGTAGTTCAGCGAAGGGTCTTCTTCCATGTAATGGTCGACCTCGAACATATCCGACAGCATCGACTCGCGCAGCACGGCGGCGTCGTCGGCCGCCTGCTCTTCGGCCGTTTGCGGCTTGCGCGAACCGGATGGGGCAGGGCGGCCCGCTACGGCCGGGCCCTTGGCGGGCGGCACGTAGCGGTCGGACGGCTTCATCTTCTGCACGCCGGCCATGGAGGACTGGAACACATTGGCAGCGGCGGAAGCAGCCTTTTCATGCCTGGCGCGCTCTTTCTGCTCGAGCGCGCGCTGCTCTTCCTGCTCCTTGAGCTGCTTGCCCAGTCCTTTCAGGTCGGCGAAGCTTTTCACTCTTGCGCTTCCAGGTAGCGCTGCGCGTCCAGTGCGGCCATGCAGCCGGTGCCGGCCGAGGTGATGGCCTGGCGGTAGATGTGGTCCTGCACGTCGCCGGCAGCGAACACGCCCGGCACGGAGGTGGCGGTGGCCATGCCTTCGGTGCCGGTGCGGGTCTTGATATAGCCATCCTTCATTTCCAGCTGGCCTTCGAAGATGCCGGTATTCGGCTTGTGGCCGATGGCGATGAACAGGCCGTGAACGGAAATGTCGGCCAGGCCGCCGTCGTTATGCTTGACGGTGATGGCGTTGACGCCGGACTGGTCGCCCTTCACTTCGTGCAGGGTGGCGTTCAGTTTCAGTTCGATCTTGCCTTCGGCGACCTTGGCCATCAGGCGGTCGACCAGGATCGGCTCGGCGCGGAATTTCTCGCGGCGGTGCACCAGGGTGACCTTGGTGGCGATGTTCGACAGGTACAGGGCTTCTTCAACAGCGGTATTGCCGCCGCCGACCACGGCCACTTCCTGGCCACGGTAGAAGAAGCCGTCGCAGGTGGCGCAGGCGGATACGCCGCGGCCCATGAATTCCTGCTCGGTCGGCAGGCCAAGGTACTGTGCCGAGGCGCCGGTGGCAATGATCAGGGTGTCGCAGGTGTAGGTATTGCTGTCGCCCACCAGGCGGATCGGCTTTTCGTTCAGGTGCGTGGTGTGGATGTGGTCAAACACGATTTCGGTCTTGAAGCGCTCAGCGTGCTGCAGGAAACGCTGCATCAGGTCCGGACCCTGGACGCCCATCGGGTCGGCTGGCCAGTTTTCCACGTCGGTGGTGGTCATCAGCTGGCCGCCTTGCTCGACGCCGGTCACCAGCATCGGGTTCAGGTTGGCGCGTGCGGCGTAAATCGCGGCGCTGTAGCCTGCTGGACCGGAGCCGAGAATCAGGACTTTGGCGTGTTTGGTAGTAGTCATGGCGGATTCTTTACCTAGTTAGTATGTCTCGAATATGGGTGCGGACAGGAATGCTACAAGTCCGGGCCCAAGCAAACCGAAATTATATGCGAAGCGTGCATTTCACATGTACCGTGGGGCCGTTTGGCCTTGATATGCCTTAGAATAAGCGCAATTATGGAATTTTTGCCTCCAAGCAATGAGTAAGAAGAGTCAAAAGAGCCAGGAGGCTTCTCCCGGCTACACTCGCAATGTCACCGAACGCCAGCCATTACCCAATCGGCTGGTGCGACTGCTGTCGGAGGCGCGCTTTTTCGCGCTGTTTGTCGTCTGCGTCTATTTCATCCTGATCCTGGCCAGCTATAACCGGCTGGACCCTGGCTGGTCGCACAATAACGTGGTGCCCAAGGTGTTCAACCTGGGCGGCCGCGGCGGCGCCTGGCTGTCGGACCTGATGCTGTTCATCTTCGGCTTTTCGGCCTGGTGGTGGTGCGTCTATATGCTGCGCGTGGTGTGGCAGGGCTATCGCCGCCTGACCCGCAAGTTCGTGCTGGAGAAGGAAGAAGACCCGGAACACAAGCAGGAAGGCCTGATCCGCGTGATTGGCTTCGGCCTGATGCTGGTCGGTTCGATGGGCCTGGAATTCCTGCGCCTGTACACCATGAAAGTGCAGTTGCCGCGCGTACCGGGCGGCGTGCTGGGTGAGCTGATCGGCCATGGCGCCCACGTGGGCCTGGGCTTCACCGGCGCCACGCTGCTGCTGCTGCTGCTGTTCGGCACCGGCTTCAGCCTGTTCTTCCACGTGTCGTGGATGTCGGTGGCTGAACGGATCGGTGAAGTCATCGAGATGGGCATCGACTGGATCCGCGCCCGCATGGAAGACCGCGAAGACCGTCGCCAGGGCGATGTGGCCGTGGTCAAGCGCGAAGAGAAGGTGGTCAAGGAACGCGTCAAGCACGAGGAAAAGCATCCGAAGCCGGCCGATTTGCCGCCGGATGCGCCGCCTGCACCTATCGTCAAGATCGAACCGCAAATCACCCAGGTGGTGCAGTCCGAGCGCGTGATCAAGGAAAAGCAGGGCACGCTGTTCCAGGAAATCGAGAACACCACGCTGCCGCCGCTGTCGCTGCTGGACGATGCGCCGCCGCAGCAGGAAACCGTGGCGGTGGAAACGCTGGAATTCACCAGCCGCCTGATCGAGAAAAAACTGTCCGACTTTGGCGTGGAAGCCAAGGTGGTGGCCGCCTACCCGGGCCCGGTCGTGACGCGCTACGAAATCGAGCCGGCTACCGGCGTCAAGGGCAGCCAGATCGTCAACCTGGCGCGCGACCTGGCGCGTTCGCTGTCGCTGACCTCGATTCGCGTGGTGGAAACCATCCCGGGTAAAAACTATATGGCACTGGAGCTGCCGAATCCGAAGCGCCAGATCGTGCGCCTGACCGAGATCCTCGGCTCCAAGGTCTATAACGACAACCATTCGCCGCTGACCGTGGCGCTGGGTAAGGACATCGCCGGCAAGCCGGTGGTGGCCGACCTGGCCAAGATGCCGCACTTGCTGGTCGCGGGTACTACCGGGTCCGGTAAGTCCGTTGGTATTAATGCCACCATCCTGTCGCTGCTGTACAAGGCCGACCCGCATGATGTGCGCATGATCCTGATCGACCCGAAGATGCTGGAAATGTCGGTGTACGAAGGCATTCCGCACCTGCTGGCGCCGGTAGTGACCGATATGCGCCAGGCCGGCCACGCCCTGAACTGGGCGGTGAACGAGATGGAGCGCCGCTACAAGCTGATGTCCAAGCTGGGCGTGCGTAACCTGGCGGGCTACAACGCCAAGATCGCCGAGGCGGACAAGCGCGAAGAAAAGATCCCGAACCCGTTCTCGATCACGCCTGACGCGCCGGAACCGCTGGAAAAACTGCCGACCATCGTCATCATCATCGACGAATTGGCCGACCTGATGATGGTGGTCGGTAAGAAGGTGGAAGAGCTGATCGCACGTATCGCGCAGAAAGCCCGCGCGGCCGGCCTGCACTTGATTCTGGCGACGCAGCGCCCATCTGTAGACGTGATTACCGGCCTGATCAAGGCTAATATCCCGACGCGTATTGCCTTCCAGGTATCGTCCAAAATCGACTCGCGCACCATCCTTGACCAGATGGGTGCGGAAGCGCTGCTCGGCATGGGTGACATGCTGTACATGCCGCCGGGTACCGGCCTGCCGGTCCGCGTGCACGGCGCCTTTGTCTCGGACGATGAAGTGCACCGCGTGGTGAAGCACCTGAAAGCCCAGGGTGAGCCGAATTACATCGAGGGCATCCTTGAGGGCGGCACGCTGGAAGAGGGCGGTGGCGATGCATTGGCCGGTGCCGGCGGCGGCGACAGCGAGTCCGACCCGATGTACGACCAGGCCGTGCAAGTCGTGCTGAAGCACCGCAAGGCATCGATTTCGCTGGTGCAGCGCCACCTGCGCATCGGCTACAACCGGGCCGCGCGCCTGCTGGAACAGATGGAAAACAGCGGCGTTGTATCGGCCATGCAGTCGAACGGCAACCGCGAAATCATCGCACCTACCGCATCGGCGGAATAAGGATTCTTATGAAGAGCACCAAACTCATGGCGGCTGTTGCCGCCGGCCTGCTGTTTGCAGGTACCGCCAGCGCTGCGGCGCTGGACCAGTTCAAGTCTTTCGTGGCCAGCACCAAGGCCGCCAAGGGCGAGTTCACGCAGAAGGTCGTGGCGCAGGGCAGCAAGGACAAACTGTCGTCCGGCAGCTTCACCTTTGCCCGCCCGGGTAAGTTCATCTGGTCTTACACCAAGCCTTACGACCAGTTGCTGCAGGCCGACGGCGAACAGCTTTATATTTTCGACAAGGACCTGAACCAGGTCACCGTGCGCAAACTGGGCGATGCGCTCGGTTCTTCCCCGGCTGCCATCCTGTTCGGTTCCAATGACCTGGAAAAGAACTTCGCCCTGTCCGAAGCGGGTACCCGCGACGGCCTGGAATGGCTGAAAGCTACGCCGAAAGCCAAGGATTCCAGCTTCGAGCAAATCCAGATCGGCCTGAAAAATGGCGTGCCGGAGGCGATGGAGCTGAAAGACAGCTTCGGCCAGACTTCCATCCTGTCGTTCAAGAAGTTTGAAAAAAATCCGGCGCTGAATGCAACGTCCTTTAAATTTGTCATGCCCAAGGGTGCGGACGTCATCAACAATTAAGGCATGAAACGACTCGCCTTCAGCCTCGCACTGCTTGCCGCCGGCACCGCCGGCGCGTCCGATTTCGGAAGCGACGATCTGGTGCGCCAGGGGCGCTATGTCTTTGACAAGGCGTTCACCCCGGCCGAGCAAGACCGGCTCAAGCCGCTGGTTCCCGCCGCCCTGGACAATATCGCCGCTTTCTACGGAGAGCGAAAAGGCGGCATACCGGATTTCTTCTTCTGCAAGAGTGTTGAATGCGCGCGCTTCCTGGCGGGCGCGGAGTGGCGCTCCTTCACGGTTGTGCGGCCCGGCTACTACTACGACGGAAAATACTATTTCGAACGGGCCGGCATAGTGATCAACAGCATGGCGGGCCGGCCCACGACCAGTGATGAAAAGCTGCTGGCTGTACTGGCGCACGAGTTGTCGCATGTCGAGGTCCATGCGCGTACCGGCGGGCGCCTGGTGCCAGCCTGGTTCAACGAAGGACTGGCGAGCGCGGCCGAAGGGCATGGCTGCAAGCCGGGATCGCAAGGTATTGATGACCTGAACAAACTGGCTGCCACGCACGACTGGCACCAGTACACACGGCCGGGCGGCGGCAAGCTCAACGCCACGTATTGCCAGGCGAATCTGGAAGTGCAGGCGTGGGCTGCGCAGCACGGCGGCTTTGCCGCCATTGTCGATTTGCTGGCCAAGCTGCCGAAAAAGGAGTTCAGTTCCCTGTATGGCGGACTGGTAACGCAGCAGGCGCCGGTAACCAATCCTGTTGGTGTAGAAAAGAATGACAGCTGACCTGTTCGCACCGGAACCGACTCCGCCACTGGCTGAAGCAATGCGCCCGCACAGCGTGGCGGACGTGATCGGCCAGAGCCACTTGCTGGGCGAGGGCAAGCCGCTGAACCTGCTGTTCAAATCCGGCAAGCCGCACTCGATGATCCTGTGGGGGCCGCCGGGCGTGGGCAAGACCACGCTGGCGCGCCTGTCCGCGCGCGCATTTGCCTGCGAGTTCATCGCCATTTCGGCCGTGCTGGGCGGGGTCAAGGATATCCGCGCCGCCATTGAACAGGCGGAGCAGTTTGTCGCCAGCGGCAAGCAGACCATCCTGTTCATCGACGAGATCCACCGCTTCAACAAGGCGCAGCAGGACGCGTTGCTGCCTTTCGTTGAATCGGGCCTGGTGACCCTGATCGGCGCGACCACCGAAAACCCATCGTTCGAAGTCAATTCCGCGCTGCTGTCGCGCGCCCAGGTCTATGTGCTGAAGGCGTTGACGGAAGAGGAGATGCGCCAGCTGCTGGCCCGCGCCAAAGAGCGCGCCATGCCGGACCTGGACTTCGACGAACTGGCCATCGACACCCTGATCGGCTATGCCGACGGCGATGCGCGCCGTTTCCTGAACCTGCTGGAACAGACCAAGACCGCCGCCGCGACCGCGCGCACCGACAAGGTCACCGGCGAATTCGTGCAGAACGCGTTGACGCTGAACGCGCGCCGCTTCGACAAGGGCGGCGACAACTTCTACGACCAGATCTCGGCCCTGCACAAGTCCGTGCGCGGCTCCAACCCCGACGGCGCCCTGTACTGGTTCTGCCGCATGATCGATGGCGGCGCCGACCCGCGCTACCTGGCGCGCCGCATCGTGCGCATGGCGTGGGAGGACATCGGCCTGGCCGACCCGCGCGCCCTGACCATGGCCAACGACGCCGCCGAAACCTATGAGCGCCTCGGTTCGCCGGAAGGGGAGCTGGCGCTGGCCCAGGCCGTGATCTACCTCGCGGTCGCAGCCAAAAGCAATGCCGGCTACAACGCCTACAACGCCGCCATGGCGTTCATCCGCCGCGACAAGTCGCGCGAAGTGCCGGTTCACCTGCGCAACGCGCCGACCAAGCTGATGAAGGAGCTGGGCTACGGCCACGAATACCGCTACGCCCATGACGAGCCGGATGCCTATGCCGCCGGCGAAACCTACCTGCCCGATGGCATGGCTGAACCGGGCTGGTACCAGCCGGTCCCGCGCGGCCTGGAATCGAAGATCGCCGACAAGCTGGCCTTCCTGCGCAAACTCGACGAAGAAGCCCGCAAGGCTTAGTTGCTTGACATCGTAGGATGCCTGTCCTACGCTTGGCGGCATGAGCAAACAGGCAAGCATCACCCGCGCACGCATCGTCGAAACTGCCGACCGGCTGTTCTATGAGCACGGCTATGGCCACACCAGTTTCGCCGACATCGCGGCGGCAGTCGAACTCTCGCGCGGCAATTTCTACTACCACTTCAAGACAAAGGACGAGATCCTGGCGGCCGTGATCGAACTGCGCCGGCAGAAGACGCAAGCGATGCTCGATGCCTGGGCCGCGGAAACAGCCCTGCCGGCAGCGCGCATTGGCCATTTCATCGACATGATGGCGATGAATGCGCCAGCGATCCGCCGCAACGGGTGCCCGGTGGGCACGCTGTGCACCGAACTGGCCAAGCTCGAACACCCAGCGCTGCCGCAGGCGAATACCTTGCTTACGCTATTCCGCGACTGGCTGCGGTCGCAGTTCGCGCAGCTCGGCACCAAGGCCGCTGCGGATGCTGATGGCCTGGCAATGCATTTGCTGGCGCGCAGCCAAGGCATTGCCACGCTCGCCAATGCCTTCGATGATGGCGCATTTATCCAGCACGAAGTTTCGCAGTTGCACCAATGGCTGTACCTCATCTCCAAATGAAGCCCAGCGAGGGATAGTCGCTATCAGTCGGCAATTGTAGGAATTTTCCTATTATTTGTAGACAAACTAGTGCAAACCCCTACGGGACTTTACATTCTTATTACCTAACGTTACGATGTTGTAAATATTCTAACGGAGGGCGGGATGACGGAGCGTCTGACAGTCGATGGGGTGACCGTCCATGTCGATGGTGAAGGTGAGGAAGCCATGATGATGATTCATGGCTGGCCTTACGACCGTAGCCTGTGGGATGCGCAGGTTGCTGCCTTTTCCCCAACCTATCGCTGCGTACGCTTCAGCTTCCCCAACCAGGGTGCCAAAGGCAGCCATTCCATTGACGAAGTATCAAAGCTCTATGCCGATACCGTGCAGGCTGCGAATGGCGGCCGTCCCGTGATCCTGATGTTGAGCGATTGGGGCTGCGTGTTTGGCTATCAGTTCGCGCTGCGCTACCCGGAGCTGGTGAGCCGGGTGATCAGCGTCGGTATCGGTGGCTCCAGCCAGATGACTTATCGCGCCTCGCTGGACTGGAAAACCCGCTTGCGCCTGGCTTTTGCCCATCGCCGCCTGAAAGCGTCCAGCGGTAACAGCCGGGCGGCGCGCGAAGCCTGCGCGCGCCTGCAACTGCCACATGCGGTCACCTGGCTGCGTACCAGCACGCCAGCCGTGGGGACGCTGCCGTTCAAGCTGCGCTGGCCCATGCTCTACATTTACGGCAAGCGCAAGCCGTTCTCCTTCCACACCCGCAGTTTCGAAGCGGCCGTGCAGTCCAAGCCGGACAGCCGGGTAATCGCCTTCCGCAGCGGGCACTGGGTCATGCGTGAGCAGCCGGAAGCCTTCAATGCCGCCGTGAAGGGATGGTTGCAGGGCGCCTGATTTGCAGTTCATTCCGCAAATTCAGCGCTTCGTCGCAAGTGCAGGGCAGGGCAGGGAGGCTTTAGGTACAGTGTAACCATGGAAGCACGGAAGTAGTTCAACACTGACCTGAAGGAGAACATCATGAAAGCCCTGAAACACATGGAAGCGATCTTCGTTATCGCCGCAGCCCTGGCCACCGCCACCACCTTCGCAACCGCCACCACCCCGGTGCTGCACGTAGCCGCCGACCCGGCCGTGGCCCAAATCGACACCAGCATCCCAACCGTGGTGGTCGCAGCCAAGCGCCTGACCGCAGCTGAAAAAGCGGCATTGATCTGACAGCACAACGCCGGAGGGCGTAAAACTCGGTTGTTGTGCTGTCATCTTGGTACAATTGCTCCTTTCGACTAAACCTCGCAGCGGCAGCAATAACAACATGATTGACATCCAACTTCTCCGTAAAGACATTGATACTGTCGCCGCCAAACTGGCGACCCGCAAGTTCCAGCTCGACGTAGCTGGCTTCAATGCCCTGGAAGGCGAACGTAAAGCCATCCAGATGCGTACCGAGGAACTGCAAAGCAAGCGTAATTCGCTGTCCAAGCAGATCGGCATGATGAAGGGCAAAGGGGAAGATACCACCGCCGTGATGGCCGAAGTAGGCGGCCTGGGCGACGAACTGAAGGCCAATGAGATCAAGCTGGCCGACGTGCAGTTGAAGATGAACACCTTCCTGCAGGCCGTACCGAACCTGCCGCACGAATCGGTGCCGCCAGGCGCCGACGAAACGGGCAATGTGGAAGTCCGCAAATTCGGCACCCCGCGCAGCTTCGACTTCGAAGTCAAAGACCACGCCGACGTGGGCGCCGCACTGGGCCTGGACTTCGAGACCGCCACCAAACTGACCGGCTCCCGCTTCAGCGTCATGAAGGGCGGCATCGCACGCCTGCACCGCGCACTGGCGCAGTTCATGCTGGACACCCACACCGACAAGCACGGCTACACCGAGTGCTACACCCCGTACATGGTCAATGCCGAGTCGTTGATGGGCACCGGCCAGCTGCCGAAGTTCGAGGCAGACCTGTTCTCGGTGAAGAAGGGCGGCGCGGAAGGCGAAGGCCAGACCTTCTACCTGATCCCGACCTCGGAAGTTTCGCTGACCAACATGGTGCGCGACGAGATCGTGGCTGTTGAAACGCTGCCGATCAAGGTCACCGCCCACACCCCATGCTTCCGCTCCGAAGCCGGTTCCGCAGGCCGCGACACCAAGGGCATGATTCGCCAGCACCAGTTCGACAAGGTTGAACTGGTCCAGGTGGTGCATCCAGAGAAGTCGTACGAAGCGCTGGAAGAAATGGTCGGCCACGCCGAAACCATCCTGCAGGCGCTCGGCCTGCCGTATCGCGTGATGCAGCTGTGCACCGGCGACATGGGCTTTGGCGCTGCCAAGACCTATGACCTGGAAGTGTGGCTGCCGGCGCAGAACACCTACCGCGAAATTTCCTCGCTGTCGAACTGCGAAGCTTTCCAGGCGCGCCGCATGCAGGCGCGCTTCCGCAATGCTGCGGGCAAGCCCGAACTGCTGCACACCCTGAACGGCTCCGGCCTGGCAGTGGGGCGCACCCTGGTCGCCGTACTGGAAAACTACCAGCAGGCCGACGGTTCGGTGGATATTCCAGCCGCGCTGCAGCCTTATATGGGCGGACTGACCAAGCTCGTAGCATAAAGTTGAAAATAGCCCTTCCTTTTTTAAAAAGGGCTGCTATAATCTTGGCTCTCAACGGCGACCACCGTTGCTAGCAGTACCTGGAGAGGTGGCAGAGTGGTCGAATGTACCTGACTCGAAATCAGGCGTACGTTAAATCGTACCGTGGGTTCGAATCCCACCCTCTCCGCCAGAACACGGAAAAAGCCCTCGTAGATCGAGGGCTTTTTCGCTTTATCTGAATTGAATTCTTGCCCTAGTCTCTTACCTCAAGGCACCGAGTTCGAATCCCGGTCCCTCCGCCACATAAACTGTCTCTTCGCTCAACTGCAGCAGTGCACGATCGTGTAAAGTCAATCTGCGTTGGCCCATCTGAACCTCTTCACATCAAGAGCGTTACAGGCGGGCAATCTGTTGATTGATTTTCGCCTGAGCTCGCTCGTTTCGTTCGCTATAGCGGTCGGTCAGATAGTCGGTTCGACCACGCATCAACAGCGTAATCTTGACCAACTCCTCCATTACGTCCACCACGCGATCGTAGTAGGCAGAAGGGCGCATGCGCCCGGCATCATCGAACTCCTTGTATGCCATCGGAACCGATGATTGATTTGGGATGGTGAACATGCGCATCCAGCGGCCCAGTAAGCGCAACGTGTTGACGACGTTGAACGACTGCGAACCACCGCAAACTTGCATCACGGCCAGCGTGCGCCCCTGGCTAGGGCGCATGGCGCCTTGCTCCAGCGGTATCCAGTCGATCTGGTTCTTCATCACCGCGGTGACCGCACCATGACGCTCGGGACTGCACCACACCTGGCCTTCCGACCACAGGCACAGCTCGCGCAACTCGCGAACCTTTGGATGGTCTTCAGATACGCTGCCCACCATCGGAAGTTCCATCGGATCGAAGATCTTAACCTCGGCGCCGAAGTGCTCAAGGATCCGCGCAGCCTCATAAGTCAGGAAGCGGCTGAAAGACCGCTCGCGCAAGGAACCATACAGCATCAGGATGCGCGGCGGATGAGCAAGATCTCCTTCCGCGGCAAGCTTCTCGATGCTGGGAATATCCAGCAAGTCGGGCTTGATGTTTGGCAGGTCACTGATGGTCATGCGTTAGTCCGTTACTGATTGGTTGGCAAATGCGCTCGGTGCGACGGTGCCGCCGACAGTGGCGTCAGCGGGCGGTGCAGGGTAGAGCCAGGTGAAAAGCAGAGTTGCGGCCGCGGCGCCCAGCAATTGGGCGATGATGAATCCGGGCGCGTCGATGGGGCGAATGCCGGCGAAGGTGTCCGTCGCTGCGCGTGCCAAAGTAACTGCCGGATTGGCGAACGAGGTCGAGGCAGTGAACCAGTAAGCGGAAGTGATGTAGGCCGCTACCGCGAACGGCGTGATTGATGGGCGGCTACGCGAGCAACCGATAATCACGCCAATCAGGCCGAATGTCGCCACAAACTCGCTCCACCATTGGGCCACACCACTGCGAACATGCGCCGAGGCGAAGAAGGCGGGTTCGTTGAACATGGCGTGCGCAGCCGCGACGCCGGCAAATGCGCCCGCGACTTGCGCGACAAGATAGGGTAAGACCTCGCGGGCTGGTACGTTGCGCTGCCATGCTTCGGACAGCGTGACCACTGGATTGAAATGCGCGCCCGAGACGGTGCCGAACATCAGGATCAGCGCGACCAGGCCTGCGCCGGTTGCGATCGTGTTGGCCAGCAGCGCAATGGCCACATTGCCGCCGGCAAGGCGTTCGGCCATGATGCCTGAACCTACGACCACGGCCAGCAGCAAGGCGGTGCCAAGAGCCTCCGAGACTATGCGTCGGGAGAACGTCATCACACTACCTCGCCAATGCGGTCCAGTTCCGCCTTCATGCGTGCGCGGTCATGCTTGATTTCCTCCAGCGGCAGCGAGAAGAAGGTCTCGATGCGCTTGCGCAGGATGCGGTAGGCGGTCATGAATGCTGCATCAATTTCTTCATCCGTACCGGTCGCGTGGGCCGGGTCTTCAACGCCCCAGTGGGCACGCAAAACTGGACCGAGGTAGGCAGGGCAGGTCTCGCCTGCAGCGCTGCCGCACACCGTGATGACGATGTCCGGCGTCACGGGCAGGTTGTCCCAGGATTTGCTGTGGTAGCCCTCAGTGGCTATGCCTTCGCGCTTGAGCAAGGCGAGCGAGCGCGGGTGAACGTAGCCAGCAGGCTTGCTGCCGGCACTAATGGCGTGCCAGCCAGCAGGCGCCAAGTGGTTAAAGGTGGCTTCACCGAGAACGGAGCGGCAGGAATTACCAGTGCAGAGGATCAGGACGTTCATGGGTTGCAGGATTTTTTGGATGATGGGGAGCAGCTTTCGCCGCCGCAGCAGTTTTCAGTCAGGAAGGAGAGCACGTCGTTCATGGTGTCGAAGTTGGCGCTGTAGATGATGAAGCGGCCGTCCTGGCGAGCTTCAATCAGCCCGGCGTTGCTCAACTCCTTCAGGTGGAAGGACAGCGAGGATGGCGCTATGTCCAACTGCTCGCCAATCTTGCTGGCGGCAAGGCCTTGCGGTCCGGTCTGGACCAACAGTCGAAATGCGTTGAGCCTGGATTCCTGTGCCAAGGCGGCAAGGGCGGCGATGACGGTTTTGGTTTTCATGAATGTGTGACTTATGACTTTTGTTCGGTTTGCCGATTATGGCATCTTTGTACGACATTTCAAAGAATATCGAATTATCTTGACAGCTTGATGACATGCGAATTATTCTTTGTTCGTCGATGAACGAATGAGATGGATATGATTAGTTGTTGTGAAGAGAATTCGGATAGAGCATTGCCGAAAGTAGATGCCGACGAGGTGGCCAAGCTTTGCAAAGCACTGGCCCATCCCGCCCGCGTCCAGTTGTTGTGCTACCTGGCGTCGTACGGGGCGTGCTACTTCGGTAACCTCGCGGATGTGCTGCCGCTTTCGCCCTCTACCATCTCGCAGCACGTCACCATTCTCAAGGAGGCGGGACTGATTCTTGGCTCATCCGACGCACAACGAGTGTGCTATTGCGTCAATCCCGAACGGATTGGGCAGCTTAAACAGCTGATCAATGCCCTCTGAGGGCATTTTTTTGAAAGACTTCATTCGTAATTCGCCGAATAACAAAGGAGGGTAAGAATGAGCTTGAACCTGGAAATTCGTAGTGCAACTGAGGCGGACTGGCCCGCCATCGAGACACTACTGGAAGAATGTGGACTGCCTTTGGCAGGCGCCCGCGAACACTTGAACTCCTTCGTCGTCGGCGCCAGCAGGAGCGAAATCAGGTGCGTCGCAGGCTTTGAGCTTTATGGCAGCGTTGCCTTGCTGCGTTCAGTTGCCGTCGCCCGTGCGTTGCGCGGGCAGGGAGGCGGTGACCGGTTGCTCGATGCGATCCGGTCAAAGGCGCGCGCTGAAGGTGTTGAAGCACTTTACCTGTTGACTACAACGGCGGCGGCATTTTTCAGTAAAAGAGGATTTCAGCAAGTTGGGCGTAGCAACGCGCCCGACGTACTCAAAGCGTCGCGCGAATTCCAGGGTGCGTGCCCGGCATCGGCCACGGTGATGGTCGCGCGCATCGGCAATAGCCAACTCCCGGTGGCTGTCCTCGGCGCAGGGCCGGTAGGCCTGGCTGCGGCGGCGCACCTGCTTGCGCGTGGTTTTACGCCGCTGGTGTTCGAACGCGGCGAATCGGCGGGCGCCAACCTGAATAGCTACCGCCACGTGCGTCTGTTTTCGCCCTGGCAGTACAACATCGATAAGGCTGCACGCCGGATGCTCGAAGCGCACGGCTGGACCGCGCCTGCCGATGACCATCTCCCAACTGCGGGTGAAGTGGTTGATGCATACCTGCAGCCTCTCGCCTCGCTGCCCGAACTGGTGCAAAACGTCCACTATGCGCACCGTGTCATTCAGGTCACCCGCGCCGGGTTCGACAAGGTCAAGACGCGCGGCCGCGAAACGGCACCCTTTGTTGTCAGGACGCGAAGTGCATCCGGTGAGCAGGACCATAAGGTGCTTGCCGTGATCGACGCTACCGGTACGTGGTCGCAGCCTAATCCACTCGGTGCCGACGGGCTGCCCGCACTCGGAGAAGATGCTGCGGCATCGCACATCGATTACGGCATGCCGGATGTCCTCGGCGAAGCTCGGCCGCTCTACGCGGGGCGCCGTGTGCTGGTGGTCGGCGCTGGACATTCGGCTGCAGGCAGTCTGCTGGCGCTGGCCCAGCTTGCCGAGGAGGTGCCTGGTACGGAGATTGTTTGGGCGATGCGCGGCAACCGGTTGGCCAAGGTTTTTGGCGGCGGCGATGCGGATGGCCTGCCGGCGCGCGGCCAACTGGGGGCGCGGCTCAAAACCTTGAAGGAGTCCGGCCGCCTCGAACTTCATACTGATTTCCGGATCAGTGCATTGCAGGAGCGGGACGGTACCTTCGTGGTGGATGCCACCGGGGCTGATGGTGGAGCACGACGCATTGAGGGAATCGCTCGCATCATTGCCGCGACCGGAGCTCGCCCGAGCCTCGATTTGACGCGCGAGCTGCGGGTGCGGCACGACCCTTGGCTAGAAAGCACCGATGCGCTGGCGCCTCTGATCGACCCGAACGAGCATAGTTGCGGTACCGTCCGCCCGCACGGCCACCGCGAGCTGGCGCATCCGGAACCAGGTTATTACGCGGTCGGTGCAAAGAGTTACGGTCGTGCGCCGAACTTCCTGATGGCGACCGGTTACGAGCAGGTCCGTTCTGTTGTGGCTGCGCTGGCCGGCGATTTTGCGGCGGCTGACGCCGTCCAGCTGGAACTGCCCGAAACCGGCGTATGCAATACCCAATGCGCCGATACCCCAGGCGACGCCACTGGCTGCTGCGGTGGCCCGGCGCACGCTGGCAGTGAAGCTTGCTGCGCCCTTGATGTCGAGGAGAAGGCGAAAGGCGCTAGCGGCTGCGCCACGTCTAACGCCTGCAAACCGCGCAGGTCCGCGTCTTCCGGTTGCTGTGCTTGAGGGGGAGAGCATGCGTTCACTTTTCATGCGTGGATTCCTTCCGCTTTCCCTGGTGCTCATCGTTGCGTCGTTCTGGTTTGCGTTGACACGTGGCGGCAACCTGGAGTTGGCTGTCGTCTTGCCCGCAGTGGCGGTCATGCTGGTCGGTGTAGCGGCTGAGCGCCGATGGCCTTACCGTGCCGAATGGTCTCGTTCGCGGGACGATGTGGCGACCGATCTTGCGAGTGCCGCCGTATTATTTGCAGCAGTGGATCCATTGCTGAAGTGGCTGGGGCCTCTCGCGGTGACGGCAGCGTTGGCTGGCAGCGGCACAGCAAAGGCGCTGGACCTGTTCCCAACCAGTTGGCCATTTGCCTTGCAAGTGCTGCTGGCTGCGCTTATCGCGGAATTTGGCGGCTATTGGTCGCACCGCCTGCACCACGAGCGTCCCGCGTTGTGGTGGCTGCATGCCCTGCATCATGGGAGCGAGCGCATGTACACGCTCAATAACTTCCGCTTCCATCCGCTCAATTACGCGCTGAATTACATGATGGGCATTGTGCCGTTACTGGTGCTGGGAACACCGGAAGCGGTGATCCTTGGGTACTTTTCGGTGACACTGCCGGTTCTCATGGTGCAGCACGCGAACCTGCCGCTGCAAGCTGGGTGGCTCAATTACGTATTTAGTATCAGTGAGATTCACCGTTGGCATCACTCCAGCTGCGCTGGAGAGGGCAATAGCAACTTTGGCCATTCGCTCGTGATCTGGGACCAGGTGTTTGGCACGTATCGGAACCTCCCGGCTAACAATCATCCACGCAAGATCGGGCTTTACGCAGGAAGCAAATATCCATCGCGCGCATCGTTTATCGAGCAAGTGTGGTCGATGTTCCTGCCGGGATGCTGCCGGAGCGCCGCTTAAAGGATTGCGATGAAGAGACCTGCTATCTCAGTGCTTACCTTGGGACTGACGCAGGTGATTTCATGGGGCGTTCTTTACTACGCATTCGGCGTCATGGCACCCGCTATACAGAGTGACCTTGGGCTTTCTGCCGCAGCGATATATGGAGCATTTTCATGGGCGTGGGCGTATCGATTGGCGTCATACCTGCTTGATCTTCGCCATTACCTTGCTAAGCGCCTGCCTGCCATTAAATGCATTACTGGATGATGGGAAGGCACGGCCGCCCGCCAACCAGACGATGGAGCGGCGCCAGTTTTCGCTGGCGGATGCGGTTGCCCCCCCGGTTTTTTGGCTCCTGGCGACTGTTTTTGCTGCCCATGCATTCATATTTTCCGCCCTCTCTGTGCACATGATTCCACTGCTATCCGCCAGAACACTGAAAAAGCCTCGACGAAAATCGGGGCTTTTTCGATTTTTGAATGGTTTCTGCATGGGCGTCTTACAGTCTTGCCCAGCCCCCGTCTGGGTTACCACTTCTATCGAACGTCGCCACAGTAGATTTCTACGCTACATTTACAAATAAGCATCGATAGTAACTGTAGGTTGTAAATCACTAGGCTATTGCAGCAGAAGGCTGCGGAACATGGAGGTGGGACGTATGGGCACTATTGACAGACGAACTTCGTTTAGTGAAGCGATCATGGTGGAGAAGGCTATCATGCTCGCGACCCACGGTAGTATTGAAACCGCCGTTGAATACATGAAGGATCGAGGCATCCCCGATGATGTCGCATCGCGGGTTATGTCAGGCCCTGAATTTCAGCGTAACAACGGGGATCGTCGAAAGCGGTCGCGGACCTAGCCCGGCGAGCACTGCCTTGTGCTGAAAAGCGTCCGCTGGCTGTGTTACGGAGCTGGCGACGGTTCGACAGGTACCCTGACGCGCCAGTTCCCTTTGCCCCATGTGGTCTGAATCGCTTTGCGGCAGATGACATCGACACTGTTCATGGGGCCGCCGCGCCATTCGACGGCGAAGGGGACGACGCATTTCGGTACCATTGTTTCATCAGATGGGTATCCGGCCTTCCACCTCAACTTGCTTCGCGTTTGCTCACGGCGAACGAACGCGCCGGCTGCCTTGTGAATGTGGTAATTGAGCTGCACGCTTTCGCCGGAGACTGCCACCGCGACCGTCCACTTGCGCTCGTAGGCGGAGGCTACGGTTCGGTCACAACTGACCATGACGCTCTTCCTGGCTTCATGCATTGCCCAGGTTGCGCCCAACGGAACAAGGCAAGGGTCAAACATCATGCGGATGTCGGGGCCGAGTGGCTTCCAGTCCGTCTTGTTCTTGATGTTTTGCTGGTCCAGGAATCGCTTTGCGGCTGCCTGAATCGCGCACAGTTCGCTATCTGGACCGCCATCCCCGGGGCGAAAGTACGGAGCTTCGCAAATCACGCCGCCTGCCCAGGCGGGGAGCGAAATGATGAGCAGTGAGCATGCGCTCGCCAATTTCATTATTCTGCTCATGCCGCCTTCCTTAGTCGCGCCGGCTGCGGTAGCCTTGCGGTGCCAGGCTTTCCTGCGGCGCCAAAGCTTGCAGGCGTTTGTACAGCACGCGGGTCTCCAGCAGGTTCCAGACCCGCAGCATCGCTTCCAGCGTGTCGAATGGTTTGCTCAGGAAGTCCTTTGCGCCAAGGGACAGGGCGCGCAGCTTGGCTTCGCTTGTGGCGTCGGCGGTAATGACCAGCACCGGGCGAAAATCAAAGGGATTCCCACGGCGCTTGAGTTGTTCCAGCACCGCATAGCCATCGATCTCGGGCATCATCAAATCCAGGATAACCAGGTCGGGGTCAAAGGCGTTATACAGGCCAAGCGCCATCTTGGCATCCGTTGTGCATACCACTTGCGTCAGTCCTTCGCCGGCAAGCAGGTCTTCCAACAGGCGCAGGTTGGCCGGCTGGTCATCGATGATCAGGATGCGTGAGGCGAGTACTTCGTTTTCCATCATGGCGATTGCTCGATCTTGTCCAACATGGCGTAAAAGTCCGGTACTTTGAGCGGCTTGGCCAGGTGCTGCCAGCCCGCGCCAGCCGTTCCTGTCGCCGCGCCGAGCAATATCGGGGCGATGCCCGCCGCATCTCCGCCCGCTGAGACGAAGGAATCGGACAGACCGGCTCCGAGCAGCAGCAAGTCTGGCTGCGTTTCATGTGCCAGTGCGGCGCCGCCGGCCGCATCTTCGGCGACGGCCAGGCGCCAGTGTGGACGCCGTTGCAGGAGCGTGCTGACCAGGATGCGGGTCGACGCATCATCTTCGATGAGCAGCGCATGATGCGTGGCCGCGTTCGCGGGTACAGCTGGTGGCGTGGCGGCGCCTGGAACGCTCACCATGGCAGCCGCATCGTCCAGCATGGCCGGCAGCGTGAGGGTGAAGCGGCAGCCCCCGCCGGAACGGGCGGAGTGGTTGATATCGCCCCGCATCACCTGCATCAAGGCTTTCGACACTGCGAGTCCCAGGCCCGCCCCCTCGGTGCGGCTGCGTTCAGCACCGAGCCGGTCGAATGGCGCGAACAGTCGATGCCGGCGGGACGGCGGAATGCCGGCACCGTCATCATCGATATCGATGATGACGGTGTTGTCCTCGATATGCCAGCCAATCCCGACGGTGCCGCCGGACGCACCGTATTTGACTGCGTTGGAGAGCACGTTAAGCAATACCTGCAACAGGCGCTGACGGTCCGCCAGCACGGTGCAGTTGGTTGCGAGACCGACTCGCAGCTGGACCGAGCGCTTGCCTGCCATCGGCTGTACCAGGGCCAGCGCCTCTGCCACCAGGGGCGCCAGCGCGACCGGAGCGTTTTCCAGGGCCAGTTTGCCGGCCTCGATGCTGCCGATGTCGAGTACCTCGTTGATCAGCGATAGCAAATGCTGGCCGGCGCTGCTGATCTGCGCCGCATGTTCGCGCTCGCGCGGTTCACGGCAATCGGCTGCCAGCAACTGCGCATAGCCGAGGATGGCGTGCAGCGGGGTGCGCAATTCGTGGCTGGTGCGCGCCAGGAACTCCGTCTTGGCCACGCTGGCCGCCTGCGCTGCGGAAGCGCGGCCCGCCAGCAGCAAGCTGGCCTGGTGCAGCCTTTCGGCCAGTTGGCCCAGTTCGTCGGTGTTGTCGGGAGCCGGCGCCAAAGGCAGGTCGAGCGTCAGGCGTTCCGCATTCTCTGCCGCCAGGCGAACCCGCCGTACCAGGCCGATGATGAATATCAGCGTCGCCAGCGCACCGGCCAGGCCGACCGGAATGATGGCCATTGTGGTCCAGAGATTGCGGTTCGTCGCCTGCTGCAATTCTTCCGTGCGTTGTGCCACCAGGGCGGCCTCGCGCCGGTTCATGGCGGACATCTCGGCACGCAGCTGGTCGAGGATCTGCTTGCTGCGCAGCAGGTGCTCCTGCAGTTCGCCTTCGCTGGCATTACGCTGCCCGCGCAACTGGTCGAGGCTGGCCAGCTTGGCCTGCAGCAGCGGCAGTACGCGCTGCAGGCGTTCGCGTTGCTCAGGGTCGGTCGCGGTGGCCTGCAAGTTGGCCACGGTTGCGGGTAGTTGTTTGTTCGCTGCGCGATAAGGCGTCAGGAAATCATCGCGCCCGGTCAGCAAATAGCCGCGCACGCCGGTTGCCGCTTCGGCGACCAGCATATGCAGGTGCTGGATCTCGCTTTGCGCCTGCATGGTGCGCATCATGTCCGTCGTCGCGACGGCAGTGTTGCGCTCCAGCCGGTAGCTGGTGATCGCCGACACCAGCAGGAGGACGGTGGAGGCGGCGATGACGACGCTACCTTTCCATGCCAACGGCCAGTGGCGCGGATGCTGCCTGCGGTCAGGCATCGTCATGCGCCAAATCCGTAGTCGGCCGCGCGCACGGCGGCCTGGGTCCGGTCCCCCAGCGCCAGTTTATGCAGGATGCGTTCGACGTGGACTTTGACAGTGCCGGTCGCGATCCCCAATTGTTCGCCCATTGCCGCATTGGTCATGCCGCTCGGCAGCAGCGCGAAGACCTGCAACTCGCGCGGGGTCAGCACTTCGCTGATCTCCGCCAGGCCTGGCCGTACTGGCCGCGCCGCAGTATGCCTGGAAGCTGCCATGGCCGCGGCAAGGAGCGTGGCCGCGGCCTGCAGGGTCGCTATGTCTTCCGGATTCGGTGGCGGTGCGGGCGGCGCGCTGAGTAGCCCGAGAACGCCGCGGTTCTTGCCATCAAAGTGCAATGGCACCAATACCTCCATTCCAACCTGCGGGTCGCGGCTGATACGCAGCGCACTGCTTACGCCATGCCCAATGACGGGCGCCAGCTGGTTGTGCTGCGTGGCGGCGGCCAGCGCGTACCTGGGCATGATGCGTGCGCCAACAGGGGATACGGAACCCTGGGCGGCGCAAACATGCAGGCCGTCGTCCCGCGTCTCCAGCAGCACGCCGTCTTCGAGGGAAAGGAATGCCAGCGCTTTGGCAAGTACGCTGGACAGCGCTTTGGGACGGGCACCATCGCTGGCCAGGATCGCCGCCGCATCGGTCAGAAGCCGCCATCGCGCCGCGCTGCTTTCGCCGAGGCGGTACTGGCGGCGCGTGTTGCGCGCATTGTCGGCAAGGGCCGCGGGGGGATTTGATGGAGGCGTCACATGCAGGTTTGTAAAAGATTATCGTGCCGATTATATGCCAGGCGGCATAGGCCGTCACCGCCGGCCGGCAGATTTTTGTTTTCGCAGGGGCTTGCATACTGGGTTCTCTTCAATCATCAAAAGGAAACCCATATGAAGTCCATGCTGTTTGTTGCCGCCTTGCTCGCTGGTCCGGTCGTGCACGCCGCTGAACCGGCTGCGTCGTATCAGGGTGTGGCGGCAGTTCCCGCTACGGCGGCTGAAAAGGAAATTGCGGGCTTGTTCGACAAGTGGAACGCGGCGCTTGCGACAGGCAAGACCAGCGAAGTCGTCAAACTGTACGCGGCCAATGGCATCCTGCAGCCAACCGTGTCCAACAGGATTCGCGCGACCCCGGCGGAGATTGGCGACTATTTCGACCACTTCCTGGCCTTGAAGCCGAAAGGCACGATCAACTATCGCCAGATCCGTGTGCTGGACGAGAACACTGCCCTTGATAGTGGCGCGTACACCTTCGACATCGTCAAGGACGGCAAGCCGGCCAAGGTAAGGGCGCGTTATACCTACGTCTATGAAAAGATCAATGGTGAGTGGAAGATCATGAATCATCATTCCTCGGCCATGCCGGAAGTCGCCAAGGAAAACTGAGCGCCGCTGGGGTAGTGGCGTCACCGGGCCATTTTTGCGGTTTCTGCCGCAAAATGAGAGTTTGGGTATTATTAGCGTTCCGACTTGCTACCGTGACTGAACTTTAGCTCGATATGACTTCTACTCCCCAATTCGATTCCAGCCTGCCACTCGACATGATCATCTTCGGCGGGGTCGGTGACCTCGCCATGCGCAAGCTGCTGCCGGCGCTGTATATGGCGCACCTGCACGGCAACCTGCCGCCTGGGACACGCATCATTTCCACGGGCCGCCAGGAATATGACCGCGCGGCTTACCTGGCCTTCGTCGAGGAGCATTCGCGCCCCTTTATCAGCGGCGAAAACTTTACGGATGAGGCCTGGCGCAGTTTCCAGCAGCTGCTGGAGTTCGTGCGCATCGATGTGGAAAAAGACGGCATGGCGCCGCTGGCAAAAGTCTCGCGCCCCGGTGCGGAGCGCGTGTTCTACCTGGCGACCGCGCCGTCGCTGTTTACCACCATTTGCGACAAACTGTCCGAAGCCAAGCTGGTCGACCGCAATGCGCGCGTGGTGCTCGAGAAACCACTCGGCCGCGACCTGGCGTCCGCGGTGGAGATCAATGAAGCAGTCGGCAGGCATTTCGAGGAATCGCAGATTTACCGTATCGACCACTACCTGGGCAAGGAGACCGTGCAAAACCTGATGGTGCTGCGCTTTGGTAACTCGATCCTGGAGCCCCTGTGGCGCGCGCCGAACATCACCAGCGTGCAGATTACGGTGGCCGAAGAAGTGGGCGTGGGCAGCCGCGCCGGTTTCTACGACAGCGCCGGTGCCATGCGCGACATGGTGCAGAACCACTTGCTGCAGCTGCTGTGCATCGTCGCAATGGAACCGCCGGCCTCGTTGGCGCCGGATGCGGTGCGCGACGAGAAGCTCAAGGTCCTGCGCTCGCTGCGCCGATTCAGCCTTGCCTCCATTGCGCGCGACACAGTGCGCGGCCAATACGTGCGCGGCGTGAGCGGCAACCAGGAAGTGCCTGGCTACCTGGAGGAGCGCAATGTACCGGAAGGCAGCAGTACCGAGACCTTCGTGGCAATGCGCGCTTATGTCGATACCTGGCGCTGGTCCAAAGTGCCGTTCTACCTGCGTACCGGCAAGCGCATGGCGCGCCGGTCGTCCAAGATCGTGATTGAGTTCGCGAATCCACCGTTCCCGTTGTTCCCGGAAACGCCGGGCGGCGTGGCCAACCGGCTGGTGATCGAACTGCAACCGGAAGAGGCGATCAAGCTCCAGCTCATGGCCAAGCAGCCCGGCAGCGGCATGCAAATGCAGCAGGTAGCGCTGAACCTGGACCTGCAGTCGGCATTCTCCCAGCGCAGGGCCGAGGCCTATGAGCGCCTGCTGATCGACGTGGTGCGTGGCCGCCTGACCCACTTCATGCGCCGCGACGAACTGGAAGCGGCTTGGGAATGGGCTGACCCGATCATCAATGGCTGGAGCGCACTGGCCGAGAAGCCGAATCCTTACGCGGCCGGGACCTGGGGCCCATCCGAGTCGTTCGCACTGCTGGCGCGCGATGGCTTCAGCTGGGTGGAGTAGGGCGCGCCAGGCGCGTCTTCACCGACGCGGCATAACGCTCGCTGACCGGCAGTTGCGCACCGCCGGCCAGCGTCAGTTCGTGGCTTCCTTCCTGGAGCTGGCGCATGGCCAGCATCTGGCTGCTACGCACGAGGATACGGCGGTGGATGCGAAGGAATTGCGCCGGGTCCAGGTAGCGTTCCAGCTCCGACAGGGTACTCCGATGCAGGAAGGTGCGCTGCGGCAGGTGCAGTTCGACATAGTTTCCGGCAGACTCAATCCATAGCACGTCCGACAGGTTGACGCGGTCTATCCTGCCAACTGAGCGCACGGCCAGCTCGGTCCAGTAGCCGGGCAATGGATCGACAAAGCCGCGCAGGGCTCGCGTATATGCGGCGCGCTGGTCGACCAGCCTGCCGGCGCGCTCGAGCGCTTGCTGCAGCCGGCGTTCGTCAACCGGTTTGACGATGTAGTCGAGGGCGTGGACGTCGAATGCTTCCAGTGCGTGACCCCGGTGGGCAGTTACAAATACGATTAACGGCGGCGATTCAAGGCGGCTTAGTTCAAGTGCGAAATCCAGTCCCGACTCCACGGGCATTTGCACGTCGAGCAGCACAATGTCCGCACTGCCTGATCCAAGGAAGGATCGTGCGGCCGCCGCACCGGCGCATTCCCCAGCAACTTCCCATCCCAAAGTGAACAGGGCAAGCCGGAGGTTGGTGCGGGCGTGGGCCTCATCATCTACGATGAGTGCTTTCATTGGCGACAGCTCCAGGGAAGTGACAGCTCCGCCACGAAGCGGTTGCCGACATGCCTGGTGGCCAGGGAGGCCGCGTCACCGTAGGCCAGTTGAAGGCGTGCCCGAATGCCGCGCAAGCCGATTCCCAGGCCAGCGGAAGGTGCGGGCTGCAGGCTGGCCGGGTTCGAAACCAGCATTTTGAGGTGCTCCCCATGCCGAACGAAAGCCACTTCGATATCGCTGGCGCCTTCATGGCATTCAAGATCGTGGCGCAAGGCATTCTCGACCAGTGGCTGCAGCAGCATCGGCGGGCAGTCGACGCCGTCATCGAGCAAATGCGCGCCCTCGATGCGTACCTGCAGTCGTTCGCCAAAGCGCAGGCGCTGCAGGTCCAGGTAATTGCTGACGAATTCAAGTTCCTTGGCGGCTTCCACCCAATCGTATTCGCTGCTGAGCAAAGCGTATTCCAGCAAGTCGCCGAGGCGGGACAAGCCGTCCAGCGCGAGCGCCTTGTCGTCCATGCGTACCATGGCGCCGATCGCGCTCAGCGTGTTGAAAATGAAGTGCGGTTCGAGTTGGCCGCGCAGCGCGGCGAGCCGCTGGCGCTCAAGCGATAGCAGGGCCTGGGCCAGTTGCCGGTCTTGCTGGCGCCGCTGGCGCCAAAGGAGGATCGCCACGACAACGCCAAAGGCCATCGTCAGCAGCACGTATTCGACGAACCACTCGAGTTTATCCATGGTGAGCACATAGTTCCACGCATTGCCAAGGGTCGGAGGGAGGTCGAATTTGAGGCAACGGCGCAAGGCCAGTCCAAGCATTGCGGTCGGCCAGCAAACTGCAAGGAAGGTGAGGTAGCCCATGCCGACGCGCCGCATGCTGGCGAGCCATGCGGGACGGAGGCGGTAGAACATGTACAGCAAATAGCTTTGCACCATCATCACCGAGTAGCCGAACCACCAGCCGGCTGTCATCAGCCAATAGCTGCGCGTGTCGCCGCTGTCGATGCGGTCGCTGTAGGTGGTGATGCCGGCCAGCGCGCATACCAGCGTCCACAGCGCGAAGTTGGCCAGCAAAGCGCGCAGCCAAGGCGGCATTGAAAGTAGTCGGTCCATGGCGCGGCAGTATATCAGCCGCATTTGGGCATTCGTCCCGGTGGGCCGGGTGTTCGTCACAATCCGCATCGCTTTATCGAAACTCTCGCGAACAATGCGCATCGTTCTTTCACCACATGAGCATTACGATGCGAATCCTGCTTTCCCTGTTTTTAGTTCCGCTTTGCGCCAGCGCCGACAACGACATGGCACGTGTTGAGGTCAAGGCGACCGGAACCTTGCAACAACGTCGCGACGACATTGCCGGTCGGATTGTCGTTTCACGCGAAGAGCTTTTGCGCTTCGGCGACCCGAGCCTGGCCGATACCCTGCGGCGCCAGCCTGGGGTGACGGTGAACGGGGGGCAGGTGCAGATGCGGGGATTGGGCGGCGGACGCACGCAATTCCTGCTGAATGGAGAGCCGGCACCGCCGGGTTTTTCGCCGGACAGCCTGGCGCCGGAGCTTGTCGAGCGCATTGAAATCCTGCGCAGTGCAAGTGCAGACAGCAGCACCCAGGGTATTGCGGGCAGCATCAACATCGTTTTGCGCCGAAGTGCAGGGCGTGCCAAGTCGCAGGCCACGCTGGCCGGCAACGAGTCGGGCGCCGGCTGGTCACCGGAAGCGTCGTTTGACCTGTCGCGCCCTGGTGACGACTATTCCGGCAACGTGACGATACAGGCCGCACGCGGAAAGAGTGCAGCAGACGCTAGCATCGCTGAGCGTACATTGTCGGCCAGGCGCCTCACGTCGGAGCAGAACTTTTCTGCCACCGAACGCGTGGGACTGGTCCCGCGCCTGAACTGGAAATTCGACGGTGGAACGAAAGTGGCCTGGCAAGGACTGCTCGACCATGCGCGCAGCCGCAACCGTGGCGCTGCCCGGGAAGCCGCCTTGATCGGCGATTCGAGCGATTTTCCAACGAGTACCTACAGCGCAGATGCCCGCACGGACATGGCCCGCAGCGACATGGAGGCCAGCCATCGCCTCGGGGAAGCAGGCCGCATCGACTGGAAAGCCGGACTGGCGCGTAACCGGCGCAAGAGCGACTATATTTTCAATGGAGGGAATGCGGCGGGGGATGCGCTCCGGCTGCGCCACGTCGTCGCAAGCGCAGCGGACGATGGCGCCAGCAGCAGCGGCAAGCTGCGCCTGGGCGGTAGCGGCAGGCACGTGTTGGCAGCGGGCTGGGACGGCTCGGCGGCACGGCGCGCGGAATGGCGGCGCCAGGAAGATTCCAGTGCGGCAGGCGAACCGCTTGGCGGGCTTGACCAGCGCTACATCGCCCGTGTGCGGCGATTGGCCATGTTCGCGCAAGACGAATGGACGGTATCGAATGGGCTCGATGCATACCTCGGCCTGCGCTGGGAAAGCCTGCGCACCCTGACCAATGGACGTGACCTGGCGGACGTCAGCAGCACGTCCAGCGTCTTGAGTCCGGTGGCCCATCTGCTGTGGCGCCTGCCCGGGTCGCGCGACCAATTGCGGCTTGGCCTCGCACGCAGCTACAAGGCGCCCAATACGCGCGACCTGGTGCCGCGCCGTTTTACTGTCAACAATGGCAACGGTCCGGCAAATCCCGACGTGCAGGGCAACCCGGGCTTGCGCCCGGAACTGGCGTGGGGCATCGATGCCGCTTACGAAAGCTATTTCGGCAAGGAGAGCATGGTTAGCCTGGCGGCCTATCATCGTCGCATTAGCAGCGTTATCCAGCCGGTGCTGTTCCAGGACAAGGGTAAATGGGTGGCTTCGCCAGGCAATATCGGCGGCGCCATTACCCAGGGACTGGAGTTTGACGCGCGCATGGCGCTGGGCGAGGGGACCAGGGCGCGGCTGGGAGTGACGCGCAATTGGTCGCATGTGGATTCGGTGCCGGCGCCGGGCAACCGGCTTGGCGAGCAAGTGCCGCTGACAATCAATGGGGGCCTCGATTTCCGCTTTGGCGCGCAAGCGACGGCAGGCTTCAACTGGAACCTGCAGAAGGGCAGCCTGGCACATGCATCGGTCTCGCAATGGAGCGGGCGGAATACCGAACGCCGGCTGGACCTGCACGCCACCTGGCGATTGCGGCCGGGCCTGGCCTTGCGCGCCACCGCAAGTAATGCACTGGGGCCTGATACGCGCAATACACAGATTTTCGAGGACGGCCGCCAGGATGCCTTGCGAGAGGTGACGGGAAGTGGGCAGCGCACGTTCAAGCTTGCAGCGGAAGTCGCGCTGTGACGATACAATTGCGGCCGTCCCAACAAGTGGAGTAAGGAAATTAAGAAGCTTGCACTGATCTTTGCAATGATATGCAATCAATCTTACGCAGACACGGTCATCGGCGTTTCCGATGGCGATACGCTGACTGTGCTGAGCAAAGGCCGGCCGGTAAAAGTCCGCCTTGCGAATATCGACGCGCCTGAGAAAAAGCAGCCTTTCGGCGCGCGCTCGAAGCAGTCGTTGTCGGACCTGTGCTTTGGCCGCGACGCGACCCTCGGCTCGGGGAAACAGGATCGCTACGGCCGCACGGTCGCCGTGGTCCATTGCGGTGATGTCAACGCCAACGTGGCGCAGGTCCGTAAAGGAATGGCCTGGGTCTACCCGCAATACAACCATGACCCGTCGCTGCCTGCAGTTGAAGCGTCGGCGCGCAATTCCCGGGTCGGTTTATGGTCGGAGCGCGACCCGCTCGAACCCTGGCTGTTCCGCAAGGAGCGCAAGGCGCGCAGCAGCTACCTGAACTAAGGGCTTCGGCCTTCAAACAGGTCTTTCATCTCGCGCAGGCCGGCGGTCAGGCATTCGACCGTCGCCGAAATCTTCGGCACGCCGCGCAGCTGGCGCGGCGTGAGCAGCCACAACTGCGAGCGGAAGTCCGTCAACAGCGGCGAAACGCGGCGCAAACGCGGGTTGGCATCGCCCAGGTGGCAAGGCAATATGCCGACGCCCAGTCCCTCTTCCAGCAGCCCGGAAACAGCCAGGGTGCTGGAGCAGCGCACCGCCGCGCGCCGCATCAGGCCTTCCGCTTCAAGCCATTTCGATGAAGCCAGGTGTCCCAGCGATTCATCGACGGTGACCCACGTCTGCTCGTGCAAGTTTTCTTCGGACACATTCGGCCAGTCCACGGGGGCGTAAATAGCCACCTCGATATTGCAGATCACACGGCCGATCAGGTCTCCCTCCGGTTCACCGCCGGAGCGCAAGGCGATATCAGCTTCGCGCTGGCGCACGTTTGCCAGGTTTTCACCGATTTGCAGGTTGATCGTAGTGTCGGGCAGCTCGCGCCGGCAGCGCGTCAGCAGCGGCGGCACGATGCGGGGCATGAGCACCTCGGTCGTGGCCAGGGTCAGGCGGCCGGCGGTACCCAGCCCGGCGTCCCGTTCCAGGTCGCGCAGGCGCTGGTCGAATTCTTCTGCGAGCGCCAGTAGCTCCGTCGCGGCTGCCGTCGGCTGGTATCCCTGGCGGCTGCGCTCGAACAAGGTGGCGCCGATCCCCGCCTCGATATCGCGGATGCGGCGGAACAGGGTCGGATGGCTGGAACCCAGGGCTTCGGCGGCTTTGGACAGGGAGCCGTGGCGGGCAACGGCAAGAATGACCTGGTAATCGTTCCAGGCGAGTCGGCTGGTCAGGAATTTGCTCATTGCCGCATTCTAACGCGTTGTTCATTTTTGAAAGCACGTTGTTCATCTGATGGCTGTCGCTCGGAGGCTCCGGTGGCGACAATGGCTGCATCCAACCACACATCAAAGGAAAGAAAATGATTCGCAAGCTCCTGATTGCCGTTGCCATGCTGATCGCCGCCGCCGCGCACGGGGCTGAAAATGCGGCTTGCAGCGCTCCTGAATTCAAGCAGTTCGATTACTGGGTCGGCAACTGGGAGGCGTTCGACCGGGACGGCAAGCTGCTCGGCCACACGCTGATCGAGAAAATCGAGCAGGGCTGCGTGTTGCAGGAGTGGTGGCGCGGTAATGGCGCGGAAAATGGCGCGGGCACCAGCCTCAGCATGTATGACCGCAAGCACAAGCTGTGGCGCCATGTCTGGACCAGCGCGCGCGGCAATTTCGCGCCGATCGATGGCGGCTGGCAGGGCGACCGCATGCTCATGACCGGCTACTTCATCAACGACAAGGGCGAGCGGGAATTCCATCGCACGGTATGGAAGCCAACTGCTGGCGGCGTGCACCACGTGTGGGATTCCACCACCGACGGTGGCGCGACCTGGACGGTCCTGCACGAAGCATGGCTGCGCCGTACCGACAAAGTGCTGGTGAAGTAGGGCGCCTGCAGCCGCCGGCAAACTGCATTACTATTGTCCGCCTGACTACATCCAACTCAAAAGGACCATGATGGCGGAATTCAAATTGCACTGCTTTGCTGCTTCCGGCAACTCGTACAAGGTTGCGCTGTTCCTGGCATTGGCCAAGGCGGACTGGGAACCCGTAGTAGTGGACTACTTCGGCGGCGAGACGCGCAGCGAAAGCTGGCGTGAAAACCTGAATGAAATGGGCGAGATCCCGGTACTCGAGCACAAGGGCCTGAAGATTTGCCAGTCCGGCGTGATCCTTGACTACCTGGCCGAGGTGACCGGCCAGTTCGGCCCCCGGAATGACGATGAAAAGCGCGACATCTGGAGCTGGATACTGTTCGACAACCACAAGTTCACCAGCTATTACGCCACTTTGCGCTTCATGGTTGGCCTGCAGAAGACTGGCGAAACGCCGGTCACGCAGTTCCTGCGCGAGCGCGCGATTGGCGCCTACCGGATCGTCGACAAGCACCTGGCTGGGGCCAGCTACCTGGTCGGCGACCGATTGACCATCGCGGATTTGTCGCTGATCGGCTATGTCTACATGCCGGAAGAAACCGGGATCGACATGAGCGAATTTCCCAATATCGCGGCCTGGAAGGCACGCATCAGCGATCTTCCCGGCTGGCGCCACCCGCATGACCTGATGCCGGGAAAAAAAGCGTTCTGATTCATTCCAATGAACTTTTTGCAGGCATGCCGGTATTTACTCAGTATTGCGCTTATTTGAGGATTCCGACATGCCACAACACTCCCGCCTGCTCATTCTTGGTTCCGGCCCTGCCGGTTACACCGCCGCCGTCTACGCTGCCCGCGCCAACCTGCAGCCGACGTTGGTTACAGGGCTGGAGCAGGGCGGCCAGTTGATGACCACAACCGATGTGGAAAACTGGCCGGCCGACCCGCTCGGCGTCCAGGGCCCGCACTTGATGCAGCGTTTCCGGGACCATGCGGAACGCTTTGGTACCCGGTTCATATTCGACCATGTCCACACCGCCCATCTCCAAGAGCGCCCGATCCGGCTGGTTGGCGATGCCGGCGAATATACCTGCGATGCCTTGATCATCGCCACCGGCGCCTCGGCCCAGTACCTGGGGCTTCCATCGGAGCAGGCGTTCATGGGGCGCGGCGTTTCGGCTTGTGCTACTTGCGACGGCTTCTTTTACCGCGGCCGCGAAGTGCTGGTGGTTGGCGGCGGCAATACCGCGGTGGAGGAGGCGCTTTACCTCTCCAATATCGCTGCGCGGGTAACGCTGGTCCACAGGCGCGACCGGTTCCGCGCCGAGCCTATCCTGGTCGATCGTTTGATGTCGAAGGCTGCCGAAGGAAGGGTGGCCCTGAAACTCAACGCGGCACTGCACGAAGTCCGCGGGGACGATGCCGGTGTCACCGGCGCGGTCCTGGAGCATGCCGGGGGCGAACTGGAAGAATTGGCGGTACACGGCGTCTTCATCGCGATCGGACACAAACCGAATACAGGCATATTCCAGGGCCAGCTGGCCATGCGTGACGGCTACATCAAGACCATGTCCGGCTTGGATGGCATGGCAACCGTGACTTCGATCGACGGAGTGTTTGCTGCGGGTGACGTGCAGGATCACATCTACAGGCAAGCGATTACCAGCGCCGGGACCGGCTGCATGGCTGCGCTGGATGCGCAGCGCTACCTGGAGCAGTTTGCCAAATAAGCCGGGCCGGCTTGATCATTCCGCGAGGAAGGCTTTCATGGCCCTGGTCGGCTTGCCGTCATCGCCCCAGGCGCTGAGCGGGTATTGGCTCCAGTTGCGCGCACCCAGTGGTTCCCAATAGATGACGCCCAAGCCCTTCTGGCCGGGCACCGCCTTGACTTTGCGTTGCACTGCGACCAGCATGTCGTAGGTGTTTTGCGCGCGAGTGTCTTCGCCGCCTGTTTCAACCACCATGACTTCCTTGCCGTAGCGCGCTGCCATGTCGTTCATGTTGCGGGCAAGGGCGTCGATCGACTTTTTGTAATCTGGTTTGCCGGGCAGCCAGTAAGGGTAATACGACATGCCGATCACGTCGTAGCGTGCGCCGTTGGCCTTTGCGTTGTCGAACCAGGTACGGAAACGCTTGCTGTCGTTGCCGCGGTCAAGATGCAGGATTACTTTGGATGAAGGACTGACGGCCTTGATGGCGTCATGGCCCCTGTTGATCAACTGCGCCAGTTGCGGCCAGTTCCTGGTGCTGCCTTCCGGGTACAACATGCCGCCCGGCGTCTCATTCCCGACCTGGACCCACTCCGGCGTGACGCCCGCCGCCTTGAGGGCGCTCATCACGTCATGGGTGTAGCTGTAGACGTCTTGCAGCAGGCGAGGGAAGTCGTGGCCCTCCCAGGCGGCGGGCTTCTTCTGCTTCGACGGGTCGGCCCAGCTATCGCTGTAGTGGAAGTTGATCATTATCCGCATGCCCATCTCCTGCGCACGAACGGCCATGGCGACAGTTTCCTCCTTGCTGTTGTGGCCATTGGTCCGGTCGTCCGAGGGCTTCAACCAGGTGCGCAGGCGTACGGTATTGATACCGTTGTCCTTCAGGACCTGCAGCGCATCTTCCTGCCTGCCCTGGTCGTTGTAGAACTTGTAGCCGGTGGCCTCCATTTGCTGCAACCAGCCGATGTCGGCTCCTTTTGCGAACTGCTGGGCCAAGGCGGGCGTCGTGGTTGCAACAAGCAAGGCGAACAGCACTCCCAACTTCTTCATTTCATCTCCCTGTGGTCATTTGGGCACGATGCTAGCGCAAGGATTTCGCCTGCAGGTATACGGAAAGTCGTGCGGCCCATGAATTTTTTCGCGAAGACTGATAGGATTTGCAGGATGAAGATCGACATCCTCGAACAACGCTTTCTCAAGCACTTGGCCCGGCATGAAGGACTGGCGTGGAGCGCCGTGCGTGCGCGCCTGGATGCAAATCCCGGCAAGCTTCGCGTGCTTGAGGAAATGGAACATACCGGCGGCGAACCGGACGTTGTCGGAGTTGATCCCGCAAGCGGAGAGCTTGTCTTCTGCGACTGCTCGCCTGAAAGCCCGGCAGGACGCCGCAGCCTGTGTTTCGACAGGGCCGCGCTGGATGGGCGCAAGGAGAACAAGCCATCCGGCAGCGCACTGGAGGTGGCGCAGGCCATGGGCGTCAGCCTGCTCACGGAGGCCGAGTATCGCCACCTGCAGACGCTGGGTGAGTTCGACCGCAAGACGTCGAGCTGGGTGCAGACGCCGGCCGATATCCGCAAGCAGGGCGGCGCCTTGTTCTGCGACCGCCGCTATGGCCACGTCTTCCTGTACCACAACGGCGCCGAGTCCTATTACGCGGCGCGCGGCTTCCGGGGGATTGTGCGCGTTTAAGGCGGCAGGTAGGCTTCCAGTGTCTGAATCATCTCGTCGATATCGAGCGGCTTGGGAATGAAATCGTCCATCCCGGCCGCCAGGCAATCGGCGCGCTCGGACTCCATCACGCCGGCAGTCATCGCCACGATAGGCAGCTTCAGGCCCAGTTCCTGGCGGATGATGCGGGTCGCGGTATAGCCGTCCATGACCGGCATCTGCACATCCATCAGGACCATGCGGTAGGCTTCGGGTGCGGCGCGCAGCATGCGCACGGCCTCTTCGCCATTGTTGGCAACCTCGATGGTTGCGCCGGCGCGCTCCAGGATGCCGACAGCGACCAGCTGGTTCATGGCGTTGTCTTCCACCAGCAGCAGGTGGCCGCTGATGCGCTGGGCGGGCGGCGCGTCGGGCAGCACTTCGCGGGTGTCGGACTTGTCCAGCATTTCATGTACGGTGTCGAACAGGGTGGAGGCTGTTATCGGCTTGGTGACCAGTCCCTCCCGATCGGCGTCTTCTTCCAGCATCTTGCTGCGTTCATAGGCGCTGACCATGAGTATCACGGGGGCCACGGCCTCTTGCGCTTGGCGCAGTGAGTCGATATAGCGCTGGTCCTCGGCAGGCATGCTCCAGTCGGCGAGGATCACGTCATAGGCCAGGGCGCGCTGGCCGGCAAGGGCCAGCATCTTTTCCGCCTCCGCGCCGGAAGAGGCCACATCAACGCCCCAGCCCCAGGCTTGCAGCGTCTTGGAAAGGTAGACGCGGCTGGTGAAATGGTCGTCGACCACCAGCACGCGCAAGGGCCGCGAGCCGGCACCGGCTGGCGCTTGTTGCTGTGCGGCCGGCACGGTGCCGAACGGCAGGGTAACGGTAAAGGTGCTGCCCTCGCCGGGACTGCTGTCGAGGGCAATACTGCCGCCTTGCAGTTCGACCAGGCGCTGGCAGATCACCAGCCCAAGCCCGGTGCCGCCGTACTTGCGGGTGACGGATTCGTCGGCCTGGGAAAAGGGCGCGAACAGGTTGAGCTTCTGTTCCAGTGAAATACCGATGCCGGTGTCGCGCACGATGAAGCGCATGACGCTGTGCTGTGCGTCGCACTCTGCGCATTCGACCTTGAGGCTGACTTCACCGCGTGCGGTGAATTTGATGGCGTTGCTGGTCAGGTTGACCAGGACCTGCTGCAGTCGCAGCGGGTCGCCTACCAGTTGGCGCGGAACGTCCGGCTCGACGCCGATCGCCAGTTCCAGTTCCTTCTCGCCCGCATTGACGCTCATGATGGTGGACACGGAATGCAGTACTGAATCGAGTTCGAAGCGGGTGGCGTTGAGCTGGATCTTTCCCGCTTCGATCTTGGAAAAATCGAGGATGTCGTTCAGCAGTGCCAGCAAGGACTGCCCCGAGGTACGCAGCATGGTCAGGTAGCGCCGCTGCTCCAGCGACAGCGGCGTGGTGGTCATCAGGTGCGCCATCCCCAGTACGGCGTTCATCGGCGTGCGCAATTCGTGGCTCATGTTGGCGAGGAAGGAGCTCTTCGCGGCATTGGCCGCCTGCGCTTCCCTGACGGCATCGCGCAGGGCCGCTTGCGACTTTTTCAGCTCGGTCACGTCGCGCAGCACGCCCACAAAGCGGTACCGTCCTTCATCGATGACGGCGCTGATGGTCAATTCAACGGTGAACTGGCTGCCATCCTTGCGCAGGGCTGGCAGTTCGACCGCGCCTTTGCCGATGACGTGCGGCGCGCCGCCTGACAGGAAGCGTTGCATGCCATGCTGGTGCGCGGCGCGCATGGATTCCGGCATCAGCACCTGGATGCCGTCCCCTATCACCTCTTCCGCGGTATAGCCGAATATCTGGCTGGCTGCGCGGTTGAAGGTCTCGATCTGGCCTTCTTCGTTGATGGTAATGATGCCCTCGCCAACGCTGTCGACCACGGTACTGATGCGCAGGTTGGCGTCCTCGAGCTGGTCGGTGCGTTCGTGGATCAAGCCTTCGAGCTGGCGGATTTTTCCGCTGATGAACCACGCCAGGCCGAAGCCGGCCAGCAGCAATGCCAGCACGATCCAGGTAAGCCAGGTGACGGATGCCAGCAACTCCTGCAGTATGGTGGCGCGCGGCACGCCCACGGCAACCGCCCAACCGGTGCGGCTGGAGCGCGTGAAAATCGTATAGACCGGAATGCCTTCCAGGGTGATGGATTCGAATACGTCTTCATCAACCTCGGACAGCCGTTTGACCAGGCTGTCGGAAGCGGGCTTGCCGACAAAGCGTTCCGCTTCATGGGTGCGGGCGATGATCACGCCTTCGCGGTCCAGGATGGCGATGACGCGGTCTTTGTGCAGGGTCTCCGAGTTGAGAACGCGCCGGAGATGGGCCGGCTGGTAGCCGACCGAGAGGCAATACACGACCTGGCCGCCCCGTATGACGGGTACGTGGACGGCGACCAGCGGCTTGCCGGTGACGCCACCGATAAAGACATCCGATACCAGCACCTTTCCCGTTTCGAACACGCGCTGGATGCGTTCCCGGCTGCCGGGATCGGGTATCGGTTCGCCGAACGGGCGCAAGGTATTCAGCAGCTGGAGCGAATCGCGTGTGCTGAGGACGATATTCGAGCCCGGAAAACCGGCATTGACGATGCTGACGGCCTTGCGGTGGAAACCAGCCAGGTCGCCATGGTCAAGCTCCGCCGACATGGCCAGCGCGCGTGCCGCGACGATGCCGAGATCGAGGTCGCGGTCGACCGCCCGCATCATCGAACGGGCCACGAACAGGGAGTCGCGCTCAACCTGGGCGCGCTCGCGGGCATAGAAGTGCTGGATCAGCAGGCCGAAGCCGAGGGTCGCTGGCAAGGTGCATGCCAGCACGAGTGCGAACAGCATGCGGCGCAGGGTGGGCCGCCTTGATTGCCGGGTTCGGGCCAAGTCGCATCTTCCTTCAGATGGGCATTTGTAAATTGGTCATGCCATTGTACAGTCGAAGGCGGCGAACGCGCGCAGGATGCACGACCGTGCGCTGCACGTTTTGGCCCAAGCTGGCGCCGCCGTTGGGCTAACTGTGGCTGCGCCATGCCAGGATGTACTCCTCGGCCAGCGAGTGGCCCTCGATCATGGCTGAGCGGGCGTTTGAAAATGGTGGAGTCGTTTGTTGCTCCACCCGGTCCCGCCATGTCAGGTGCGCCCGGTATCCCGTTTCGTCGTGGATTATCGAAACTGTGTAAGTGAGACCATCCACTGAAGCCGTACTGTCGGCTTCCAGATCGCCAGGGATGAGTTCATTCATCTGGTCGTCCCCCATTAAGCAAGCCGTTCTACTTTACGCCAACCGGGCAGGAAGCGGCGCCAATTCAATTCGTCTCCACCTCGCGCGGCGGCAGGAAGAAACTGCGCGGCGACAGCCGGAAACGCTGCCATACCAGGCCGGCCAGGGCTTGGCCGCGGCCGAAACTGACGCGCCGCGAGCGCAGCGCAACCATTAGCGCCAGGGCGAAGCTTACCGCCAGGTTGGTCAGTGCGATCAGCGCAATGCCCGACAGCGATAACAGCCATTGCTCCGTGGTGAGCTGGTAGTCCAGTCCAACCAGCGCGAAGGCGAAATTGGCGCTGGAGAAGGTGACATGGCGGATATCGATCGGCAGTCCCAGGACATAGCCGATGGTGCCGATCGTACCCAGCATGATGCCGAAGAAGAAATTGCCGGCGAGGGCGCCGAGGTTGCGGCCGACGTAGTCGGTGACGCGCGCCAGGCGTTTTTCGCCGAGCAGGCAACGCAGCCAGCGCAGCTGACGCAAGCGCGCAGCAATGTCGTTATAGGCCGCCTTGTTGTCGTAGTAGCCCGAAATCAGTCCTGCCAGGAACAGGCACACGCCGGCGACGGCGGCATGCGGCAAGGCCAGGCTATGCAGCGGGTCGATATCGTGCAGCAGGTGTTGTGCCTTTTCCGCGCCAGCCAGGTGCTGGCCGAAAGCGGCCTGCCAAGCCACTGCAATGATGAAGGCCGTAGGCATGGCCAGTGCCACGTTGCCGACGATTGCCACGAACTGCGAGCGCAGCACCTTGACTACCAGCTCCGCCAGTTCATCCAGTTTTTTCTGGCCCTGGTCGATGGCGGCGGCAATGCGTGCCGCGGTCATTGCCGGCTGCTTGGTGGCCACGGTGAAGTGCAGTACGTGGATCAGCATGAAGCCGAGCGAGTAGTTCAGGCTGTACAGGGCAGCATAGCCGACAGGGGCAAGCAGCATACGCCCCATCAGCACCTTGAGCGTAGCCATGAAACCGACGATGAAGCCGGCGCCGGCAGCGGAGCGCATCATGGACAGCCATTCGGCGCGCGTGCTGGCGACGTAATGCTCGCCTGAACGGCCGGCATGTTCCGTTACCTGCAATGCCAACAGTTCGGTGTTGGTCTGGAACAGGTCGGTGAGGCGCAATTTACGGTTGTCGGCCTCCACCAGTTGCTGGAACAGGCCGAGCGCAGCAGGCAGCGCCTCCTGCAGGGAAGGGGCTTCCAGCAGGTCGAGCAGGATGCGCAAGCGGTCGATGCTTTGCGTCAGGCGCAACAGCAGGCGGGTCAGGCTGACCGATACCCCTTGCACGGATGCCGCCTTGCGTACGCGCCCGATAATCTCCTCACACTGGCTGAGGAGTACGTCAAGATGGCGCGCGTCAGGGACTTCCACCTGGGCGTCGACCAGGCGCGCGCGCCACGCTTCCGTCAACTGCACCACTTCGGCATTCTGGCGCAGGAAGGGCGATTCGAAACGTTCGATGTCCGGATGGACCCGCACCAGTTCCGGCTCCAGTCCTATCGCACTGATGCGATAGGACAGCACTTGCACTGCCTCCAGTAGTTCGCCCAGCACCTGGCTTTGCAGCCACCCTTGCGCGGGCAAGTCGAGCGCCTGCAGCAGGTCCAGCCAGGTCGAAGGCTCGACGCCGTTGATCCAGATGTAATCGTCCTGGCGATCGAAGATTTGCCCGAAGACGTCCTTCAGGTATTCGTCATTGACGGTTGGCGGCAGCCATTTGTGGTTCAGCCGGCGCCATAGCTCGCCGAAGAACCCCTGGTTTTGCAGGACTCCGGTATCGGTGAGCAGGTGCACCAGTTTGCGCTGGCCAATGATTTCGGCGAGATACTCCCGCAGGCCCCGTGCCCATTCAGGCTGGGTGGAAAGAAGGTGCGCGAGGGCGCGCAGACGGTTGGTGGCCTGTTGCAGGTCGCTGGCATGCGCGGGACGCAGGGTGCCAACCAATTCCTGCAGCAGGGACGTATCGCGCGAGGAGGCCGTAGCCTGGATGCGCGCCAGTATGCTGTCCATCATCATTTGCGAAAGCATACTGGCGTTCGCTACGATTGTCCAATCAGGACCTTAGGGTAGCCTTAAGAAGCTTGCCGCCGATTCGCACATTTTCCAGCTGCAGGCCGGACACGTTGTACAGCCAGATCGGCTTTTCCGCATTGACCGGATGGCCGAAATCGCAGTTGCTGATCGTCACGCGGCGCACCGGCAGCACGGGCGGCGCGGGCTGCGGCCCGTTATAGTCGCTGGCGACCGGGCCGAGGATGGCGATGGCCTGGTAGCAGGAGCCTGTGATGCCGCCCTTCGTTACATTGCCGACGCTGACGTTCTCGATATGGACATCGGAGACTTCGGGCGGCCGGATGCGCACGCTGTCGGCGGAAGGCTGGTAGTCGCAGTCGAAGGAGATGACTGCGCCGGCTGCGGTGGCCAGGCCCCTGGTGTCGATCGGGGTGCCGGGCAGCAGGGAGTAATGCGAGGCGCTGAGTTGCACGCCGTTCGGGATACTCACGTTTTTGACGTAGAAGTGGCGCAGGTAGCCGCCGCGGTTCATATTGGTCTTGAGGCGGATGGCGATGTTCAGCGGGTCGGTTTGCCAATGCGTATTCTCGAACACCAGGTCGCGGGCATAGACGTGCTCGATGCCGCCCGCCATTTCGGAGCCGAGCGTGACGGCGCCATGGCCGCTATGCATGGTGCAGCCCTGGATCACGATGTTGCGCGTCGGGCCGTACTGCACGTCGCGGTTCTTGCCGGCCTTGATGGCGATGCAGTCGTCGCCGGAATCGAAGACGCAGTCCTCCACCAGCACATGCTCGCAGGCTTCCGGATCGAAGCCGTCGCTGTTCGGGCCGCGGCTTTCGGCGTGGACTTTGCGGATGACCAGGTTGCGGCAGTTGACCGGATGGTGCTGCCAGAACGGCGTGTTCTGCACATGGTAGCCCTGCAGCAGGACGTTGCTGCAGTTGATGAAATGGATCATCGGCGGCCGCAGGTAGTGGCCTTTGCCGAACACGCGCTGTTCGACAGGCACGCCGGCTTCGGACAGGGCGGGAAGATAGCGCTCGTCGCTGCGCCATTTTTCGTCTTCGCCTTCAATCAGCTTGCGCAGGGCGGCATTCAGGCCGGGAGCGATCTCCGCCAGCGGTTTGTTGAGCGGGTTGGGCACGACCTGCGTCGGCCGGCCTTCCTGGTAGCCGGGGGCGGTGGTTTGCGAGACGGCGTTCACGGTGCGGTTCCTGCCTTTCCAGGACCACCAGCAATCGCCCGCTTCGTTGAAGGCTACGCCGCCCTGGCCGTCCAGTTTCGCGCTCCAGTCTTCGCCGGTCAGCGCGATATTCCTGGCGTTGACGGCGTAGACCATGGGCGAGTAGTTCAGGCAGTCGTTGCTTTGCCAGCGCGAGAGCGTGAGCTTGCCGTTTGCGCCGCAATCGAAGTCGCCGTGGCGGGCGTAGTGTTCGGGGTTTTGCGAGAACAGGATGTGGGCGCCGGCTTGCAGGTGGAGGTGGACGTTGGAGCGCAGCACCAGCGGGCCGGCGCAGTACCAGTGGCCTTTCGGGATCACGACGCGCCCGCCCCCGGCTGCGGCGCAGGCGTCGATGGCGGCCTTGAAGCTGGCGTAGCAATCGTGGGCGTCGTCGGACTGGGTTGGCAGCATTTCCTGGTCGTCGTGGGTGACCCAGGCTTTCACTTGCCTGGTGCCGCAGGGCTGGGCGCCGAAATCGGTGACCGGGAAATCCTCGTTGCGGAAGCTGACGGGCGTGCGCAGCGCGGCGACGATGGCGTCGGCGCGGCGCCAGGCAGCAGTGCGCGCTGCGGGACCGGCATTGGCCGCGGCGGCCAGCGCAGGCAGCCATTGCGGGGCGAGGAGGGCGGCGGCGCCGGCTTGCAGCAGGCCGCGGCGGCGCAATTGTCGTGATGCGGTCAAGGCAGGTCTCCTAGGCAGAGAAGGTTCGGGTAACGCGTCCCAGGTGAACGCGCATGGCTTTGCGGGCGGCTGCCGGATCGTGGCTGGCGATGGCCTGCAGGATGGCGCGGTGGTCGGCCAGGGTTTCCTTGCGCAGCTCTTCGGTCTGGAAGTGCTCCTTGAGTTTGTGCCACAGGCGGCCGCGCTGGTCCCACAGGTGGTTCATCACGCCCACCAGCGCGCTGTTGCCGGTGGCGTTGGCAATCGCCATGTGGAAGTTGCGGTCCGCCTGTTCATTGGTGGCCACATCGTCGTGGTCGCGCTCCATCGCTTGCACGGCGACCAGGATGGCATCGATAGCGCGGTCGGTGGCCACCTGGGCCGCGACGGCGGCAATTTCGGCCTCGATCACGCGCCGCGCCGACAGCACCTCGAACGGTCCCGGCCCGGTTTCCGCCAGGGGTGAATGGCCCGGACGGTCGCATAGATAGACGCCGGAATTGCTGCGCACCTCCACCACCCCGGTCAGCTCCAGTGCGATCAGCCCCTCGCGTAGCGAGGCGCGGCTCACTTCCAGTCTGGTGGAAAGCTCGCGTTCCGACGGCAGGCGATCGCCGCATGCAAATCCTTCGGTGGCGATCATCGCCTGGATCTTCTCCGCCACCTGTTTATATAGCCTGGTCTCCATGCGCCTCATTCTAAAGTGGTCAGGCCAAAACAACAATCTGGACCGACCAAAAGTGGCTTTTTTGCACAAGATTGGAATTTTTGCTTGTGAAATTGGCCTAACCACTTTAGTCTGTGGTTATACCAAAACAGAAAATCGATCAAACCAATTTGATCGCTAATATGGAGGAGACTCATGAATTACGTTCCAGGTCCACAGGCCAAACGCGCCGTGCTGGCGGCAGCTGTGGCAGCGGCCGTCCTGCAGATGGCAAACCAGGCAGCCGCCCAGGCCGCCGCCCCGGCCGCCGCGCCCGCCGAAGGGCAGATGGCGTCGGTGGTGGTGACCGGCTCCCTGATCCGCCGCGTCGCCAATGAGGGCGCCACCCCGCTGGTCACCATCAAGTCCGGCGAGCTCCTGGCGCGCGGCAACACCGAGCTGAAAGACCTGGTGCTGGAAATGCCGCAATCGCTGTCGCTGGGTACCAATAGCGGCGCGGCCGGCCCGGTCATCAACCTGCGCGGCCTGGGTCCGATGCGCACCCTGACGCTGTTGAACGGCCGCCGCCTGGCCAACGAGCCGCTGCAGGACCAGTATGTCTCCGTGAACGTGATGCCGCGCATGGCGCTGGACCGCGTGGAGACCCTGAACGGCGGCGCCGCTTCGATCTACGGCGCCGATGCCATCGGCGGCGTGCAGAACTTCCTGACCAAGCGCGGTTTCGAAGGCGCGACGATCAAGGCTGAATACGCGCCGACGCAAAAGGGCGGTGCTGATTCGAAGAGCGTCGGCGCCATCCTGGGCACCGGCAACCTGTCGCGCGACGGCTGGAATGCCTACCTGGCGATCGACTACCAGAAGAAGGATGCACTGTTCCAGGGCGACCGTCCGGAGCAGCATGATCCGGCCATCCTGCGCACGCTGGGCCTGGGCATTACGCCCGATGCGCGCAACCCGACGCCATTTGCCAATTTTGGCTTTGCGCGCAACGCCAACTCCAACTACAACCCGACTTTCGCCAGCGGCTGCGTGGCGCCATACGCTACCCCGACCCTGGGCAACAACAGTACTGCGGCAACGCCGGTCTACGCGCCGGGCTGCGCGCGCAATCCGCTGTTCTGGAATGCCGTGACCGACGGCAGCGAAATCATCAACGTCAGCGGCCGCGCGAGCCTGAACCTGTCTGGCGGCCACAAGCTTGACCTGGATGTGCTGCACTCCGAATTCACGGTGCAGAAGTACCGCGGCATGCAGGTGCCGGGCACCACCCAGCCGTTCACTACCTATTCGCTGCCGTCGACCAGCAAATACTATCCAGGCAAAGGGATCACCCCGGCCGTGCAGGTGGTGGGCAGCAATACCGGCGCCAACACGCCGACCATGTTCATCGACCCGGCCAAGACGCCTGGTACGGTCAGCGACCTGAACATGAACAACCGCACCATCTACTTCCAGTGGGGGCCTGCCGAACTTGGCCCCGCATACCGCAACGACAAACAGTCCAACGATCGCATCGTGCTGAGCGCAGAAGGCGAAGTGCTGGGCTGGGACTACCGCGCCGGCCTGAATTACGGCGAATCGAAGCGCGATACCCGTGCCGGCGCCGGCTATATCCTTTACACCAAGGCGCAGGAAGGCTTCAACAACGGCACCCTGAATCCCTTCGGCCTGCAGGACGCGGCCGGCCAGGCTTACCTGGACAGCATCGAGGCGAAAGACTACACCTACCGCCTGAACAAAGCCTACAACCAGAGCGTGGACGTGACGCTGTCCAAGGGCCTGTGGGACCTGCCGGGCGGTGCGCTGACCCTGGCGGTCTCCGGTGAGTTGCGGCGCGACGGCGCGCAGACCTTCAATGCGCCGCTCGACTATGTCCTGAAGAAGGCCGACGGCAGCTACCACATCGACGCCGCCGGCAACGTCGTGCAGTCCGACCTGGTGGGCGAAACGCCGCAAGGCGTGGCCAAGAAGATTCACCGCACCATCGCTTCGCTGCTGATGGAAGCGGAAGCGCCGATCACCGATAAGTTCCTGCTGAATGCAGCGGTACGCGCCGACCGCTACTACGACCTGAAACAGACCACCGTCAATCCCAAGCTGGCTGCACGCTGGCAGCCGTTCCAGCAACTGGTCCTGCGCGGTAACGTGAATACCGGCTTCCGCGCGCCGTCGATCATCGACATCCAGAACCCGACGCCGGAAGTGCGCAACCAGGTCATGGACGATCCGGTCCTGTGCCCGAGCACGCAGCCGCTGGTGGCCGGTACCGGCACGCCAAAATCCGGCTACACCTATGACCAGGTGTGTAACGTCGCCACCAACTACTGGACCAAGTCGCCCAACAATGACTTCCTGAAACCGGAAAAGTCGCGCGGCTTCTCCTTCGGCTTCGCGCTGGAACCGGTGAAAGACCTGTCGATCACCGTCGACTACTGGGGCCTGAAGCTGCGCGACGTGCTGGGCGCGGTAACCATCGCCGAGATCCAGCAGAATCCAGCCAAGTACGACGTGAACTTCGTGCGCAATGCGGACGGCACCATCGACCATATCGTGGCGAGCCAGGCCAACCGCGGCCAGACCCGCATCCGCGGCCTCGACCTGTCGGCCAGCTACCGCTTCCCGAAAACCAGCTTCGGCACCTTCGATGCGAAACTGGACGGCACTTATATGGACAAATATGAGTTCCAGTCAGAGAAAAACGGCGTTTGGCTGAGCAACGTGGGCATCATCACCAACGATGGCCGCTTCGGCGGTTCGGGGCCGAACTCCGGCCTGGCCGGCCTGCCGCAGATCAACCCGCGCTGGAAGCATACCGCTTCGGTTACCTACACCAACGGCGCCTGGGCCAGCACGCTGTCGCAGCGCTACAACTCCAGCGTGACCGACGTCACCCCGCGCGCCGGTTCGACCCTGACCGAAGTGGAGGCCTACAAGCAATACAACCTGAACGTGAACTACACCGGCATCAAGAACACGACCATCAGTTTCGGCGTCAACAACCTGACCGGGGAATGGCCGCCACTGACTTCCAACAGCACCTACAGCGGCGGCTATGTGACGTCGATGGCTGATATGCTGGGGCGTGTGTATCGCTTCTCGGTGGAATACAGGTTCTGACATGCCGCTGCGCTGCCTGCTGCTGGCCTGCGCCTTGCTGCTGTCGGCAGCAGGAGCGTACGCCGGGCCGCCCGCACAGGGGGCAGTCAGATTCGCGCCGGCGGTGGAAGCTGCCGTCGCGAGTTCCGGCCCTTATTTCGTCGAGGCACGCATGCGCGCGGCGCCAGGTGCGGCCGGGCAGGGCTATGTCGTTGTGCGTTACAGCGATGACCGCAACTGGCTTGGCTTTGGCCTCGATGTTGAGCCGGCCGGCAGGATGGCGGTCAATATCATTGGCATGACCGACGGCCAGCCGAAACTTCTCAAGCAAGTGCGGATCGAGCCTGATGCCGGCGACGCCTTCTACACCATTCGCCTTGATGTCGATGGTGCGGCTCTTACAGCCTATCTCAATGGCTCGCGCCTGATCGGGGTCGACGAACCCAACTCGCTGCCGCCGCGTATCGGCATCCTGGACCAGGCCGGCCAGTTTGAAATCGATGGCCTGCGTGCCGGCGATATCGCCCAGGCGCCAACCAGCATCGGCTTGGTCCACCGGCATAAACAGCTGGCCTTGCAAATTGGCGATGCGCAGCAGCGCTTTGCCGTTCGCGCATCCAGCCGCGGCGAAGTGCGAGCTTTACAGTTCGCCGCCAGGTCGAGTGATCCGGCTGTACTGGTAGCCGGTGTGGAAGACGGCCAGCTCGTGCTGCAGCCGCGTGGCGTGGGCAAGGTGGCGGTCACGCTTGCCAGCGCCGAAGATCCGAACGTCGCGGCGACGCTGGCGGTGCGCGTAGGACCGGCCTTCGCCGCCTCGGCACGCCATGGCCAGCGGGCCGCGGGGCGCGTATCGCCAGCAGTGAAGGAGCGCGATGTCCCTGTCGACACCCGCCTGCAACTACGCTTCGACCAGGCGCCGGCCCTCAGCGACATCGGTTCGATCCGCATCGTTCGCGCGAAAGACAATGTGACGGTAGATGTCATTCGCCCCGGCATGGAGCTGGACGAGATTGGCGCCGCGCGGGATGGCGTGAAGCGCGTGGTGCGCTACAAGGCAATCACCGTCGATGCGGCGACGGCGACAATCCGTCCGCACGACGGCAAGCTGGCATATGGCACCGACTATTACGTGCTGGTCGACCGCAATCTTTTTCCAGGCGCCATGCTGGGCGGGGCGCAGTTTGAAGGCATCGGCAAGCCAGGCGCCTGGAGCTTCCGCACCCGCGAGCGGGCGCCCCCAGGCACAACGCTGCGGGTGGCATTGGGCGGCAAGTCCGACTTTCGCACCTTGCAGGGCGCCTTGAATCATGCGATGCGGAACTTCGCTCGCGAGAGACCGGTGACGATCCGCCTTGCCAAAGGCCGGCACGAAGGCCTGCTTTACCTGCGTGGGAAGGACAATGTCACGTTGCGCGGCGAGAGCCGGGAAGGCGCCGTCATTGCTGGAGAAAACAGCGACGGCATCAACCCCGGCAGCGGCGCGGGCCAACTGCCGATGGCCCCCGGTGCCAGCGGCGGCCGCTCGGTGTTCCTGGTTGAAGACGCCGACCTGCTGCGCCTTGAAACGCTGACTCTCGTCAACACGACCTGGCGCAGCAAGACCATCGGCGCACAGGCCGAAGCGCTCAATTTCAGCAGCGAGGGCCGTCTCATCGCCAATGAGGCCAGCTTCCTCAGCGAGCAGGACACCATCCAGCTCAAGGGCTATGCATGGTTCTACCGCAGCCTTGTTGCGGGCAATGTGGATTTCATCTGGGGCTACAATCGCGCAGCGCTGTTCGAGGAGTCCGAAATCCGCTCTGTCGGCGACAGTGCCAACCCATCCAGCGGCGGCTACCTGGTGCAGGCGCGCACCGTGGCCGAAACCGACCCCGGCTTCGTATTCCTGAATAGCCGCCTGACACATGGCCCTGGCCCTGCGGGCAATGATGTGCCGCAGGGCGCGGCTTTCCTCGCGCGGCCGGGTGTCGTCACTGCCTGGGACAACGTCCGCTACATCAATTGCAGCCTTGGCCCGCACATTAACGCGGCGGGTTGGCACGGCAAGCCGCGCGGAGGCGGTGGTTGGGAGGAGGGCGGAAGCACCGACCCGGCGGGCAAACCACTCGTGCTGTCGCAGCGCGTGGCGGGGCGCATTCTGGCTGCGGCCGACGCTGCCCGTTACGACAGCCGCGCCAAGGTCTTCGCGCAGTACGCCAACGGAAAAGGATGGAATCCCCAGCCATGATCCGCCGCAAGCTCCTGAAAAGCGCAGCCATCGTCGCGTTCGCTGCTCTCTGCAGCGCTGGGCAGGCGCAAGAAGCCGATCCGGTCGAACGCTGGGGCAGCAAGGAGGTCACGCTTGACGGGCCGCGCGACGGCAATCCTTTCCTCGAAGTGGAATTGTCCGCAACTTTCCGCCAGGGCGCGCGCACCTTCTCCGTCGAAGGCTTCTACGATGGCGAAGGCCGGTACAAGCTGCGATTCATGCCCGATACCACCGGCGATTGGGAGTACGAGACCCGCAGCAATCGCGCCCCGCTCAACGGCAAGCGGGGCAAGTTCAAAGTCTTCGCTGCGAAGCCGGGCAACCATGGCCCGGTCCGCGTGAAAGGTGTGCATCACTTCGGCTATGAGGACGGCACGCCGTTCTGGCAGGTCGGCACCACCAGTTATGGCTGGACCCACCAGCCGGAAACCATCGAACGACTGACCTTGGCGACGCTGGCGGCCGGGCCGTTCAACAAGATCCGCATGCTGGTATTTCCGAACCGGGACGTCAGGCAGCAGCCGCCGCGCTTTCCGTTTGAAGGTTCGCCGCCCACGGCCTGGGACTTCACACGCTTCAACCCCGGATTCTTCCGCCATCTCGAGCAGCGTGTGGCAGACCTGCGCGCGCTGGGCGTCGAGGCCGATGTCATCCTGTTCCACCCCTACGATAAAGGCTTCTGGGGCTTCGACCAGATGCCGGCCGAAGTCAATGAACGCTACTTGCGCTATGTGGTGGCGCGCCTGGCCTCCTACCGCAATGTATGGTGGTCGATGGCGAACGAATTCGACTACCTGGGCAAGAAGCAGATGACGGAGTGGGACCGCTACTTCGAGATCGTGCAATCGCGCGACCCATACCAGCACCTGCGCTCGATCCATAACGCCATGGTGCTGTACAACCATACCAAGCCCTGGGTAACGCATGTCAGCGTGCAAAGCGGGGCCATCGCCGAAGACGTCGAACGCGCGGTCCTGTTCCGCGACGTGTATTCGAAGCCGGTGATCTACGACGAAGTGAAATACGAGGGCGATATCGAGCGCCGCTGGGGCCAGTTGTCGGGGCAGGAGATGGTGCTGCGGTTCTGGATGGGGGCGATTGCAGGCACCTATGTCGGCCATAGCGAGATATTCAGGGATCCGGACGATATGTCGTGGCTGGGGAAGGGCGGGACCCTGCGCGGGGAAAGTCCGCCGCGGCTGGCGTTCTTCCGCAAGATACTGTCCGGTAGCCCGGCCGAGGGACTGGAACCGATCGACAAGTGGCAGGGAAATCCGTTTGCCGGCAAACCCGGCCAGTACTACCTGGGCTACTTCGGCCGCCAGGCGCCAGGCGCCTGGCCGTTCGTGCTCGCCAAGCCGGGCCTGGCAGATGGCATGAGGTTCAAAGCCGAGGTGATCGATACCTGGAATATGACTGTCACGCCGGTGGACGGCGTGTTCGAAATCCGCAAGCGCGACAACTACAGCTTTGCCGACAAAGAGGGGCGAAGCATCGCACTGCCCGGCCGTCCCTATATGGCGCTGCGTATCACGAGGCTCCCGCCGCTACCGAAATCGCTCGACGAAAGTTGATAATTAGTTAAAAATGTCGGACATCTTGGTTGGGGGAGATCCGCTTGGAAAGCTCGAAGGGACATAAGATTGCGGCCGGGGCCGGCCTGACGCTGGCAGGGCTATTTGCTTACCTGCTTCTGTGGCCGGTGCCAGCCGAGCCGGTGTCATGGACGCCGCAGCAGGCGCCTGGATACGTTGGCTCCCACGCGCCAAATACCAGGCTGGCCGGCCTGCAGAAAATCGACATCGGCAGCGAGCAAGGTCCCGAACACCTGGCCATGGGACCGGACGGCAAACTGTACGCCGCCGTCTCAGGCGGCAGGATCCTGCGCATGGCGCCCGATGGCAGCGGGCGCGAAGTCTTCGCCAGTACCGGCGGCCGTGTGCTCGGTTTCGACTTCGACGCCGGCGGGCGCCTGGTCGCGGCCGATGCGATGAAAGGCCTGCTGGCCATCGCCGCTGACGGCAAGGTCACCGTGCTGACCACGCAAGTCGCGCAAGGCGACCCGATCCGCTATGCCGATGGCGTGGTGGTGGCGCCCAGCGGCATGATCTATTTTACCGACGCTTCGACCCGCTTCGCGCCGGCCGAATGGGGCGGTACCTTCGAAGCCAGCGTACTCGATATCCTGGAACAGTCATCCACCGGACGCGTGCTGGCTTATGATCCATCGAACGGCTCCACGCGCGTCCTCGCCGGCGGCCTCTCGTTCGCCAACGGTATCGCCTTGTCCGGGGACGGCCGCACGCTGTTTGTCAACGAGACTGGCCGCTACCGCATCTGGAAGATCGATGCGCAGAGCGGCAAGCGCGACATCCTGTTCGACAACCTGCCGGGCTATCCCGATAACCTGATGCGCGGGCGCGACGGCAAGATCTGGGTGGGCCTGGTCAAGCCGCGCAACCCGACTATCGACAAGCTGGCGCAAAAGCCCTTCATGCGCAAGCTCACGCTGCGCCTGCCGCGCGCCCTGTGGCCGGTGCCGAAAGCCTACGGCCATGTGTTCGCCTTCAGTGAAGATGGAAAAGTGCTGGCCGACCTGCAGGACCCATCCGGCGCCTATCCGGAAACCACCGCAGTCCTTGAAACCCAGGACCGGCTCTACATCCAGAGCCTGCACGCCGCCTATATCGGCTGGATGGCGCGCCCCTGACCGGCAGGCGTGCGAACATGGCTTCTCCTGTCGGGCATAACGCAGGCAACTGTGGATTGGCAAATTTGCAAGCACTTAATGTTGCCAATACGCACAATGTGAATCGTGCTCCTGATAGTTGTGTTTATAATTCCTTACGACAATTCGCCTCCTCGCCATGTACCGGAAACCAACTCCCTTGCTGTTGCTGGCCGTGCTGTCCATTGCGCAGGGTGCGCACGCTGAAGGCATGGGGGACGGCGATATCGCCGACCTTACGCTGGAACAGCTCAACGAAATTGTGGTCACCTCGGTGTCGCGGCAGGAGGAAAGGCTGAGCAATGCAGCCGCTTCGCTGTTCGTCATCAGCGCCACGGATATCCGCCGCAGCGGAGCACGCAGCCTGCCGGAAGCGCTGCGCCTGGCGCCGAACCTGGAAGTGTCGCGCGTCGATGCCCGCAATTACGCGATCAGCGCGCGCGGCTTCAACAGCCCCTTCGCCAACAAGCTGCTGGTACTGATCGACGGCCGCAGCGTCTATTCGCCATTCTTCTCCGCCGTGTTCTGGGATGCCCAGTCCGTGGTGATGGAAGATATCGAACGCATTGAGGTGATCAGCGGCCCCGGCTCCACCATCTGGGGCGTAAACGCGGTGAACGGCGTGATCAACGTCATTACGCGCAATGCCAAAGACAGCCAGGGCACGCTGTTGTCGGTGGCGGCGTCAAGCGGCGAGGGCGATGCCAGCCTGCGTTTTGGTGGACGCCTGTCGAACAACGGCTACTACCGCGCCTACGCGCAAGCCATGGCCGCCGAAGACACCGATACCGCGGCCGGCATCAATTCCTTGACCGGCATGCAGCGCCGCCAGGGCGGCTTCCGCGCCGACTGGGGCCTGCAGAATGGCAGCTTCACGCTATCGGGCGACGCTTACCAGGCCAACCTGGGGCAGATCGGCACCCGCGATATTCGCCTGTCCGGCGCCAACCTGCTGGGGCGCTATTTGCGCCAACTGGCCGGCGGCAATGCACTGCGCGTACAACTGGTGCTGGACCACACGGAGCGCAACCAGCCTGGCGCTTACATTGACCGCCTCGATACGGTGGAACTGGAAGGGCAGCACGACGTGCACCTCGGCATCCACAGGCTGTCCTGGGGCGGCGGCTACCGCCATTCGCGCGACGACAACACGCCCGGCCCTGGCTTCGGCTTTTGGCCATACGACCGCAATCTTCATTGGGGCAACCTGTTCGCGCAGGATGAAGTCGCGCTCACCCAAACCCTGCGCGCCACCGGCGGCGTAAAGGTCGAGCACAACACCTACACCGGCTCCGAGTGGCTGCCCACGCTGCGCCTGGCCTGGAGCCCCAACAATACGCATACCGTCTGGAGCGCGCTCTCGCGCACGGTGCGCGCACCGGCCCGCAGCGACCGAGACTTCGTGCTGCCGCCCAAGCCGGTCATGATCGGCGGCGTGCCGCGCTTCAGCATCGGCACCAGCCCCGAATTTGAATCGGAAGTAGCGAATGTGCTGGAACTGGGCTACCGCGCGCAGCCGGCGCAGAACTGGTCGTACTCGGTCACGGCCTGGTACGCCGACTACGACAAGCTGCGCACGCTGGAACCGAACGCCACGGCTGGTCCCTACCGCGGCTTCCTGGAGTTCCGCAACCTGGCCGAAGGCCGCACGCGCGGACTTGAGTTCTGGGCGCGCTGGCAGCCGCTGCTGCGCTGGCGCCTGAATGCCGGCCTGGTGGTGCAGGACATCGACACCAGCCTCAAGCCGGGCAGCAAGGACGCCACCACAGTCGGCCTGGTGATGAATGACCCCCACGCCTACTGGCAGTTGCGTTCTTCCCACGAAATTGGCGAACACATGCAGTTTGACTGGACATTACGTTACAACGGCAGCATGCCGAAACCGTACGTTCCGTCGTATCATGAACTGGATGCGAACCTGGTGTGGAAAGCCAGTCCGAATATAGACGTCGCGCTCGCCGGACAGAACCTGCTGCATGCGCGGCATGGCGAGTGGGGCGGCTACCCCGGCCGCAATGTCTTCGAGCGGCGCGCAGTCCTGAAATTGACGATGCGATACTAACGAAATGCTCAGCGCAACCCCTGGTCTGATTGGCCTGCCTCCTTTGGCGGCAGGCGGTTGGCGCACTCGCCTGCTGGCGCTGGCGACGCTGCTGTTCGCCTTCAGCTGCCTGGCGGTTGGCTCCCAGCAGGGCGGCAGCACGCCGCTGCTGGAGCGCAGCGTCAAGGCCGCTTTCCTGTATAAATTCCTCGGTTACATGGAGTTTCCGACCGCCCCCGGGCCGAGCCTGGTGGTCGGCGTGCTGGGCGCCGATGACGTGGCGGCGGAACTGGCGCAGATCACCAGCGGCCGCAGCGTCGGCAACCGCAGCATCAGCGTGCGCAAGGTGGGCGAGGGCGATGCCCTGGGCGGATTGAACCTGCTGTTCGTCGGCGGCGATGCCAGCCTGGCCGAAGCGGCATTGCATACGGCCGAGAAGAACGGTACGGTGGTGGTCACCGAACAGCTTAATGGCTTGCAAAACGGGAGTGTCATCAACTTCCGCCTGGTCGACGAGCGCGTGCGCTTCGAAGTATCGCTGCCGGCGGCCGAGCGCTGCAATGTGCGCCTCAGTTCGCGCCTGTTGTCTGTCGCCTACTTCGTGCAGAAAGGCGGGCAGTAATGATCGCCAGGGCGGCAGGATCAGTTCGCATCAAACTGATCCTGACGGCACTGGCCACCACCTTTGTTGCGCTGGTGGTGACCACGGTGTCGATGCTGGTGTACGACCTGCAAAGCTTCCAGCAGGGCTGGGTGGACGACCTGACCACGCAGGCCGAGCTAGTCGCCACGGCCTCGGCGCCCGCGCTGTCCTTCAACGACCCGCGTGCCGCGCGCCAGAACCTGGGGCTGCTGCGCGTGCGGCCGCAGATCGAGGCGGGCGCAATCTATGCCGCCAACGGCGCGCTGTTCGCCTCCTACGTGCACACGCCGTCCGAAATGCCGACGCTGCCGCCCAAGCCCGGCCCGCTCGGCTATGCCATCGAAGGCGGGCATATGGTGGTGACGCACCCGATCGTTGAAGAAGGCGAACGCATCGGCACGGTCTACCTGAGCGCCTCCTACCGCCTGCTGGACCGCGTGCAAAGCTATGCCCTGATCCTGCTGGGCGTGACGCTGGGCAGCCTGGCGTTGGCGGCCGTGGTCGCGCACCGCTTGCAGCAGACCATCACGCGCCCGCTGCTGGCCGTGACCGATGTGGCGCGCGCCGTGATGCTGCGGCGCGACTATTCGCTGCGCGTCAGCGAGCGGGACAGCGGCGAGATCGGCACCCTGATCGATGCCTTCAACGACATGCTGGCGGAGATCTCGCGCCGCTCGAACGCACTGCAGGACGCCAACCGCACCCTGGAACATGAGATGACCGTGCGCCAGGGCGCCGAGCGCGCGCTGCTGCTGGCCGACCGCCGCAAGGACGAATTCCTGGCCACGCTGGCGCACGAGCTGCGCAATCCGCTGGCGCCGATCCGCACCGGCCTCGACATCATGCGCATCAATGCCAGCGATCCGCTGGCTTGCGACCGCGCCCGTTCCATCATGGAGCGCCAGCTGAAGCAGATGGTGCGCCTGGTGGATGACCTGCTGGACGTCTCGCGCATCAATACCGGCAAGCTGACCATCCGCCGCGAGCAGCTGATGCTGCAGGACGTGGTGAACGATGCGCTGGAGCTGGCACGGCCTTTCATCGCCTCGCAGGGCCATACGCTGCACGTGCAGGTACCGGAGCAGGCTGTCTACCTGGTGGGCGATGCAACGCGGCTGGCGCAGGTCATTTCCAACTTGCTGCACAACGCCGCCAAGTACACCGCGCGCGGCGGCAGCATCACACTGGAAGCCGCGGTGCGCGCGGCGCAAGTCGAACTGCGCGTACGCGACAATGGCATTGGCATCGCCCCCGCGCTGCTGCAGGATATCTTCGAGATGTTCATCCAAGCCGATTCTTCGCTCGAGCGCAGCACGGCTGGCCTGGGCGTCGGCCTGTCGCTGGCGCGCAAGCTGGTCGAGCTGCATGGCGGCAGCATCCGCGCCGACAGTGCCGGCCAAGGGCAGGGCAGTACCTTCAGCGTGACGCTGCCGCTGCTGGCCGAGGCCAGCGCCGCCGCGCCTGTGGTGGAAGCGCTGCCGTCCAATGCGCGCCTGCACCGCATCCTGCTGGCGGACGATAATGTGGACTTCGTCAACGGCATCGGCGGCTTGCTGCGCTCGATGGGCCACCAGGTGCATATCTCGCATGATGGCAAGCAGGCGCTGGCGGCGGCCGAAGCGTTCGCGCCCGAGTTTGCCTTCCTCGATATCGGCTTGCCGGCGTTAAACGGCTACGACCTGGCGCGCTCGTTGAAGCGCTTGCCGGCACTGCGCCATACGGTGCTGGTGGCGGTCACCGGCTGGGGCCAGCAGAAGGACCGCCAGCAGGCGTTCGAAGCCGGCTTCCACCATCACCTGGTGAAGCCGGTCAGTATTGACCAGTTCCAGGAAATCCTGGCGCAAACTGGCCCTTGATATATCCGGAAAGCGCCCGATCTGCTTTAACAGGCAACGTTAATCGAGGAGTAATGCCATGCGAGCGCACACCACACCCGACCCCGAAACACCGCCGCCTGAGCCGGAAAAAGATCCGCCCCCGGACGACCAGCAACGGCCGGGCGAGCCGCCTATCGAGGAACCGCGGCCGAAGCCGCCGCCGATGCAGGCTTGACGCCTGGTTCTGGCAGGGGCGGGATCTTGCGAATCTGCTCGTCGGTATCTTGTTCGCCCGGCGTTTTCTCGCCGCTGCCGATGTCGGCTTCCTCAGTGTAATGGCGGCCTTTTTCCGGCTGCGATTTAGCTGGCTGTTCCATCATGGACCCTCCTTGTTGCCGATGCTACCAGCGCCCCGCACCGGCTGTCGCTTGCTTGCTAATAGGAAATAAGTGTTGTTCTCTAAGAATATATTTTGCGCTGTCACGAGCCAGTCACGTTCCGCTATCTATAATGGGTCATCGACACACGCTTTTTCTTCGTCGGAGGCCGCGATGGGCAATTCCCTGCACAACAAGATCTACCTCAAACGCCGTATTGACCTGCACAGCCGCCGTTTCCAGGCGCTGGTCTGTGCAAGTGCGGTGACAGGACTGGCGCTGGTGTGGCTGGCGCTGCGTACGCTCAAGTAAGCTTGCCGCGCCGGGTGCGGGCGCGTACCATGATGGGTTGCAAAGGCACCATCATGGAATACGAGCAATGAAAAACGAAAAACTGAGCACCGACGAATTCAACGCGCTGGAAGAGATTGCCCGCGGCATCAAGGGCAAGCCCAGCGCTTGCGTTGGCCGCAACAGCAAGCGCCTGTCCGGCATCAAGTTCATCAAATTCGAGCGCAGCGGCGCCATCATCCTGACCGATGCCGGCCGCCAGCAGCTGTTCCTGCGCCGCTGCGTGATGGCGCTGCGCGCGCTGGCCGAAGCGCCGGGCGCGGTGGCGGACAAGGACGTGGCCATGTTCCTCGGCAAGAAGTCGCACATCGTGGCGGCCGGGGACGGATTTGCCATCACCGAAAAAGGCCGCGAGTCGCTGGCTGACATCGAAGCGCAGGGCATGTAAGCGCCCATGTCCAGCCACCTGCTCAGCGAAGGCCAGCCCAGCCGCAGCGCGCTGATGGTGGCGCGCCTGCGCGCCGCGCACCAGTTGCTGGACACTCCCGCCATTTTCGACGACCCGCTGGCGCTGCCTGTACTGGGGCCGGAAGACTGCGTGCAAGTGCAGTCGAATGCGCGCTCCTATGACGCTGGCTTCAGCCGCATCCTGCGCGCCGCCATGGCCGTGCGCAGCCGCTTTGCCGAAGACGAACTGGCGCGCGCCGCTGCCGCCGGCGTGCGGCAGTACGTGGTGCTGGGCGCCGGCCTCGATACCTTTGCCTGCCGCCGCCAGCATGACGCGGCGCTGCAGGTATTCGAAGTCGACCATCCCGCCACCCAGGCCTGGAAGCGCGAACTGCTGGCCGCCAGCAGCATCACGGTGCCGGACAGCCTGCGTTTCGTGCCGGTCGATTTCGAACGCGATGCGCTGGCCGATGCGCTGCGCGCTGCCGGCTGCCGCCTCGACCAGCCGGTGTTCTTTTCCTGGCTCGGGGTTACGCTCTACCTGACCGAGCAAGCCATTTTCGACACGCTGCAACTGGTCGCCGGCCTGCCGCCCGGCAGCGGCATTGTCTTCGATTACGGGGTCAAGCCGGAGCTGCTGGATACGATGGAGCGGGCCGGCGTCGAGTATTTTGCACGCCGTTATGCCGAGCAGGGCGAGCCCTGGCTGTCGTTTTTTGATCCTGCCGCACTGTGCGCGCGGCTACGCGCGTTAAATTTTTCCATAGTGCAAGATTTTGGGCGGGATACCCTTGAAACCCGCTATTTTGCAGGGCGAGGCGACAATTTGCGCCTCGGCGGGGGTACCCATTTAATGCTTGCCAGCAACTAAAAAGTTAAACTTTTTGGAATGTTTCTTCTACTAGATGTAGTTTAGTTTCATGCTACCTTCCTGAGCGGTCGTGCCCAATGCGGAATCCGCATTTGCTTATGCTGGTTTCGCATATGGCGCGTCCATTCTCTTAAAAACTCAAAAGGAAGCAGAGAAATGACCATTCTGATTGAAACCACCCACATCCAGATCACCGACTCCACCGAGCCGGAATACCTGATGGACGACATGAGCGGCGCCCTGGCCGACGTCAGTGTCTCCTGCTGCACCTGCTCTTGCTCTTGCTGCTGCTAAACGGTTAAGTCCGGACACCGGCGTCGATGCCTCGCGCACCGTCGCCGGTGCCATGCCTTTTTTCTGAGATTGGTTAAGAGAATGAGTGAGTCCCTGTACATCTCGCCGCTGGCCGAAGTGACCACGCTGGGCGAAGACAAGATTGCCATTTCCGTCGTGGGGCGCCGCTTCACGGTGGAAGACCGGGTCGGCATCCTGAAAAGCATCCTGGCCGACGCCGCGAACGGCGTGACCCTGACGCAACTGCTTGAAGACCGCGCCGAGAGCTTCCCGCCCGAAGCGGTGGAAGCGGCGGTCAACGCCCTGTTCGACGCGCGCGTGCTGCTGAAGCATAACGGCCGCGCCGGCGGCGACGCCACCTTCCATCACCTGCAGCACCGGCGCGAGCAGGACGGCATGTCCGGCCCGGCCCAGCGCCCGCAGTACGACAAGTCGAACTGGGTGCTGGCGCTGGCCGGCACCGGTTCCTGCGCCGATGCGCTGGCCGCGTCGCTGACCGAACTGGGTGTGCCGGTCCATCGCGTGGTGCGCGACGGCCCCTTGCCGGACAAGGGCGAACGCCGCGCGCTGCTGCTGGTGGCGTCCGACTTCGACGATATCGCGCTGTTCCGTGCCATGAATGCCAAGGCGGTTGGCGCCGGCTGGCCGGCGCTGTTTGTCGGCATCGACTGGAATACCGTGCATTGCGGCCCGCTGGTGCTGCCGAAAGCCACCGGCTGCTACGAGTGCTACTTCCACCGCGTGCGCTCGACCCGCAAGTTCGTGGCCGAATTCGATATGCGCAGCCAGTCGGAGAACATCCTGTACCACGCGCTGCCTAGCCGCCTGGCTGTGCAGTTCGGCGTGGCCGAAGCTTCGCGCGTGGCGCTGCAATTCCTGGCCGGCACGCTGGAAGGCTTGCAGCAAAGCGTGTTCAGCGAAATCGACAGCGCAAGCGGCGAGATCGTTCGTTCCCGCGTGCTGCGCCTGCCGCGTTGCCAGGTGTGCGGTACCGCCAGCACGGAGCGCCCGGTGGGCAGCGTCTTCCAGCAGGCGCTGTTGCGCCGTCGGGCCTGAGCCATGGAGCGCTTGTCCGATGCGGGCCAACTGGCCCTGGTACACGACGCCCTGGTGCACCGCCGCCACGGCATCATCACCTCGCTGCTGGAAGAAACCGAGCACCCCGACGCGCGCGGCCTGTTCGTCTTCAATGCGCTGATGGTGGACATCAAGAGCATGATGATCGACCCGGCGCGCGGCAAAGCCAATAACCCCAATTCCGACCGCGCCAGCCTGGCCGGTTCCGGCGCCGCCTTCGACCGTACTTCGGCCCTGTGGGCGGCGTTCGGCGAGGCGGTGGAACGCTATGCCGCGGCTGCGCATTTCGATGACCAGGTGCTGTATGCCTCGCAGGATGCGCTGGGCGAAGCGGCAGTCGGCCCGAGCCAGTTCGTGCTGTTCGCGCCGCAGCAATATGGCGAAGGCTTTGAATTCGCGGCCGACGACACCTCGGTGGTACGGGCCTGGGCGCCGGCCGCCGACCTGATGGATCCGTCGCGCGAAACCTATGTGCCGGCGCAGATGGTCTACCTCGGCATGCAGGTCAAGGACAAGCGCGAGATCGTGATGCAGTCCTCGTCGACCGGCCTGGCGACAGGCATGGACGAGGGCAGGGCGCTGCTGAGCGGGCTGGCGGAAGTGATCGAACGCGATGCCTTCGCCGCCATGTGGCAGATGAAGTATGCGCCGCGCAAGCTGGTGGTAGCGCCATCCACCATGGAACGCCTGCTGCCCGGCGTGCGCCGCCAGCTGGCCCATCCAAGCCTGGACGTCCACCTGTGGGATATCACGACCGACGTCGGCATGCCAGTGGTGCTGTGCCTGGCGCGCAGCCGCAACGACGGCACCATGTCGCTCGGCGCCAGCGCCCACCTGGATGTGGCAACCGCCATCAACAAGGCGGTAGTGGAAGCCTTCCACGGCTACGTATGGGGCAGCTCGATCCTGGCGGCCGGCAGCCCGCTGCCGGAGCAGGCCGCGATCCGCAACCCGGGCGACCACTTCGCCTTCTTCCTGGACCGTTCCCGCCAAGGCGCGATGGACTTCCTGTTCACCAGCGAGGCCACGGTTTCTTCCGACGACCCTTCGCTGCGGCAGCTAAGTGGCATGGGCGACCTGCTGGCGCGCCTGAAAGTCATGGGCCTGCGCGCATTGGCGGTGGACGTGACCTCCGCCGACATCGCCAGCCTGGGCTTCTGCGTGCTGCGCGCCTTCATTCCCGGCCTGCATCCGCTGTTGTTCGGCGACGGCCTGGTGAGCCGCGACGAGCGCCGCCTGCGCGCCATTGCAGCACACTGGGGCTTGCCGGGCGTGCCTGAACCTAACCTCGAACCGCATCCATTCCCATGACCAAGACACTCCAGGAATTGCTGCCGCCGCAGGCCATGGCGGGCCAGTTCGACGTCGATGATCCGGCCGAGATCCTGCACGAGCAGACCAAGTTCCACCGCGCCACCTTGATGGGGCAGGTGAAAAACATCGTGCGCTTCCTGCGCCATCCGGCGTACATCGCGCGCGGCGCGGCCGGCTACAACGCTTATCCATCCTGCCCGGCGATCGAATTGCCGGAGCCGCTGTTGGCGCTGGGCGAACTGGCGCAGGCGCTGCAGCAGCGCAAGAGTGCACGCGCCTTCGCCGGCGCCATGACGCTGCAGGAGCTGTCCAGCCTGCTGCATCATTCGCTGCGCGTGCGGCGCATGGCGAAGAGCGATATTGCGCCGCACGTGAAGCTGGCGTTTCGTTCCTATCCATCGCCGGGCGGCTTGTATCCGACCGAGTTCTATTTCTTCCTCAACGACGTGGAAGGTATCGAGCCTTGCATCGCGCATTACGACGCCCGCAACCATCTGTTGCGCGTGTTGAAGCCGCAACAGGGCGATGCTTTCGGCAGCGCGGAGGTGAAGTCGGGTGAATCCGGCGTCAAGGCGCCGGTGGTATGCGTGATGACCAGCGTGCCGCAGCGCGCCACCGCCAAGTACGGCGCGCGCGGCTACCGCATGTCGCTGCTGGAGGCGGGGCACGCTTCGCAGAACCTGTGCCTGGCCGCGCAAGGCCTGGGGCTTGGCTCCCTGGTCTACGGCGCCTATTACGACGATGAACTGGCGGCCCTGCTGGATATCGACGGCGTGACGGAGACGGTGGCTTCCGTCATGCTGCTCGGGCGCGAAGCACCGCCTGCACCTGCCGCCGGCGAGGACGAATGAACGACGCGCCGGGCTGGCAGGATAGCGAGTTGTGGCTGCGCGACGCGGCAGGTGCCGTGCTGCGCCTGGCTGCGGCGGGCGACAGCGAAGGCGCCGGCCAGGCGCTGGAGCGCCTGTTCGCGTTGCGTGGACGCTTCCATGCCTATCCGATCCTGCAGGACCTACTGGCCGGGCGGCGCGCCTGGCGCGCCTGCGGCAGCGTCTACGTGCTGGGTGACGCCGAGCTGCCGCCTGCGCTGCTGCGCAATTTCGACGAAGCTGTCAGCGCCTGCGCCGCTTTCCTCGGCCTGCCGCAGCCGTGCATCCTGCTGCAATGCGTGCCATCCGAGCGCGATATGCATTTGACGATGGAGAGCTTGCCAGGGCTGGCGCTGGTGCGGCTCTCCACGCAATCTGAAGGATATTCCGACGGCCTGCGCGCGGTTGTATTCCATGAAGTGGCGCATTGCTTCCTGACGTGCGGCGTGCGCCTGCTCGACGAAGGGCTGGCGCAACTGTTTGCCAACCGTTTCGGCGGCGCCACGCCGCTGCCGCAGCGCCCGGAACTGGCGCCACCGCTGCGGAACATGCTGTCGCGCGACGGCGATGCCATGTTCGGCGCTTCCGCCGGCGCGGGCATCGACGCTTATCGCGCCGCCTGCCGCCTTGGCGCCGATTTGCTGGAAGCGGTCGATGCGCGTGGCGGCGCCGCGGCGATTGTCTCGCTGTTCCGTTCCGTTTCGCGTGCGGTATCTGATACCCGGATCGCCGAGCTGGCAGGGCAAGCCAGCGGCATGCCGATCGCCGCGGCGGGTGCGCCAGCCGCAGGGCAGGCGGACGGGGACGGCGCCAGCGCCGCCTATGCAGCCTTGGTCGCGCTGTCGCAGCAAGCCATCTTCACCGCCTGGAGCAGCAAGCACGCCGAAGACCTGGCGGCCAGCATCGCGCTGCTGGAAGCGGAGCCGGTATTCGCCCAGCCCGCGTTGCTGGACGCCTTGCTGAGCGCCCGCCTGAACCAGGCGCTGCTCCATGTCCATGGCGGAACCAGGCTGCCTCCCGAGCAGGAAGCAGGCATCGATGCCTTGCTCAAAGCAGCGGACATCCTGCCCGCCGGACGCCAGTGGCTGTGGCGCGGCGTACGGGCCATCCTGGCAATCCTGCTGGCGCAACCCAATATCATCAAGGTCGCCACGGCAGGGCAGAATGCCTTGCACGCTTTCGGCAAGGCGCAGGAGTTGATTGCCGGCGACCCGGACCTGCTGATCCACCACGCCTCGCTGCTGCTGCACGCCCCGCCCAATTACGGCGGTGACCGCGACCGCGGCGCCGGCATGCTGCGCGAAGCGATGCAGCACCCGCTGTACCGCGCCCACGCGCGTGAAATGCTGATCGATAACGGCATCGATCCCGGCGACGAAGTGATTGCGATTGCGCCATCTGCACCCGAGGCAGCAGCGGTGCCGGCAGACCCTGTTCGCACCGTGCCGACACCCGATGCAGCGGCCGCCGTCGTTCTCGAAGCACTCGGCATCGGGCTGCGATTGCCATCGGGTTTTGCACTGATGGCGTGCGACCTGACGCTGCGCAAGGGCGAGCGCGTCGCCGTGGTCGGACCCAATGGCAGCGGCAAAACCGTCCTCCTTGAGACCCTGCTCGGCTTGCGGAAACCCGACAGCGGCAAGATCCAGCTGGCGATCGGCGACCCGCGCGAGGCCAAAGTACGGCAGCAATTAGGCGGCCTGCTGCAAAGCGCCGACCTGCCGGGCCAGATGCGCGTCAGCGGAATCATGACGATGCACGAAGCGATCTACACCCGCACCGAGCCGGCCGTAACCCGCGCCCTCGGTATGGAAGAGGTGCGCAGCAGGCTTTGGCAGCAGCTGTCGCGCGGCCAGAAGCAGCGTGTCATGCTCTGGCTCGCACTTTCCCACGTACCGGAACTGGCCCTGCTCGACGAACCCTCGCTCGGGCTCGACGAATGGCATGCCCGCGCCCTGCGCGAACTGCTGGCCGGCATGCCGACCACGGTACTGCAGATTTCCCATATTCCCGCCGACCTGGCCGGCATGGACCGCATCCTCTGCATGGATAAAGGCAGGCTGGTCGGCGGCGGCACGCTCGACGAACTGCTGGAACGCAGCGTCGGCCGCTTCAAGGCCCGCATCCTGCAGCCGCTGACCGGCGAGGCTGAGCAGGCCCTGCACGGGCTGCCTGCGCTGCTGCGCGCCGATGTATCGCAAGGCGGCTGGCAGCTGCAGGGCGCGGCGGGCTTCGACGCGGGATTCCGCCGCTACATCGACCAGCACGGAATCGCCAACTTCAGCCTCGAAGCATCGACCATCGAAGACTTCCTGGCCGACCTCACCAAGGGGGGAACCGCTTGAAGATCCTGCTGCACCTGGTGCGGGCCGACCTGGCGCTATTCCTGCGCGGCCGCCTGGCCCTGTTCTGGACCTTTGCCTTCCCCTTGCTGATGCTGATGATGCAGATGGCCCTGTTCGGGCAGGAAGCAAAGCTGGGGCCCGTCACTTTGCTGGTGCGCGACATGGACCGCAGCACGGAAAGCGCGGGTTATGCCCAGAAGCTGGCGCGCGGCCTGCGCCTGCAGAATAGCGTCGAATTCCGCGTTATCGCGCCGGCGCCCGGAGTGAAGGCCGACCTGGAACTTACCATCCCGGAGGGCTTCGCCGAGGCGGTACGCGCCGGCCATAGCACCGAGATGAAGCTCGCCACCACGCTGAGCGCCGGTCCCACGCTGGAGGCCAGCTATGGCATGCTGCGCGGCTTCAGCGATGGCTATAACCTGGCAGGCCTGCAAGACGAACCGCGCGTTGTGCTGCCTGCGCCGCCTGTACCCGCATCGGGCGCACTGGACTACCGCCTGTTCCTGGTCAGCGGGCTGGCGGGCCTGGTCATCCTTTCGACCAGCCTGATGGGCTTCGCCGGCCCGCTGGTCGCGGCGCGCGAGGGCGGCATGTTCCGTCTGTACCAGCTGTTCCCGATGCCGACCGGCGTGGTGGTGCTGGCATGGTGCCTGTCGCGCCTCGTCATCATCGTGCTGGCCAGCGTCGCCATGTTTATCGTGGCCTGGGCCGTGTACGGCGTGAAGCTGGATACCGGCGCGACCGGCATCGCAGCGGCAAGCGGCATGCTGGCCCTGGGCTGCGCCGCCTTCCTCGCATTGGGACTATTGCTGGCGGCGGTCAGCCGCAGCGTGGCAGGTGTCACCATGGTCAGCAACCTGCTGTACTTCCCCCTGCTGTTTTCCGGTAACCTCATGATTCCGCTGGGCGGCCTGCCGCCGATCCTGCGCGACGCGCTCGAATACCTGCCCCTCAATGCAATGATGGCAAGCATCCGCCACGCGCTGACCGGCAGCATGAGCTGGCAGGGCGAGGCCTACAGCATCGTCGTACTGGCCGCCATGATGTGCGCTTGCCTGTTGCTGGCAGTACGCCGCTTCGGCTGGACGCCGCGCGACCTGCATTGAAAGGAGTCATGGATTGAAGAACACGAATATCCTGATGATCGCCGGGGCACTGGCACTGGCCGGCGCCGCGGCCGCCTATGCCATCGGCGTTCGCCAGCCGGCGGTAGCCGGCACGGCAACCGTAAACGTCACCCTGGGCGGTGTCGCAGGGCAGAAGGGTGCGCTGATGGGCGCCATCTGCAACAGGAATTCATTCCTGAAGGCCTGCCAGTACTTTGCGGTGCAGCCGGCCGTTGCCGGCAACGTACTGACGTTCCCCGGCGTGACGCCCGGCAGCTACGCGGTCATGGTCTACCACGACGAAAACCTGAACGGAAGGCTGGACAAGTCAGCCAACGGCATGCCGCAGGAAGGGTGGGGCTTTTCCCGCAATGCGCGCGGCCACTATGGCCCGCCAAGCTTCGACGATGCGCGCATCGACATCAAGGCAGGCGCCAATGACATCGCGCTGGACATGGTGTACTGATGGCGCCCATCGTCGACGTCAGGCAGGTGAGCAAGCATTACCGTCGCGGCGATGAACGTATCGCAGCGCTGGATGGGATTTCCTTCCAGGTGGCGCAACCTTCGGTGGTGGCGATTGCCGGCCCTTCGGGCAGCGGCAAGAGCACCTTGCTTGGCATGCTGGCGCGCTTTGAACAGCCGGACAGCGGCAGTATCCACCTTGACGGCGCCGCGCTGGACGCGTTGCCGGAGCATGAACTGGACGCCTTCCGCAACCGCAAGCTTGGCTTCGTGTTCCAGAATTTCAACCTGGTCGGCACCCTGACCGCGCAGGAAAACGTCGAACTCGCACTGGCTACGTGCGCACTGCCGAAACGCGAACGGCGCCAGGCGGCGAGTGAAGCCCTGGCCATGGTCGGCATGGAGCACCGCCTCGGCCACACTCCGGCGCAATTGTCCGGCGGCCAGCAGCAGCGCGTGGCGATTGCGCGCGCCCTGGTCAATCGCCCCAAGCTGGTGATCGCCGACGAACCCACCGGGAACCTGGACAGCAAGACTGCGCAGCAGATGCTGGAACTGGTCGACCGCCTGCACCGCGACCTTGGCACGACCTTCATCATTGCCACCCACGACCAGCGCGTGATGGATATGGCGGGCCAGGTACTGCGCCTGGAAGACGGCAAGGTGGCCGCATGATGCAATGGCTGGTGCTGGCCCATCGCAACGTGATGCGCAACGGCCGCCGCTCGCTGCTGCTGGGCGGCACCATCGCCATCGGCACCCTGGCCTTGCTGCTGTTTGCCGCCTACATTGCCGCCTCCCTCGACGGCCTGCGGGAGAGCACCATACGCGGCGGGCTTGGACATGCGCAGATCAGCGCCGTGGCGCCTGCGGACGGCTACGTGGAGCAGCAGCTGCAGTACGGGCTGGACGATGCCGAGCGTACCCGCATCGAAGCGCTGCTGGCACCGATGGACGGCGTGCGCCGCATCGCGCCGCGCCTGCAATTCAGCGGGCTGGTTTCGAATGGTCCGCGTACATTGACCTTTGAAGCCCAGGGCGTGGACCCGCTGCGCGAAAGGCAGGCTTTCGGCACTTTCCAGTTGCTGGCGCAGGGCGCGCCACTGCGTGCCGGCGAGGAGGGCCGCTACCAGGTCCTGGTCGGCAGGGAAATGGCGCGGCGCCTCGGCGTGCGTAGCGGCCAGTCCTTGACCCTGATGACAACGACGGTGCATGGCAGTGTGAACGCGATGGATGTCGAAGTCGTCGGCCTGCTCTCCACCGGCATTCCGGAACGCGACCTTTACACGCTGCAGATCCCGATTGAAACCGCGCAGGAGCTGCTGCGTACGAAAAAGATCTCCCACCTGTCCTTGCTGTACCAGGACACGGCAGGCGCCGATGCGCAGTCGGCAGCCATCGCGCAGGCAATCGGCAGCAAGGTACGCCTGCAGCGCTGGCAGGACCTGGCACCGCTTTACCCGCAAGTCATGGCGCTGTTCCGCAACCAGTTCATCGTCTTCGGCGCCATCATCGGCCTGATCGTGTTCCTCGGCGTGGCGGCGATGACGCTGGCCACGATTTACGAGCGCGGCAAGGAAATCGGCACGCTGCGCGCGATGGGCATCCCGCAAGCGATGGTGCGCCGCCTGTTCATGTTCGAAGGCTTGCTGCAGGGCGCATTCGGTGCGCTGGCCGGCGGCGCGGTGGCCTGGCTTGCCACGCTGGCGATCAATGCCGCCGGCATCGAACTGGCACCACCGCCTGGCCGCAACGTCGGTGTGCCGCTGCACCTGTTATGGCTGCACCAGCCGAGCCTGGCGATTGTGGCAGTCCTGCCCCTGCTTGCCATGATTGCAGCCTGGCTGACCAGCAGGCGCATCGGCCGCATGCCCGTAAAGGCCATCCTGACTTCCAATTAGACCATGCTGAAACGATTCCTGATCCTGATGATGAGCGCCGGCGCGGCCCAGGCGTCGGCGCCAAGCGCCACCGAAATCCTGCAACAGGTGGACCAGTACCGCATGCCGGTCAACAGCTTCGAGGCGAACGTGCGGATCGAGGCGGGCAATGGCCAGGAACCCGGCACATATGTCATCCGGGGCGCCAATTACAACCAGGTGCTGGTGGAAGCGACCAGTGTCGACCAGCGCGGCCAGAAATTCCTGACCACCGACAGCGGCCTGTTTTTCTACGCCCCGCGCACACGGCGCGCGATTCGCCTGACGCCATTGCAAACCCTGCTCGGCAAGGCCAACATCGGCGACCTGTCGCGCATCCGCTTCAGCCACGATTACGACGCGGCGGTACTGGAAGGCGAGACCGACGGCTGTCCGGCCAAGAGTTGCGTCGCGCTTGAGCTGCGCAGCCGCAGCGAAGCGGCCACCTACTCGAAGATCACACTCCTGGCAGCGCGCCAGGAGGGGCGCTATGTACCGCTGAAAGCCATGCTGTACGTCGCCAGCGGCAAGTTGCTGAAGGTAGCCACCTTCGACGCAGCGAAGGGCGGCCTGCCGCCGACCACCCGCTACGCCGACCCGCAACTGCCCGGCGAAGAAACGCGGGTCGTATTCGAAAAGGTAAAGGCAGCTGAATTCCCGGCCAATATGTTCAACCCGCGCACGCTGGAGCAATGAAGCGATTGCAATGCCTGCCGCTGGCAGCGGCCGTCGCGGCAGCCGCACCGGGCGACGCGTCGGCAGGTGAAGACTGGGTGGGTGGCTTCGTACTGGGCGCGCAAGAGCGCACCATCCTGCAGGACACACCGCTCAACCGCGATAACTTCCTCGACATCGCCGGCAAGGGAACGCGCGCCGTCGTACTGTTCGAAGGACGCCAGCAAGACATCACCTGGCGCGTGCGCACCGAAGCACTGAACACAGACCGGGATGGCACGCGCAGCAAAGCCGTGCTGCAGGAATTGAACCGCGTGTTCGAGCTGGGTGAAGGCGCCTCGCTCTCGCTCGGCAAACGCCTGTACGCCCTGGACCCCTCTTATATCAACCAGCCCCTCGGCTTCCTGCAAAAGCGCACGGACCTCAGCGATCCATTGGATACGCTTGGCAACTCGGAAGGCATTCCGATGGCGGTGCTGGCGTGGAGCGGAGCACGCGCCAGTGTCGCAGCCCTGCATGCGCGCCAGGCTGGGGGGCGCGTGCAATCGATTCTCAAATTCGGCTACGAATTCGACGCCATTAGCGCAGGCATGGTGCTGCGCCGCGCGCATAGCGAAGACGCTGGCATCGGCGCCACCATCAGCGCCGCGCCGGCGGATGCACTGTCCTGGTACGCCTCCGCCTACCGTGCAGGAGGCGCATCGCGCTACACCCGCGCCACCGCAGGCATCGTCCTGACGCCATCCACGCTACCCAAGCTGCAACTGGAATACGCCTACAACGGCCAAGGCATGGCGGACGACGGCTACGAAGCGTTGCGGCAGCAAGCGCAATCGAACCTGCCGCCGCACATGCTGGCTAAGTTGGCGAGCCGCCTGCCCACCCTGGGCGCAAGACAGCACTACGGCAGCCTGACAGTGTCAAAAGCGGCAGGCGCGTGGGACGTCGGCGCAGGAGTGTATTTAGGATTGGACGACAGCAGCCGCGTATGGCACGTCCAAACCGACTACGCATTCAGCGCACGCACGCACCTGATGTTCTCGGCAATGCGCCAGGAAGGAAAGAACGGCAGCGAAAGAGCCCTCTCGCCGGTCAAAGAAACGCTGGCCCTGCGCCTGCGCCATGCATTTTAGAAGTCGGGGTCAGCTCCGGCAATCTGCCATAAAGCGCACAGCCGTGCGCTTTATGGCAGATTGCCGGAGCTGACCCCGACTTTCATCATGGCTGGAAGCCGTCGGCGGTGATGTCGAGGTTCGTTACTTCGCCGTATTTGGCGGCGATCTTGCCGATCTCGGAGGCTTTGCCTACCAGCACCATCTGCAGGTTCTTGCGCGGGAAGTGCTTTTCGACCAGTTGCTTGGCGCGTTCCGGCGTCAGGCTGTCGACGTCTTTCATGAAGTTGTCGATCTGGCTGCGGCTTACCTCGTTGGCGTACATGTCGCCGAGCAGGGACGCCAGCTGTTCGCTGGTTTCATAGCGCGGCGGGAACTGGCCTTTTACGTAGGCCTTGGCTGAGTCCAGCGTTGCCTTGTCGATGCCTTTGCTCCACAGGCGGTCGTAGGTTTTCAACGCCAGGTCGAGCGCGGCTTCCGTCTTCGGCAACGCGGTGAAGCTGGAGATCGAGAACGTGCCGGTCTGCGACATGGTGTTGAAGCCCGAATTGGCACCATAGGTCAGGCCGGAATTCACGCGCAGCTCGTCGTTCAGCCACGAGGTGAAACGTCCGCCCAGCACCGTGTTCAGCACCTGCAGCGGTACATAGTCCGGATCATTGCGGGCGATGCCTGGACCGCCGATCAGGAAGGTGGTTTCGATCGCGTCGGATTTGTTCACCACCCATACGCGCGCCTTGTCCGCCTGCACCTTGCCGTAGCTGGTGCGTTGCGGCGCAGGGCCTTCGGCTTTCCATTGGCCGAACAGGGCTTCCACCTTCTTGCGCATTTCTGCCGGGTCGAAGTCGCCAACCACCACCAGCGCCGCATTATCCGGGCGGAAGTACTGCTTGTGGAAGGATTTCACGTCGTCCTGTTTCAGCGCGGTGAGGCTGTTGACGGTGCCGGAGGATGGGTTGGCGTAGGCGGCGTTCCCGAACAGCATGGCGCGGTAGTAGTTGCCGACCACCAGGCGCGGGCTTTCCTTGGCCTGCTTCAGGCCGTCGACCTTGCGGCCACGCAGCTTCTCCAGTTCGGCCGCGTCGAAGCTTGGGGACTGTACCAGTTCTGCGAACAGCGGCAGCAGGGTGTCGGTGTCCTTGCGGGCGAAATTGGCCGCGACGGTCGATTGTTCGACACTGCCGCCGCCGGTCAGCACTGCGCCGCGGAAGTCGAAGGCCTGGTCGATTTCGGCCTTGCTGTGCCTGGAGGTGCCGAGCAGCACGCCGTCGCCGGTCAGGTTGGCCAGGCCGGCTTGCTTGCCGTCGTTGACGGCGCCTGCCTTGACCACGGCGCGCACGGCGACCAGCGGGACGTCGTGGCGTTCCATCATGTACACGGTCAGGCCGTTCGCCAGCTTGGCGGTTTCAAAGGCTGGCAGCTTGAATTCGGCGGCTTGCGCGGAGGCTGCGACCGCGCCGGTGAGCGCTACGGAAATCAGTTTCTTCATCAATCAATCCTCCTTTGCGTCCAGCACGCCAATGGTGCGCTGCGATTTCTTCAGGTACTTGGCGGCGACGCCCTGGATCTCGGCCACCGTCAGCTTTTCGTAGGCGGCAGGGGCGTCAAAGGCTTTCCTGTAGTCGCCGTTGAAGACTTCATAGTTGCCCAGCATCTGCGCCTTGCCATTGATGGTTTCCTGCTGGCGGTAGATGTCCAGCAGTTTGCTGTTCTTCACCTTCTGCAATTCCGCTTCGCTCACGCCCTCCCTGGCAACCTTGTCGACGGCTTCCAGCAGGGCTTTCTCGACCTTGGCCGGCGCCACGCCGGCGGCGGCCACAGTCATGAGGTACAGCAGGCCCGGGTCGAAGCCATCGCCGCTGCCGGCGGTGACGCTGGTTGCCAGCTGGGTCTCCACCAGTGCCTTGTACAGGCGCGAAGTCTTGCCGTCGGTGAGAATGGCTTGCAGCACGCTCAGCGCGTAGGTGTCGGCGGCGGCGCGCTCCGGTATCTTGTAGGCGACGATCAGGTTGGCGGACGTGGCCGATGGCTTGGCCACGAAGACGCGGCGTTCGCCTTTCTGTTCAGGCTCCACGGTGCGCACGGCAGGCGGCGCTGCGCGTTTCGGAATGCTGCCCAAGTATTTGGTGGCCAGTTTTTTCACCTCGTCGACCTTGACGTCGCCGACGATTACGGACACCGCATTGTTCGGCGCATAGTAAGTGCGGAAGTAGTTCTCCAGGTCGTTCTGGGTCCACGCCTTGATGTCGGATTCCCAGCCGATGGTCGGAATCGCATAGGGGTGGGCGACGAAAGCGACGCTGTCCAGGTCCTGCATCAGCATCTGCGCATTGGAGTTTTCCAGGCCGGTGCTGCGCTCGGACAGCACCACGCCGCGTTCGCTGTCCACCATCTTCGGATCGATCGACAGGTGGGCGATGCGGTCGCCTTCCAGCTTGAAGATGGTTTCCAGCGAGGAGGCCGGGAACCAGTCCTGGTACACCGTGACGTCGCTATTGGTGTAAGCGTTGTTGGAGCCGCCATTGGCTTCCATGGTGCGGTCGAACATCTTCGGGCCGTAGTGCTTGGAGCCGTTGAACATCATGTGCTCGAAGAAGTGCGACAGGCCGGTGGTGCCCGGCGCTTCGTTGCGCGAGCCGACCTTGAAGAAGGTGTACATGGTCGCATTCGGGATGCCCGAACTTTCCAGCACGATGAATTTCATGCCGTTATTCAGCGTAAAGGTCTTGACCTGGTCGGCCGTCAATGCGGCCTGGGCAGTCGAGGCGGCCGCGCAGGCCAGCACCGTCGCCAGAATTTTCAACTTCATTGGGTTTCCTTTGGGTGAAAGAAGTTGCTGGAAGAATACTGGATTCATAGCGAAAATGCTAATTTTTAAGTAAGGGCTAGAATGGGGCAGGAGCCCTAAACGATGAACTCGCCAGAAGCACTCGGTAAAGCTGAGCTGGGCATGGCCAGTGTGAAGTTCCCGCTGGTCGGGATCGGCGCGTCCGCTGGCGGGCTGGCCGCGCTGGAGCGCATGTTGCCTGGCTTGCCGGAGGCGCCTGGGTTCTCGATCGTTATTATCCTGCACCTGCTGCCGTCCCATTCCAGCAGATCCGCCGAAACCTTGCAGCGTTTTAGCAAGATGCCGGTAACGCAGGTGACGCAGCATCCGACCGAAGTACTGGTCAACCACATTTACGTGATTGCCCCCGGCACGCTGCTGAAAGTCGAAGACCGTTTCCTGTTCATCGATGAGGCAAATGCCGGCCATACTTCTCTGGGCGCGATCGATTACTTCTTCCACTCCCTGGCCCTGTCGCACCGGCAGCTGGCGACCGGGGTGCTGTTGTCCGGCATGGGGCAGGATGGCTGCGGCGGCCTGGCGGCGTTGCGCGAGCAGGGCGGCACCACCGTCGTCCAGCTGCCGCAGGACGCCCAGTTCGGCACCTTGCCGGAAACTGCCATCAAGGCCAGCCAGGCCGACATTATCCTGCCGGCATCCGACATCGCAGCGCGCCTGCTGCTGCATGAAAGTAACGATGCCGGCATTTTGCTGGTGGATGGTGTAGAGACGGAAGATGCGGCCGTGCAGGAAGTGCTGGCAATGGTGCACGAGAGCACTGGACATGACTTCCGTAATTACAAGCGGCCGACAATCCTGCGCCGCCTGGAGCGCCGCCTGCACCTGCGTGGCATCCCCAGCGTGTCCGCCTATCGCACATTGTTGGTAAATGACGACAGCGAAGCGCGCAAGCTGATGAAGGATTTGCTGATCGGTGTCACCGGCTTTTTCCGCGATCGCCTGTCGTTCGACCAGTTGCGTGATGCGGTATTGCCGGCCATGCTGGCGGCGCGTGCCAAAGGCGAGCTGCGGGCCTGGGTTGCAGCCTGCTCGACGGGGCAGGAAGCCTATACGCTGGCGATGCTGCTGTCCGATGCGGCGCGCGCGATGGACAACCCGCCGCGCATCCATATTTTCGCCTCCGATATCGACGAGCAGGCACTGGGCGTGGCGCGTGCCGGCATGTACCCGGAATCGATCCAGGACGAAGTGCCCCCGGCCAGCCTTGAGCGCTATTTTGTCCGCGCAGGTAAACAGTACCGCGTGCGCCAGCCGCTGCGTGAGCTGATTACCTTTGCCAGCCATAACCTGCTGCGCGACCCGCCGTTCTCGGAACTGGACCTGGTCACTTGCCGCAACTTCATGATCTACCTCGACCGGGCAATGCAAAGGCAGGTGCTGCAGCGTTTCCATTTCAGCCTCAGTCGCGGTGGTATTCTGTTCCTCGGCAACGCGGAAACCGCGACGCCAGTGCCCGAGCTATTTTCACATGTGGACCGTGAGCACAGGATTTACCAGGCTCGGGTCGTTGCCGGTGCTAGCGCGGAAGTCGCGGCGCCTGCGCGGCGCGTCAGTTTCACACATGCTCCGGCTGGTGCAGGAAAAGCGGTGCCGCAGCACTTGTCGCCCGACGAACTGTGCAGCCGCCTGGCCATGGCGGAGAGCGGCTGCGAAGAGCTGCAGTCGCACAATGAAGAACTATCGACTGTCAATGCCGAACTCGCCGCCCGCCTGGACGATACCGGCCGTGTCAACGACGACCTGGTCAACCTGATTGCAGCGGCGGACCTGGCTACCATCTTCGTCGGTCCCAACCTCGCAGTTAAACGCTTCACACCGCGCGCCGCCGGCATATTCAACCTGATTCCACGCGATGTCGGCCGCCGCCTGCTCGATATCACCCACCGCCTCGATTACCCCGAGCTGCAGTCCGATGTGGCCGCGGTGCTGGAAAGCCAGCAGCCGCAGGAACGGGAAGTCAACGCGCTCGATGGCGGCCATTATATCGTTCGCGTGCGGCCTTACCGGACCCGGGACGACGAGGTTGCCGGCGCGGTGCTGACGTTTGTCGATATCAGCCGCCGCCGTATTGCCGAGGACGAGGTCCGTGCCCGCGCCGCCGACCAGCACTTCCTGCTGCGGCTGGGCGACAGCCTGCGGCCGCTGGTTGACCCCATGGCGCTACTGGCGCTGGGCTGCCGGATGCTGGGCGAGCGGCTCGCTGTGCCGCAACTGTCTTTTGCCGGTATCCGGGGCGGGCGCTACGACACGATGCCGGGGTATGCCGCCGGCGCTCCCGCGCTGCACGGCAGCGGCGAGGTGGAAAAGCTCGGGGCGGCGGCGCTGGCACGCTGGCGCGACGGTGAGGCGGTTGTGGACGATGACATCGAGGACGCTGTCGGCATGGGAGGGCTGTCGCAGCTTGCCGGCGGGCGCGGAGCGATCCTGGGCGCCGTTTGCCACAAGGGCGATGTGTGGCTCGGCTTCTTCCTGGCCTGCCAGCCTGTCGCGCGCAAGTGGGAGCCATCCGAAGTAGCGTTGTTCGAGGAGGCTGCGGCGCGCATTGGCGTGGAATTTGAACGCGCGCGTTCGCAAGCAGCCTTGCGCGCCAGCGAATCGCGCCTGCGCCATGTGCTGCGCGATATCTCAATCCTGAGCTGGGAGGCCGATGCCAGCGGCAAAGGCAGCGAAGCATGGCTGGAATCGATCCATCCCGACGACCGGGCGCGCGCCCGCAGCATGTGGCGCGATGCAGTGCGGACTTCGACCAGCGGCGAGGCCAAGGTGCGCCTGCATGAAGCTGGCGGCGACTGGCTGCGGGCCAGCGTGGTGGCGACCCCGCTGCTCGATGAACAGGGCGGGGTGCGCGAATGGAGCGGCTGCATCATCGACGTTGATGAGCGTACGGCGGCGCCATCGGGTAGCATATAGCCATCTATAACTACCTTGGCATGGCGATGGAAAATACGATGCACTGGTCGGCGCACGAGCTGTCGATGACGGTTTTGATGACGCCCGACATGGCGAACTTCTCTGGGAATGTGCACGGCGGCGCCATCCTCAAGCTGCTGGACGGCGTAGCTTACGCCTGCGCCAGCCGCTATTCGGGCAGCTATGTGGTGACGCTGTCGGTAGACCAGGTGATGTTCCTGCAGCCTATCCATGTGGGCGAACTGGTGACCTTCCTGGCCTCGGTCAACTACACCGGCAGCAGTTCGATGGAAGTGGGCATCCGGGTGGTGGCGGAAGACATCCAGAAGCGCCTGGTGCGCCACGCGAACAGCTGCTATTTCACAATGGTGGCCGTGAGCCAGGACCGCAAGCCGCAGGCGGTGCCGCCGCTGGTGCCGCAAACGCCGGAACAGATCGCACGCTGGGAAAAGGCGAAGCTGCGCAAGGCCGCACGCCAGCAAGTGGCCGCTGCGGTCAGGAAAACTTAAGCAGGCAGCTTAATGCGCGCGGCGATGGGTCGGATAGACCAGCGTCCGCAGCGCAATCGGCTGCGGCACGCCCATCGCGAACAGGAATTCGGCGGCGCGGCGCAAACCCACTTCGGGCAGGGCGGCTACAGCCTGGTTGATGATGTCGCGCGTCCGGTGGTCGCTGCGTACTTGCTGTCGATGCAGGTCTACGCTGTTCATGTCCACTCTCCTATCTCCTCAGGCTCGCAGTCGGCGGGGCGCCGCGCTGGCTAGTTGCTTGCCTTCCTGCAACATCTGGCGCATCTCGGATGCGCCGACAGGCCGGCTGAAATAAAAACCCTGGATTTCGTCGCAGCCATGGCGGCGCAGGAACTCAAGCTGCTCTTCAGATTCTACCCCTTCCGCAATCACGCGCAACTCAAGGTTGTGTGCAAGTGCGATAACCGACACCACAATGGCCGCATCGTCGGCATCGGTGGCGATGTCATGGACGAAGGAGCGGTCGATCTTCAGCACGTCGATCGGGAAATTGCGCAGGTAGGACAGGCTGGAGTAACCGGTGCCGAAATCGTCGATCGACAGCGCCACGCCCAGCGTTTTCAGTTCGTGCAGCAGGTTCACGCCTTGCGCCACGTCGTGCATGAACAGGCTTTCGGTCAGTTCCAGTTCCAGCGCGGACGGCGGCAGGCCGCTTTCCTCCAGCGCGGCGGCAATGGTGGAAACCAGTTCGGGCTGCGCAAACTGGCGTGCCGACAGGTTGACAGCCATGCGCAAGTCTTTGAAACCGGCATCGCGCAGTACGCGCGCCTGCTGGCAGGCGGTGCGCAGCACCCAGGCGCCGATCGGCACGATCAGGCCCGTTTCTTCGGCCAGGCTGATAAAGCGCGCCGGCGGCACCATGCCAAGTTCCGGATGCTGCCAGCGCAGCAAGGCTTCCATGCCGACGATGGCGCCGGAAGACAGGTCGACCTGCGGCTGGTAATGCAGCACGAATTCATCGCGTTCCAGCGCATTGCGCAGCGCGCTTTCGATGCGCAGGCGTTCCTGCGCTTTGTCGTTCATTTCCGGCTGGTAGAACTGGAAGGTGTTGCGGCCCAGTTTCTTGGCCGAGTACATCGCGATGTCGGCGTGTTCGATCAGGTGCTGCGCCGGCGTGCCGTCGGCATCGTAGACCGCGACGCCGATGGAGCAGGTGACGAAGAATTCCTTGCCCTCCAATAGCACCGGCTGCGCCAGCGCCTTCATCACGCGTTCGATGATGGCGGGCGACAATTGCTCGTCCGGGTACTGGCTCAGGATCGCCACGAATTCGTCGCCCGACAGGCGCGCCACCGTATCGCTTTCGCGCACGCTTGATTGCAGGCGCGTTGCCACCGTTTGCAGGAGCTGGTCGCCGGCCTTGTGGCCCAGGCTGTCGTTGACGAACTTGAAGCGGTCCAGGTCGATCAGCATCACCCACATCGGCAGGCCGCTGCGGTTGGCGTAGGCGATGGCTTGCTGCAGGCGGTCCTGCAGCAGCACCCGGTTGGGCAGGCCGGTCAGCACGTCGTGGTGGGCGATATGCTGGATGCGCTGTTCCGCTTCCTTGCGCTCCGTGATCTCGCTGCCGGTGCCGCGGTAGCCCTTGAATTCGCCCTGCGCGTCGTACACCGGTTCGCCGCTGGTGTTGAACCAGCGCGTGACACCGTCGTGGCCGACGATGGCATATTCGAAATTGGAGAAGGGCAGGCGGGCCTGCACCTTGTTGATATGGTCGCGCCCCGCGCTGCTGGTGTACAGCTCCGGGGTGCACTCCCAGCGCGTGCGGCCCAGGAAGTTTTCCTTGGCCACATGGCCTTTTTCAAAGAAGCCGCCGGTGATGTGGGTGAAGCGGAAATGCGTATCCTGTTCCCAGTACCAGTCGGAAGACAGGGCCAGCAAGCGGCGGAAGCGGTGCTCGGATTCCTGCAGCGCGCGCTCGGTGCGCTTGCGTGCAGCCACGTCTTCGGCCAGGCGCTGGTTGGAACGCTGCAGGTCGGCAGTGCGGGCTTCAACCAGCAGCTGCACGCCGCGCGAGCGCTGCACCAGGGTATGCACGAAGGCTGCCGCCAGGGCGCTGAACAGCAGGCCGCCCAGCAAGGTGCCGAGCGAACCAAGGTGATCGGCCAGGAAAGGGCGCGGCAAGTCGTCGCTGCGGATATGCCAGGTGCGGCCCAGCACGTCGAAGCTGCGCATCTCGCTGCTGTGATAGTCGAAATCGAGCCAGCGGTGCAGCCAGTGTTCCTTGCGGACGGCCGGCACCGGGCCGCGGCGGTAAGCCAGGGTGCTGGTTTCCGACGGGTCGCCGGCATACACGCTCAGGCCCAGGCTGGCGTCGTCCAGCAAGCCGTTCTGCTGCAGGATGGTGTGCACCAGGTGGGGTGTGCGGATCACGGCTGCGGTATCGCCAGCCCATGCCGCTTGGCGCTCGGCGCGTGTGCCGGTCGGCATGCCGGGCCGGTACACCGGCATGATCATGATGAAGCTGTTGTGCTGCGCCGGGTCCTGCGCCAGCTGCAGCTGCTCGGTGGCGGAAGGCCGGCCGCTGTGCAGGATGCGGTCGATGGCGCCGCGCACCTGCACGTTGCTGCCGGTGTTCAGGCCAAGCGCCGGCTCGTTGCCCGCCATCGGTTCCAGGTATTCGACGATGTTGTAATACGGCCGCACCGGGGCCGGCACTGCTTTGCCTTCGGGCGACAACTCGGTGAGCTGGAAACCGGGGAAGAGCTCCTGCATCGATGCTTCAAACGCGGGACGCTCGGCATGCGCCAGCACGCGGTGATAGTTGAAAGCCTGGATGAAGGGGTAGCGCTTGAGCAGCGGTTCTGAAAAGGTATGGAACTGTTCGCGGCTGACCGGTTGCACGGTACGGAACAGTTCATTGATCACATTCAGTACTTCTTCGGCATCGGCCAGCCCGCGTTCAATGGCCGTCACGCGGGCGTTGGCGCGCTGCTGGAAAGCGAGTTCCATCTTGCCGAATTCGAGGGCGCTGACGGAGACGAACAGGATGGCGCTGGCCGCCAGGCCTGCGCCCAGCGTGAGTGCGGCTGCAGCGTAGTGCGATAGTCCCTTGCGCCGAACTGCCATGGTGTCCCTTGCTCAAAAAATGTAGTTTGTCATAATTCTCATGGCTTTGGGGCAATACTCATTAATCTCCCGTCAAAACTCTCTTGCGCAGGCGGGAAACGGTGTAAATTGCCAACAGTCGATTGGCCAGGCCGAAACCCAGCCCCGGCGTCGGACTGCCCCAGGCGGCCACGCGGCGCTGCATGGCGCTGGCCGGCGCACCCGGGGCGCGGCCGGGTCGAACCGCAAACAGGATGTGGTTGTTGCCGGCGATGCCGGTGAACTGGCAGATACGGTCGTGGAAGGCATTCGACAGCCGTACCAGCACGCTGCGGTATTTCGGGTCGTAGCTGAAGACATTGGCAGCCAGCACGCCGTCCGGCCGCAGGGCGCGCCGGCAGTCGGCGTAGAAGTGGTCGGTGGCCAGGACGTTCGGCAAACCGTCGGCGTCGAAGCCGTCCACCAGCAGCACGTCGGCACTGTCCTTCAACTCCTTCATGTATTTGGCGGCATCGCATTGGATGACGCGGAAGCGCTCATTGTCCTGCGGGATGGCGAAGCGTTCGCGCAGGGCGATGACATCGGCCCGCAATTCGAGTACTGTGATGCGGGTGCGGGGCAGGTAGCGATAGCAGAATTTGGCCAGCGAGCCGCCGCCCAGGCCTACCATGACGATATGCTTGGGGTTCGGTTTGAACAGGACAAAACACATCATGGCGCGGGCATAGGCCAGCACCAGCGCGTCCGGATCGGCCGGATCCATCTGGCTCTGCACTTCGCCGGGTGTGAATTCCAGCGACAGGCGGCCGCGCCGGCGGCGAACCAGGGGGCGGCGGTGGTCGGGAATGGAAGTCATTTGTCAACTTGTTATGAGCCGTGATGATCTGATAAGCTGCCGGGCTCCGGTTTCCACCCCAGTGTACCGGATGAGCCGCGCGGCAGGGCGCTCGCGTTTACATCGGCAACTTTTATAGGTACATTGCCAACATAGGCAGCTTGGAGACGATAAATGTTCTTAGACCATCCAACCATTACGGCGACCAACAGTTTCACCGAGCCTGATCGCATCGAGCGCCTGACCCGCGTGTATGGTTACGTGGCCGCACTGGCCGACCACGCAGGCAAGCAGCAGTTCATCGAAAAGGTCAGCCAGCTGCATGACCACAAGGGCACGCTGATCGTGTTCTGGCACGACATGCCAACTGAAGATGAAAAAGAGTTCTTCGCCAAAGCCTGGGCCAGCAAGATCGGCGACGGCAGTAGCAACGTCGAACACGAAGTCTGACCGCGGCCCGTCCGCCAAGCAATGGATATCAAAACCCTGGTTCTCGCCCTCGCGCTGGGCAACCTAAGCCTGTGCGCGGCGCTGTTTTTCTTCGAGTGCGAGAGCAAGAAGTCGCTGACCCTGTCCACTTGGGCCATTGCGAAGCAGTGCCAGGCGGTGGGCTGGGCCCTGTTGTATTTCCGCGGCGTGGTGCCGGAGTTGCTGGCCGGCCCGGTGGCCAATGCCGTGCTGCTGGCCGGCTTCGCGCTCGATGCCGGCGCACTGTGGGAAGGTATCGGCCGTCCACGCTGGCGCAACTACCTGTACCCGGCGCTGTCGCTGGCGGTCGGTGTGCTGCTGGCCTTCCACATCCTGGATACCGCGCCGGCGCTGCGCCTTGCGTTCGGCTCCCTGTGTGTCGGCTTCTTCTTCCTCGCCGGTGTGCTGGCGCTGGCGCGCGCCTGGCGCGGCGGCAGTATGCTGCGGCGCTACCTGGTGGTCGCCATGTTCGTGCTGGCGCTGGTGATCACCGGGCGCGGCCTGCTGACAGCGGCCTTCCCCGACGGCCTGCCATGGATCAGCGCCAATGCGATGCAGCTTTTCGGTTTCGGCGGCTTCTACCTGATGATGCTGGTGAACGCTTTTGGCTACCTGCTGCTGTCGCGCGAGAAACTGCAGATGGACCTGGCGCGCCTGGAAACCACCGATCCGCTGACGGACGTGCCGAACCGGCGCGGCTTCTACCAGGCTTTGGGTACCTGGATGGCGCTGGCGCGCCGCCCGGGCCTGCCCACCGCCATGATCATCCTGGCGCTCGACCAGTTCAAGCGCGTCAACGACAGCTACGGCCACGCCGCCGGCGACGCGGCCCTGAAGTCCATGGTGGAAACCTGCAAAAAGCAATTGCGCGATTCCGACCTGATGGGCCGCCTGGGCGGCGCCGAATTCGCCATCCAGCTCCCGCGCACGGGGCAGGAGGACGCGATGATGGTGGCGGAGCGCATCCGCCGCGCCATCGAGGCGACGCCAGTCAAGACCGAGCGTGCGATTATCAAGCTGACGGCCAGCATGGGCGTCACCACCATCCGTGCCGACGACAGCACGGTCAGCCTGTTCAAACGCGCCGACGAAGCCCTGCAAGCGGCGAAAGTGCGCGGCGAAAACCAGGTGGCGCAGCCGCCGCAGCCGCAGCAGCCGCAGTCCCTGGAGGCCTTGTCATGACTGCGTAACACTGAGGGCGTACTGTGCTACCATTTTCGTTATAAACGATATAAATGGATTCCTCGATGTACGCCGCAGTGGACCTGGGTTCCAACAGTTTTCGACTCTCCATCGGCCAGCACGATGGAGGCAGGATCCGCGTGCTCAACAGCATGCGCGAACCAATCCGCCTTGCTGCCGGCCTGGATGCCGCCGGCAACCTTACCGATGAAGCGCTGCAACGGGCGCTGGTCTGCCTGAAGAATTTCCGCGTGGCGCTGGCCGCCTACGACTTCGACGGCGTGCGCGTGGTCGCCACCGCCATCCTGCGCCAGGCGCGCAATGCGGCGGACTTCCTGCCGCAGCTGGAGCAGGCTATCGGCTACCCGATCGAGATCATCTCCGGCGAGGAAGAGGGGCGGCTGATCTACATGGGCGTGGCCAACGCGCTGGGGCAGCCGAATGAGAGCCGGCTGGTGGTCGACATCGGCGGCGGCTCGACGGAGCTGATCCTCGGGCGCGGGCTGGATATCGAGCGCGTCGAGTCGTTCAGCGTGGGCAGCGTCAAGCAAAGCCTTTCCTTCTTCGTAGGCGGCAGGGTCGATGCCCGTTCTTTTGAGGCAGCCGTGCTGTCGGCGCGCTCGCATTTCGAGGATGGGGCGCCGCCTTACCATCCGCAGTACTGGAGGCGGGCTTACGGCTCCTCGGGCACTATCCGCGCCATCGGCGACATCATCGAAAAGAACAAGCTGGGCGACGGCATTACGCTGGCGGCCCTGAATGCGGTGCGCAAGCGCTTTATCGAGTTCGGCCAGGTATCGAAGATCGACATGCCGGGCCTGCGGCCGGACCGTGCCAGCACCGTCATCGGGGGGCTGGCGATCCTGATCGCGGTGGTGCAGGAATTGGGCATCGAAAAGCTGGAGCCGATCGATGCCGGCCTGCGCATGGGCGTGATGTGGGACTTGTACTTGCGTTCCACCCGCCGCGACCGGCGCGACGAGTCGGTCGGCGCATTCCTGGCGCGCTTCCACACCGAATCCGAGCGCGGCGTTCGCGTGTCGGAGGCGGCCACCAGGCTGTTCCAGCAGATGAAGCCTGCCAACGATGCCTTGTTGCGCCACCTGTCCTGGGGTGCCCAGTTGCACGAAGTAGGGCTGGTGGTGTCGCAGACCGGCTACCACAAGCACTCCGCCTACATGATCGAAAATGCCGACCTGCCGGGCTTTACCACCCGTGAGCAAAAGCTGATGGGCCGCCTGGTCCTGGCCCAGAAAGGCAACCTGCGCAAGGTCAGCGAGCATTTGACCGACAGCGATTTCGCCAAGGCGGTGGTGGCCTTGCGGCTGGCCATCATGTTCATGCATTGCCGCATAGAGGTTGACGACCGCTCCGTGCGGTTGCGCATGAAGAATCGCATCGACCTGGAACTGAAGCGCGATTGCGTCACCAGCCATCCGACCCTGTCCTACCTGATCGAGAAGGAGCAGGAGTTCTGGGACGAAATCGGCGTGGATTTTGGCGTTCGTACTGTTGCGTAATAATCGTATATACTGTTTATATTATTCAATAATGGAGTATCCATGAACGCAACGAAAGCCAAAGCTCCAGCCGCCAAGCCGGCAACCAAAGCTGCCGCCAAACCCGCCGCCAAACCCCCCGCCAAACCGGCAGCAAAACCGGCCGCCAAGCCCGCCGCGAAGCGCGCGCCAGCCGCGGCCAAGACTGCAGCAGTTGCTACCAAGCCAGCAGCCAAGCCTGCAGCCGCCAAGCCTGCCGCCAAACGCGTAGCCGCCGCCAAGCCTGCTGCAGCAACGGCGCCAGTCGCCAAGCCAGCCAAGGCGGCCAAGGTGGAAAAACCGGCCAAGCAGCACAAGGAAAAACTCGTGCGCGACAGCTTCACCATGCCGGAGTCCGAGTACGCGGTGCTGGGCCAGGTCAAGAAGACCTGCTTGAAAAACGGCATTGAAGTCAAAAAATCCGAGTTGTTGCGCATTGGCGTCGCCCTGATCAGCCGCCTGGATATGGCTACGCTCAAGCAAGTTCTGGCTTCACTGCCGCAACTGAAGACCGGCCGTCCGAAGAAGGCTTGATCCGGCGCGCGGCAAACCCGGTCGTTAAGGGCAGAATAGGATCTTCCTCCCCAAACTAGGCTGGTTGCGGTACCGGAAAAGCCGAACGGTACCGGGTGCGGTACGTAATGTGACGGTCACTCGCGTTGCTGGCAAATGGTTTGTTTCCGTCCTGACGCAGCGCGAGGTCGACATCGTGCCTATTGCGACAACGTCGGCAGTGGGGACCGACGTTGGCATAGTCCGCTTTGCGACGCTGAGCGATGGCACTCCCATCGAACCCGCGAACTGTTTCAAACGCCATCGGCAGCGCCTGGCGAGGTATCAAAATCAAATCAGCCGCAAAGTAAAGTTCAGCAAGAACTGGCGCAAGGGCAAGGCCCGTGTGCAGCGGCTGCACCCGCGTATCGCCAATATGCGCCGCGACTTCCTGCATAAGGCCAGCAAGGTAATCAGCACGGAACACGCCATTGTGTGCGTTGAGAATCCAAAAACGTGGCTTGAACCGTAGCATCATGGACCAGGGCTGGGGCGAATTCAGGCGCCAACTGTCCTATAAACTGGCAGACTTGCCCATGTTGCGGCTTCGTGTCGTCAGCGAATCGCCGCACGCAGGCCGCTTTCGAGTGCACTGCATGCAGCTACCGAAACCACGCTGACGTGGTTAGTGCCATGAACGTACTTGAGCGGGGACTCCGCTTGCTAGCCTGTGGAGAGCCGGTGCAGTTGGGCCACTTTGTGAAGCAGGAAGCCTCCGACGCGACTTCAACCAGCCTGTCGCTGGTTGCGGCGCAGTAGGAATCCCCGTCCTTTCCGCGTATGCGGCGGCCAGCGGCCGAGGGCGGGGTGGAGGCCAAGTCATATTGCTGACACATGGTTGTCATGTTCGTGCAGCAATAGAGCAGCAAACTGGCTTCGTCACTACAGAAAGGACGAAGCATGCAAACTACGACGATTGCTACCGCCGAACAGCGGGTTTCCACCCCGCGACTGGCATTGAGCATGGCAGCCACCCCGGAAGAAGTGCGCGAAGTCCAACGCCTGCGCTATAAAGTCTTCATCGAAAACCAGGGGCTGACCGCCCTGGCGACACCGGATGGCCTGGATTGCGACGAATTCGACGCCGCCTGCGACCACCTGATCGTGCGCGACACCGCCACCCTGAAAGTGGTCGGCACCTACCGCCTGCTGAACCCCGCCGGCGCCCGTAAACTGGGCCGCCACTACTCTGAGAACGAATTCGATCTCGGTCGCCTGAAGCACCTGCGCAGCCGTATCGTGGAAGCGGGCCGCGCCTGCATCCATCCGGATTACCGCGGCGGCAGCGTGATCATGCTGCTGTGGACCGGCCTGGCCGAATACATGCGCCGCCACCAATGCGAATACCTGATCGGCTGCGCCAGCATCAGCCTGGCCGACGGCGGCCACAACGCGGTTGCCGTGTACCAGCAATTGCACGAAAAGCATTTGGCGCCAATGGAATATCGCGTCACGCCACACCTGCCGTTCCCGGTGGAGAAGGTCGAGTCCGCGCGCGTAGCCCAGGTGCCGCCTTTACTGAAAGGCTACCTGCGCTCCGGCGCCTGGATTTGCGGCGCGCCGGCCTGGGATCCTGATTTCGAAAGCGCCGACCTGTTCGTGATGATGCCGCTGGCGAACCTGGACGGCCGCTACGCCCGCCACTACAACGTTTGAAAAACGTGCTATCCTTGTTGTACCGATCGGTAAATAGTGATCCGATCGGTACATTTGAAAGGATAAAACCATGTCAGTCCGAGCACCTGTACCACCCTTCACCCGCGCCAGCGCCATCGGAAAAGTCCGGCTGGCCGAAAACGGCTGGAATACCCGTGATCCGGAAAAGGTCTCCCTCGCTTATACGGAAGATAGCTGGTGGCGCAATCGCAGCGAATTCGCACAGGGCCGCGCCGCCATCGTTGCCCTGCTCAAGCGCAAGTGGACGCGCGAGCTGGATTACCGCCTGATCAAGGAATTGTGGGCCCACGACGGTAGCCGCATCGGTGTGCGCTTCGCCTATGAATACCATGACGATTCGGGCCAGTGGTACCGCGCCTACGGCAATGAAAACTGGGAGTTCGACGAAAACGGCTTGATGCAGCACCGCCATGCCAGCATCAACGAGCACCCGATCAAACCTGAGGAACGCAAGTTCTTCTGGGACCGCAGCGGGCCGCGTCCTGCCGACCATCCAGGCCTGAGCGAACTGGGGCTCTGAGCATGGCACGCGTTGTCGCGGAACGGGAAGACGTGATCCCCCTGGTGGCCGAGGTGTTCCGCACCTATGGTTTTGAAGGCGCCAGCCTGTCCCGCATCACGGAAGGGACGAAGCTGGGCAAGGGCAGCATCTACCACTTCTTCCCGGGCGGGAAGGACGAGATGGCCGCTGCCGTGCTGCAGGAAATCGACCAGTGGTTTCGCCTGCATGTCTTCGAGCCGCTGCGTGAGAACGCGGATGCAGGGCAGGGCATCGCCGCCATGTTTGCGGAGGTGGAGCGCTATTTCCTGTCCGGGCAACGCGTGTGCCTGGTGGGTGTGTTCGCGCTTGGCAATGAGCGCGACCGCTTTGCCGAAGCCGTGCGCGATTATTTTGAAGAGTGGATCAACGCGCTGGCGGCGGCATTGGCGCGCGCCGGGCACAAAGGCAGGGAAGCGACTGCGCTGGCGGAGGAAGTCGTAGGTGGAATACAGGGAGCGCTGGTGCTGTCACGCGCGTTCAACAGGCCGGCGACGTTCAGGGCGGCGTTGAAGCGGTTGCGGGAACGGCTGGACCGCTAGGGCGGAAGCGGCGCCGGTGAATGCGATGCCGGCGCCTGGCATCAATCTCAGCGTGAACTGAGCTCAGTGTACTGAGGCATTCGACAGTTCTTTGAGCTCCCGGATAGAAAGCTCAGATTTCTCATGCATACGCAACAGGATGGTGGCCCCGACTGCGAGCTTGCGGTGACGGATCTTGCTGATGATAGGTGGTTGCACTTCCAGCACCCTGCAGAGCTCCGCGTCATTCTTCAGGTGCATCTTCTCGATTAGCGTGTCGAGCAGTTTATTAGGTACGAAGCTGGATGGTTCCAGGGCGCGAGCCCTGTTCATTGCCTCGATTAGTTCGAGTTTCTTCTGCCTTACGCTCATTTTTTGCTCCTCCTGACGTTGTTAACTACGTGGATAGAAAAAGCAGGCTTGCATGTTGTATTGATAACGAAGCAAGTTAATTAAATAATACTCCGCTTACCAAAAAAGCCAAGAATTTGTGAGAAAAATAATGAGTTTTATTGCGTGGCAGGGTTGACGACTGTTGTAACTTTGAGTCCATTTTTAGTGAGGCGCAGAACTTTATCGGCCCGCGCAGCGGCGGCCGGCGAATGCGTCACCATGATGGTCGTTGCACCGCTGGATTTGAGTTCCTGGTGCAACAGTTGCAGTACGGAATTTGCAGTGTCGGGGTCGAGGTTGCCGGTCGGTTCGTCCGCCAGCACAAGGGCCGGGCGATGCACCAAGGCACGGGCTATTGCAACCCGTTGCATTTCACCGCCGGAAAGTTGATGGGGGTAGTCGTGGCCGCGGCCGCCAAGTCCGACAGCATCGAGCATGTCGAGTTCCCGGCCTTGCGGCAGGCCGTTCAGCAGCAGTGGCAGGGCGATGTTCTGCTGCAGGGTCAGGTGGGGCAGTACATGGAAAGCCTGGAAGATAAAACCCATCCGGGCGCGGCGCAGGCGCGTGGCCGCGTCGTCGTCAAGCGATGCCAGTGGCGTGCCGTCAACGATGATCGCCGGCTCATCGCTGGGGTCGGGCTGGTCGAGGCCGGCAATCAAATTCAGCAATGTGGATTTGCCGACGCCCGAATCGCCCATGATGGCGACGAACTCGCCGGGTTCGAAAGTCCAGCTCAACCGGTCCAGTACGCGTCGTTCGTTCGAATAACTCTTGGTGAGGTTTCTTAGCTGGAGCATGGTTTATCGGGTCAGTGAACGGCGCAACGCGAAGCTCAAGGCATCGACCACGGCCACCAGCAGGAGCATGGCCAGGATCACCGTGGCGGCGCGCTCCATCTGGAACAGGGAGAGGTGGAATTTGAGCATTTGTCCCAGGCCGCCGGCGCCCACCACGCCCAGCACGGCGGCGGCGCGGATATTGTTTTCCCACCGATAGAGCGTGTAGGACAGCATTTGCGGCAGCGTCTGCGGCAGCGTTGCATAGAAAAAGGCGGCCATCGGCGTGGCGCCGTTCAGGCGCAGGCTTTGTTCCGGCAGCGGCGGCGCGTTTTCCAGCGCGTCGGCAAACAGGCGACCCAATACGCCTGCCGTGTGGGCGGCCAGCGCCATCGTGCCGGCAAACGGTCCCAGGCCCGCGGCCACCAGCAGGATCGAGGCCCATACCAGTTCGGGGATCGAGCGCAGCACGTTGAGCATGCCGCGCACCACTGCGCGCGGCGCACGGCCGAAACGTCCGGCGCCGGGGATCGCCAGCAGCAGGCCGCCCGCCACCGCAAGCAGGGTGCCCAGCGCCGACATGGCCAGCGTTTCTATCGTGGCGATGCCGGTTTTGCGCAGGAAGCCGCCGGCCATTTCCGGCGGGGCGAATCCAGCCAGGAAGTCGCCCATGCTGTGCATGGCTTCAATTGTGAACAGGTCGCCCAGCTTGAGCGACAGCGTCGCGAAACTGGCCACCACCAGGACGATGAGCGCGGCGGCGAACAGCCAGCCCGACCAGTTGCGCGCGGGTGGCGCAGGCATATGGTTCATCCGAGCCTCCGCCGCAGGTATTTGGACACCAGGTCCGCCAGGGCCACCAGCAGCACGAACACGATCAGCATGGTCGATACTTCGCCGCCGGCCAGCATCTTGGTCGATTCATCCATGCGCTGCCCCAGGCCGCCGGCGCCGACAAAGCCCATGATCACGGAGCCGCGGATCGCGCATTCCCAGCGATAGACCGTGTACGACACCAATTCGGATGCCGCTTCAGGAAGGGCGCCATACAGCAAGGCAGCCAGGCGCCCGCTGCCGTTTTGCAGCAGCACGTCGCTGGCATGATGATCGGTGGACTCCAGGATCTCGGCATACACTTTGCCCAGCATGCCGGCGTAGGTCAGGGCGATGGCCAGCACGCCGGCGGTTGGCCCCAGGCTGAAGATGCGCACAAAGAGCAGCGCCCACACCAGTTCCGGTACGCTGCGCAGCAGGACCAGCAGCCAGCGCACCAGCTGGCGCAGGATACGTGGGAGGGCCGAGATGCGGCCTGCGCCGATGCGCGAAATCGACAGGCGCTCGGTGACCACCAGCGTGGCGGGAATGGCGCCAAGCAGTGCGAGCGTCAGGCCGCAGGTGGCAATGGCCACCGTCTTCCATGCTTCGCGCGCGACCATGGCGAGGAATTCCGCGTCATGCGCAGGCTGCAGGAAATCGGACAGGAAACGCCATGCGGCGCGCAGGCTTTGCATGTCGAACAGCGTCCAGGGGTAGAACTCGGTCGCCGCCACCAGCGGCCACAGCAGCAAGATGCCGACGGCGATCGTTGCCAGGCGCCGCCGCCATGCGGGATCCGGATGGAGGGGCGAGAGGGGAACGGCAGGAACGTTATGCATCGCTTACAGGCATGCCCCAACGGCCAGTTTGGCGGCCATCTCGTCCGGCTGCGGCGAATTCGCCGGCGGCAGTTCGCCGAGATAGAGTTCGTCGATCATGGCTTGCGTGACCTGGCCGCGCGGCAGGTCGAAAGCGACGCGGCCATTCTTCAACGCGACGATGCGCGGGAAATGGGCCAGCGCCAGGTCGACCTGGTGCAGGCTGCACACCAGCAACGCGTTGCGCTCGCGCGCTTCCTGCTGCAGGGTGTTCAGCGTCAGCTGCGACAGCGCCGGATCGAGCGCCGACAGCGGCTCGTCGACCAGCAATGCCTGCGCCGATGACAGCAGCAGCCGCGCCAGGCCGCAGCGCTGGCGTTCGCCGCCGGACAAGCGGTCGACGCGGGAATACAGTTTGTCGCCAAGGTTGAAGCGGGTCAGCGCACGGTAAGCCGCTTCCGGATCGGCGGGCTTGAACAGCGAGAGCAGCGCCTTGCCAAGGCTCCAGTGCGGCAGTCGCGCAGCCAGTACGGCCGTCACTACGCGCTGGCGCGGCGGCAGCGGCGGCGTTTGCGGCGCCAGGAAAAGGCGCGCCCGCATCGCGTGCCGTCCGGCGTCGGTCAGTTGCCAGGGATCGGTGCCGAAGGCCTTGAAGCCGCCGCCATCGGGACGGTGGGCGCAAGCCAGTGTGGAGAGCAGGGTCGTCTTGCCGGCGCCCGAAGGACCGATCAGCGCCACCTGCTCGCCAGGCTCGAAGTTCAGCGAAAGGTCTTGCAGCGCAAGGCCGCGCGAACCGCCGATGTGGCGGACCGACAGGCCTTGCAGTTCGTACCAGGCAGAAGACATTGATTACTTCAGCAGGCCGGCGTTCTTGGCTGCCGCTTCGATATTGGTGTAGTTGGCAGCCTTGGTCGGGATGAATTTCGACGCGCGCTGCAGGTCCAGGATGGCTTTGTCTTCAGGCTTGGCGCTGTCCAGCGCCAGGAAGGCGTCGCTGATCTTTTTCTTCAGCGCTTCCGGCATGTCGGAACGGACGGTCCAGTTGTAGTCGTAGTAGGCCGGGGTGGTGTAGAACACGCGCACCACGGCGGGATCGACCTTCTTCTGTTCGTTCAGTTTTTCCCACACCGAGATATTCAGTGCACCGGCATCGACCTTGCCGCCGGCTACGGCAGCCACGGTGGCGTCATGCGCGCCGGAGAAGGAAATGCGTTTCAGGTCGGTGTCCGGATCGATCTTGGCTGCCAGCAGGAAGGAGCGTGGCATCAGGTGGCCGGAAGTCGAGGACTCGGATCCGAAACTCAGGGTTTTGCCTTTCAGGTCGGCCAGCGAATTGATCGACTTGTTGGTGGTGACGAAAACGGAGCGGAATTTCTCATCTTCCACGCGCTGCACCAGCGGCACGACCTTGCCTTTGCTCATGTGGTTGGCTTGCACGAAAGTGAAGCCGCCGAACCAGACCATGTCCAGCTTGCCGTTCACCAGGCCCTCCACCGAAGCGGCGTAATCGGTCACGGGAGTGAACTCGACCTTCATCGCCAGTTTCTTCTCGAGGTAATCGCCGAGGGGCTTGAACTTGCGCTGCAGCTCGGTCGGTGCTTCGTCAGGAATGGCGGAAACGCGCAGCACCTGCTGGGCTTGGGCGCCGGCAGCGGCGAACAGCACACCTGCTGCGAACAGGGCCGATTGAATGGTGCGGAGGGAAAACATGGACATGAGGGACCTTATTTATGTTAATGACGAGCCGCACGCCACGTGTGGGTGCGGTACCTGGTCTTGGATATTCAGCTATGATAGCAAAAATGTCCCTGGAGCCAGAGCCATGACCTTGTCACGCACGGCTGCGATTCGCCTGGTCGCACCGGAAACGAGCAGTGTGTTGTCCACCAGAACCGCCCACGGTGACGCGGCCACTATTGCAGAGATCAGCGCCGGACTGCTTGCGCCGCAAGCGTCCACCTCGCCAAAATATTTCTACGACAGCCTGGGCTCGCACCTGTTCGAAGCGATCTGCGAACTGCCCGAGTACTATCCGACCCGCACCGAAGCGGCAATCTTCGCCCGCCATGGCGCCGACATGGCAGCCCGCATCGGGCCCGGCATGACCCTGGTCGACTTGGGCGCAGGCAATTGCGCCAAGGCCGCCAGCCTGTTTCCCTTATTGCAGCCAAGCCAGTACGTGCCAGTCGATATCGCCGGCGATTTCCTGCAGCAGGCAGCGGCGCAACTGCGCCAGCGTTTCCCCGCCATCGAAATCACGCCGCTGGTGATGGACCTGGCGCAGCCGCTGGTGTTGCCGCCTTCCGTGCCGGTCGCGCGCCGCCAGTTCTTCTATCCCGGTTCATCGATCGGCAATTTCACGCCGCACGACGCGGTGACGTTCCTGCGCCAGGTGCGTGAGAACGTCGGCGCCGATGGCGGCCTGCTGATCGGCGTGGACCTGGTCAAGGACCCGGCGGTGCTGGACGCGGCCTATGATGACGCGATCGGCGTCACAGCAGCCTTCAACCTGAACCTGCTGCGCCACCTGAACCTCCTGGCGGGCACCGACTTCGATCCCGCGCAGTGGCGCCACGTCGCCTTCTTCAATGATGCTGAAAGCCGCATCGAAATGCACCTCGAAGCACGCTGCGCACTTGCCGTGCACTGGTGCGGCGGCGAGCGCAGTTTCGCCCAGGGCGAGCGCATTCATACTGAAAACAGCTACAAGTACACGCTCGATGGATTCCGCAGCCTGCTGTGGGAGGCGGGCTTCCGCGTCGACGGCACCTGGACCGACGATGCACACTGGTTCGCAGTGATGCACGCCGCGGCAGCCTATGCGTGACGCCAGTCCCTGGACCGAGCGCTACGCGCAAGTGCGTGCTGCGACGATGGCGCTGGCCGAGCCGCTGTCCGACGAGGATTGCGGCGCGCAGTCGATGCCGGATGCCAGCCCGGTCAAATGGCACCTGGCGCATACCACCTGGTTCTTCGAGACCTTCATCCTCGAACGTTACGAACCCGGATTCCAGCCATTCCATGCCGCGTTCCGCGTGCTGTTCAACTCCTACTACAACGGCGTCGGCGACAAGCACCCGCGGCCGCAGCGCGGCCTGCTGACGCGGCCTTCAATGGCAGAAGTGCGCGCCTACCGCGCCAATGTCGATGCCCGGATTGCCGTGCTGGCGACGCGGCTGGCCGCCACCGATGCCCGCCTGGCCGAGCTGTTGACGCTTGGCCTGCAGCACGAACAACAGCACCAGGAGCTGATCCTCACCGACGTCAAGCACCTGCTGGCGCAGAACCCGATGGCGCCGGCCTGCCTGCCGGCAGCTGCTGCACCGGCTGCGCCCGCCGCCGCAGCCCAATCCTGGCAACGCTTCGATGGCGGCGTACAAGAAATCGGCCACCAGGGCGACGGCTTCTGCTTCGACAACGAGCTGCCGCGCCACAAGGCCTGCATTGCCCCGTTCGAGTTGTCCACGCGGCTGGTAACGAATGCCGAATACCTCGCCTTCATTGAAGCAGGCGGCTACCGCGACCCAGCCCTGTGGCTGGCGGAAGGCTGGGACTGGATTCGTGCGCAAGGCATTGAAGCGCCCTTGTACTGGCGGCACGACGGGGAGGGGGCAGGCTGGAGCGCCTTCACAATGCACGGCCAGCAGCCGCTTGCGATGGATGCCCCGGTAATGCATATCTCATTATTCGAGGCTGACGCCTACGCCCACTGGTGCGGCGCCCGCCTGCCGACGGAAGCGGAATGGGAGCATGCAGCCGGCGACGGCGCGCTGCAGCAAATGTTCGGCCAGCGCTGGCAATGGACCAGCAGCAGCTATGCCCCATACCCCGGCTTCCGCCCGGCACAAGGCGCAATTGGCGAGTACAACGGCAAGTTCATGGTGAACCAATACGTGCTGCGCGGCTCCAGCCTGGCCACCCCGCCAGGTCACGCCCGAGCCAGCTACCGCAACTTCTTCCCCGCCAGCGCCCGCTGGCAATTCACCGGCATCCGCCTCGCAAAATAAAAGTCGGGGTCAGGTCCGGCAATCGGACATTTCGCTTGCGAAATGTCCGATTGCCGGACCTGACCCCGACTTTTTAGATGCGAGTTACAGGCGGATGCCGAGGGCCTGTACGATCTCTGCCTTGAACTTGGCTGCCTGGTCGGCGTTGGCAATCTCGCCGGCCAGTTTCAATGTCAGCTGGCGCAGGTCGCTGATCTCGTCGAAATAATCCCCGCACACAATTGCGGCCATCGGGCCAATGTAGGTGGCCAGGGTTTCTTCGAAAATCGTGCGCTGCGCGGCCGACAGTGCCGGCTTGCTGGAAGCCGGTTTGCTTGCCGCTTCCGGTGCGGCTGCCGGGCGGCGCGCTACGCCGGCCAGCAGCGTCGACGCCGAACTGCCTTCCGGCAGTTCCGTGATGCTGCCGTACAGGTAGTCGAGAATCGCTTCGGTCGACCACGGCAGCGGCTCGTTGCTGCCAACGCTCGGGCGATCCAGGCTCATCCGTGCGTTCTGGATGGTGCGCAGGATGTCCAGGCCGTCACGGCCGCGGCGGCCGCGGCACAAGACGAACACGATGCGTCCGTTATCGAGGTGGATCTGCGCCATGCGGTTGTCATCGCTGACCAGCATGATGGTCGCGGTGTCGCCCTGGGCGCAGAAGCCGGCGATTTTGTCGAGTAACTCTACGAAAGGAGTGAACTCTGGCTGTGCCATATCAGTTCGCCTTTATCGATTATTTCTTGCGCAGGCGATCCATCGCCATCTGGATACTCACGCCCAGGCGTTCCACCGCACGGGCCAGCGAGCCGATTTCGTCGCCGCGGCTGGTCTGTGGAATGGTCACGTCCAGCTGGCCTTTGCTCAGCCTCTCAGCGATGTCGGTCAGGTGGTTGATCGGACGGGTCAGTTGCTTGCCCAGCACGAATGCGAGTGCGCCAACCAGGACGATAACGACGATGATCAGCAGGCGCGCTTCGCTGCGCATCTTCGACATGGCGGCATACGCTTCGTCGTATTGCTGCTCAACCAGCACGGTCCAGCCTTGTGGCAGGTTGCGTACGAAGCCCACCATCTTGACGTCGCCGTCCATGTAGACTTTTGGCTCGTCGGTGATGCCTTGCACTTGCAGGGCAGGGTGCTTGCTGAAGTCTTGCAGGGCGGACTTGATCTTGCTTGCGTCGCCGTGGGCGATGACTTTCTTGTCGCCGTCCAGCAGGATCGCGTGGCCGGTTTCGCCGATGCGGATGTCGGTTACGGTGCGGGACACCACACCCAGGTCCATCGCCATGGTAAACACGCCGACGATGGTGCGGTTTTCATTGCGGATCGGTACGCCGATGTTCAGCGAAGGCTTGCCGCTGGTCTTGCCGATGGCTACCAGGCGGCCTTCGTCCTTGCCGGACATGATGGCCTTGAAGTAGCCGCGGTCGCCGTAGTTGAGCATTGGGTTGCCGTCGCTACGCGCCACGTCCATGCCGTCCACGCCCAGGGTGTGGATCAGGTAGACCCATTCATAGGAGGCGGCGGTTGCCATCAGGATCGGGGTCTGGCGCGCGGTGTTCATGGAGATGATGTCGTCCAGGCGGGCGGCCTGGCGCATTGCGCGCATATTGGTGTCGTCCCAGCCGGTGACGCCGGTCGCCACGGTGTCGGTGGTGGCAATCAGGTTTTCCGAAATCTTCGTGGTCAGTTCCTGCTCAGCAGAAGAATTGCCCAGGTACCAAAGGGCAAACAGTGGCACGAGGGTGACCACGAGCAGGGTGATCAGGACTTTTTGGAAGATATTAAGTGACAGTTTCATTTTTATAAATCATTCGTAAAAATCGCACGGACACTTCCGCATTCAGATTACGGACAGTGTTGGCATTATGGCTGATTTCGAGGCAAAGCTGGTTGCTCACCCGAGGCTGTTTGCAGCGCCAAGCACGCTGCTTCGGGCATTGCCTGAGCAACAACTTGCGAAATCACGGGTCGCTGCTGGACCCTTGTTTAGCGTGATTTCCCTGTTGCTCAGTTTATAAGTACACGATTATACATCAGTCGGTTTCTGTGCGGAAATGATTTATGCATCGCGCACGTTGGCCAGGCGTGGCGTGTTGCGTTGCTGCGCTGGCAGGGCGGGGCGCTTGCGCCCTGCCGTTTCACCTGCCAGGCGGAACTGGCTGACCAGGGTTTCCAGTTCGCCAGCCTGGTCGCTCATGGCCGAGGCGGCCGCTGCGGCTTGCTCCACCAGGGCGGCATTCTGCTGCGTAGTCTGGTCCATCTGCATGATGGCCGTGTTCATTTGTTCGATGCCGTCCGTTTGCTCGCGCGTGGCAAGCGAGATTTCGGCGACGATGCCGGTCACGCGCTGCACCGCCGACACCACTTCTTCCATCGTGGCGCCGGCCTGGGCGACCAGCTTGGCGCCGGCATCGACCTGTTCCACCGAACTGGATATCAGTGCCTTGATCTCTTTGGCGGCGCTGGCCGAGCGCGCTGCGAGGTTGCGCACCTCGCTGGCCACAACGGCAAAGCCGCGGCCTTGCTCGCCGGCCCGTGCCGCCTCCACCGCCGCGTTCAAGGCCAGGATATTGGTCTGGAACGCGATACCGTCGATCACCGCAATAATATCCACCACCTTGCGCGAGGAGTCGTTGATCGAGCCCATGGTGGTCACCACTTGCGACACCACTTCGCCGCCGCGCTGGGCGATGGAGGAGGCGGAGCTGGCCAATTTGTCGGCTTCGCGCGCGTTGTCGGCATTGGCTTTGACGGTCGATGTCAGTTCTTCCATCGAAGATGCGGTTTCTTCCAGCGCGGAGGCCTGGTTCTCGGTGCGTGCCGACAGGTCCATGTTGCCGGTCGCGATTTCGCCGGAGGCCGAGGCGATCGCCACCGTGCCATTGCGTACCTGGCCGACGATCTGCGACAGCGCGTCGTTCATATCGCGCAGGGCATGCAGCAGCTGGCCGGCTTCGTCCTGCGATTGAGCCTTGATCTGGCTGCTCAGGTCGCCCGATGCGACGGTGCGTGCCACCTGCAGCGCATAGTTGATCGGGCGCGTAATGGAGCGTGTGACCCACAGCGCGCAGGCCGCACCCAGCACCAGTGCCGACACGCCGAGGGCAATCATCATGGCGCGGGCGGAGCTGATGTGCTGCTTGATTTCGGCGCCGTTGGCCGTGACGATGCCGTCCTGCAGGTCGGCGAGTTTTTCCACGCTTGCCTGCAGCTTCGCCAGGCGCGGCATGGTTTCCGACAGTGCGCGTTGCGTGGCCTGCTCGCGCTGGCCGTCCGCGAGCAGTTTGAGCACGCCGGTGAACGACTGCACGTAGGCGCTGCGGTCGCTGCTCACTTGCGCCAGCAGTTCACGGCCGGCGGGGCGGTACACCAGCTTGTCGAGCTTCGCCAGTGCATCGGTGATGATGGCCTTGTTCCTGTCCACCTGCGCGCGCAGCTGCGCGCCTTGGGCGGTGTCGGTCACCAGCAGCAGTTGCAGCACCAGTGCCGCATTGGCGCGCGTGGTGGCGGAGACCGTTGCCGCCGCATCCGCCTTGACCCAGTCCTTGTCGATAATGGTGGAACTCAGCTCGCCGATGCTGGAGAGGCGCTGGCTGCCGACGGCGATCAGCATTGCCATCAAGGCGAAGACAATCGCGAAACACAATCCCAGGCGGGTCCCGATCTTCAGGTTGGCAATGCGCATGACTGCTCCTTCCGGCGGCGTGGAAAACGATTTACCAGTATAGGTAATGGCCGCAAGGAGACAAAATTCGGGGCGGCGCAGGCGGCCGCCCCGAATGGGAAACCGCTCAGGCCTCGGCTTGTGCGATGCTAGCCGAGGTTTCGGATTTCTGTGCGATCTGGCGGTTGATCGCGCTCAGCACGGCCTTGAACGAAGCGGTGACGATATTGCTGTCGATGCCAGCGCCGAACAGGGTCGGGCCGCCATCCAGGCGCAGTTCAACGTAGCAGGCCGCTTTGGCGTTGGCGCCGTGCCCGATCGCGTGTTCGTGGTAGTCCATCAGCGTGACGTCCAGGCCGAGCGCATCGACGAATGCATCGATCGGGCCATTGCCGCCGCCTTGCAGCGACATCGAAGCCTTGTTGTGCAGCAGGCTGATGTCGATCTGCACCGGCTCGTCGCTGGAGCTGTCTTCCACCATCCTGTGCGATACGTAGGCATACGGCGTGGCCTGGTTCAGGTATTCGCTTTCGAAGATCTGGTGGATGCCTTCGGAGGTGATTTCCAGGCCGCTCTGGTCGGCCACTTTCTGCACCGCGCGGCTGAATTCAATCTGCAGGCGGCGCGGCAATTCGAGGCCGTAATCCTGTTCCAGCAGGTAGGCCATGCCGCCCTTGCCGGACTGGCTGTTGACGCGGATGACGGCGTCGTAGCTGCGGCCCAGGTCTTGCGGGTCGATTGGCAGGTAGGGGATCTCCCATGGCGCGCCTTCCTGCTGCTTGGCGAAGCCCTTCTTGATCGCGTCCTGGTGCGAGCCGGAGAAGGCGGTGAACACCAGGTCGCCCACGTATGGATGGCGCGGATGCACCGGCAGCTGGTTGCATTCCTCGACTACTTTGCGCACGGAGTCGATGTCGGAGAAGTCCAGGCCCGGATGCACGCCTTGCGTGTAGAGGTTCAGGGCCAGGGTCACCAGGTCGACGTTGCCGGTGCGCTCGCCGTTGCCGAACAGGCAGCCTTCCACGCGCTCGGCGCCGGCCATGACGGCGAATTCGGCGGCGGCGATACCGGTGCCGCGGTCGTTATGCGGATGCACGGAGATGATGATGGAATCGCGGCGTTCGAGCTTGCGCGACATCCATTCAATCTGGTCGGCGTAGACGTTTGGCGTCGAGCATTCGACGGTGGCCGGCAGGTTGACGATCATCTTCTTGTCCGGGGTCGGCTGCCAGATGGCGGAGACCGCGTCCACGATGTGCTTGGCGAAATCCAGTTCGGTGGTGGAGAAGGACTCCGGCGTGTATTCGTAAGTCCAGTCGGTTTCCGGATGCTGGGCCAGCAACTCCTTTACCAGCTTGGTGCCGCTGGTGGCAATCGCGGTGATTTCTTCGCGGGTCGCGCCGAACACCACCTTGCGGAAGACCGGTGCAGTGGAGTTATACATGTGCACGATCGCGCGCTTGGCGCCGATGCAGGATTCAACGGTGCGGCGGATCAGCTCTTCGCGCGCCTGGGTCAGCACGATGATGGTGACGTCGTCCGGAATGCGGTCTTCTTCGATCAGCTTGCGCACGAAATCGAAATCGGTCTGCGAGGCGGAAGGGAAGCCCACTTCGATTTCCTTCAGGCCCACCTTGATCAACAGCTCGAAGAACTTGATTTTCTTTTCCACGCTCATCGGCTCGATCAGCGCCTGGTTGCCGTCGCGAAGGTCGGTGCTCATCCAGGTCGGCGGCTTGGAAATGACGGTGTTTGGCCAGGTGCGGTCGGTCAAGCCGACGGTCGGGTAGGGACGATATTTGGCGGCAGGGTTCTTCAACATCATGGTGATACTCCTGTGTTTTTCAAATTTTGGGAAACCGGGACGCGGCGCAAGGGCGGCCGACGAAGGGTGCTGCTAGGGGAAATCAGGCGCGTGCCAGTAGTAGCGCCCCTAGGGATAGGGCGCCTGGCAGGTGTGCAGAAATGTGCGAATGCGAGGTCATGTCGACCAATGTAAGGCACCGGATTTGGCCTTGTCAAGAAAAAATCTCGACAGTGATTTGCGATGTTTTCGCGTTTTATGCTGATAAAATGCCGGTCACAGTGAGGATAAATCGAATATGAATAAGATTGATCGAGAAATAATCGGACTTTTGCGCGATGATGCGAGGATAAGTTTTAAGGATTTAGGTGAGCGCGTAGGCCTCAGTGCGAATACCGTGGCGGATCGCGTGCGGCGTTTGGTGGCCGAAGGCGCCATTCTCGCTTTCGAGGCCCGCATTGACCACGCCGCCCTTGGCCTGCACTTGCAAGCCTATATCGACGTCAAACTGAAGTCTGGTAGCAATACCCGCGAGTTTGAGGAAATCGTGAAAACCATCCCCGGCGTGCTGGAAGTGGCGCTGCTGACGGGGAATTACGATGGCCTGCTGCGTGTGGCCTGCAAAGACCAGGCCCATTTGCTGCGGCTGATCGATACCTTGCGCGACCGCGCCGGCGTGCAGGACACATACAGCCGCGTGATCCTGCACCAGACACCGGTCAGCGCTCCGCTGTCTGTGACAGAATAACGGCCTTGATGTTTTGATTGCGAAATCCCGATGCAAAAGCTGAATGCAGAATTGAACCGACTTTTCCTTGCGCCTGCCGATGGCGGAACGCGCAGCATTTCCCTGGCGTTCAGGAAACTGGCGGGGGATGGCGAGGCCGGGCATTGGGAACGCCTGTGCGCGGTGGCGAATGCGTTGCAGGCGGAGCTGGGCCTGCCGGCTCCTGCGGTGAGTATTTGCGGCGCGGGCGCGTTTGGGCTCTGGCTCTCGCTGGAGAAACCGGTAACGCTGGCGCAAGCGCAGGTGTTCGCGCAGCTGGTTTGCGCTGACGCCGATGCGTGCGCCGTCGCGCTGCCGCCATACCTTGACCAGGCCAGCGGCAAGTGGGCGGCGTTCATCCACCCTGGCATGGGCGCGTCATTCGCAGGTGACGAGGGACTCGATATGCAGCCGCCGGAAGCGGGGCAAGTCGCCTTGCTGGAAGGGCTGGAAAGCATCGGGCCTGCGCAGTTCGCGCAAGCGCTCGATCAACTGCGCCGGTCCAGTGGCGGTGCCCTGCCGCCGTTGCGCCAGGCGCCGCCAACTGGGTCCGCAGCGGCAGGCTTGCTGCTGAAGGATGCGGCGCTGGAAGACATCGTCAGCTTCCTCCATTCAAAGAACATCGAGCCCACCTTCCGCTTCCTGAAATAAGCTACTTCCCGCTTGCGGTAATCAGCGGCAGCTGCGCGGCCAGCTGGGCTGCCGTCTCTGCCGCCACGTTGATGAACATGCAGCCGATATGGAGCTGTTCGCCCAGCAGGAAGGAGCGAAAACCGCGCGTGAAGCGCACTTCCAGCTCGGTGGCGATCTCGATATCCTCCCCTAGCTCCAGCACAACGTCCGGGATCTTGCGGCCCTTGAGCAAGCCTTTCGCCTCGAGCTTCGAGCAGCGCAGGCCGATTCCGCCAAGTGAAAGGTCGTAAATCGGCAGCTGGTAGGTATGGTTGTTCAACACGAACGAGGCCATGAAGTTGGCGCCCAGCGGCGTCTCGATGCGCTCCGAAGCACGCCGGTCCAGTATCGCGCAGGTTTCCGGGAATGTCAGTGGGATGAGCTGCGGCTTGCCGGGAACCGAACCCCATTCCTGGCTGGACAGGCGGAACTGCACCTTGGCTGTGCGCAGCCAGCTGACAAAAGTGATCTTGCCGGGCGGGAGGACTGCCCCTTCATTGAGCTCGATCACAAAATGCGGCAACTCCGGGTCGACCGACAGGATGCGCCCAAGTACCACGTCGCGGCTGCCGGCCGCATACATCGAGATCGCGTCGCCGCTCGCAGCCAGCAGGGTCAGGGCGTCGCCAATATCGTCCTCGCTCGTCATTTCGTACGAGCTTGCGGTAGCCAGGAAAGGGGCTAGCGCGTCTTGTGGCCGCGGAGGTCCTTTGCGGATCGGTACGGCATGTGGCTCATTGAGCAGCATATCGCTTGTATAGGGGACTGGTATGAGTCCATCATAGGATGCGAATTGCCAAATAGCAACCTGTTTTAGAACTTTGAAAATGAAACCAGGTCAAAGTGATTGCCGGCCGTTGCTATCTGCACTGCGGCCGGCGAGTCGCGGCTTACGCCGCCACTTGCACGCGCGGCTCGCCGGCGGCCATTTCGCCAATGACGGCGGCGTGTTCGAAGCCGTGGCTGCGGAACAGGTCCAGCACTTCGTCAACGCTGGACGGATCGCAGGACACCAGCAGGCCGCCGGAAGTTTGCGGATCGGTCAGCAGCGTGTGCTGCGGCTGGCTGATGTTCGGCGACAGCAGCACGTCCTTGCCGTAGGCGTCCCAGTTGCGGCCGGAAGCGCCGGTGAAGAAGCCGTCATGCGCCAGCTTTTCGACCCCTGGCAGCAGCGGGATTTGCGACATATTCAGCTTGGCGGTCAGCTTGGCGCCGCGCGCCAGTTCCAGCAGGTGGCCCAGCAGGCCAAAGCCGGTAACGTCGGTCAGCGCGTGCACGCCTGGCAGCTCGGACAAAGCTTTGCCCGGCTTGTTCAACTTGGTGGTGTTGTCGATCATGGCCTTGTAGCCCTCGTCGCCCAGCACGCCTTTCTTCAGGGCGGCGGACAGCACGCCCACGCCCAGCGGCTTGCCCAGCACCAGCACGTCGCCAGCCTTGGCATCGGCGTTGCGCTTCACTTTCGACGGGTGCACCAGGCCCAGGACCACCAGGCCGTAGATCGGTTCAACGGAATCGATGGTGTGGCCGCCGGCAATCGGGATGCCTGCCTCGTTGCAGATCGATTCGCCGCCTTTGATGATCTTCCCGATTACGTCGATCGGCAGTTTGTTGACCGGCATGCCGACCAATGCCAGCGCCATGATCGGGGTGCCTCCCATGGCGTACACGTCGGAGATGGCGTTGGTGGCTGCGATGCGGCCAAAGTCGAACGGATCGTCGACGATCGGCATGAAGAAGTCGGTGGTGGCGATCAGCGCTTGCTCGTCATTCAGCTTGTAGACCGCGGCGTCATCGGCGGTTTCGATGCCGACCATCAGTTCCTTCGGCAGCGGGAAGCCGTTGGTGTTCTTCAGGATCTCGGACAGCACGCCCGGCGCGATCTTGCAGCCGCAGCCGCCGCCGTGGGAGAAGGAGGTGAGTTTGATTGGTTCAGTGCTCATGATGGGGTCTTTCAGTTCGTATGGAGCAGATTATCCACCAAGTCGAGCAGGGCTGCCTGCTCGGCTTCGGGAGTGAAAAGTCGGGCGCGGCGGGCGCATTGTTCTTGCAGCTCTGCATACCAGCCGGGGACGTTGATGCTTTTGTCAATCAGCTTGGCCAGTGCTTGCGCGTCGCCCAGCGGGAAGTAGCCAAGGTAGTCGTCGCCCAGCATGCCGCGGTTGCCGCTGATATCGCTGGCCAGCACGGGAACGCCGCTGGTCACGGCCTCAATGATGACGTTGGCGCCGCCTTCCATGCGCGAGCAGATGGCCATGGCGTGGGCGTGCTTCAGGCGCTGGCGGGTGTCGGCGTGGGGCAGGGGACCGAGCCACTGGTAGCGTCCCGGCCAGGCTGCGTTGGCCGCGGTGGCGGCGTCGCCGAGCGCGGGTTCGAGAACGCCGCCGATATGTGTCAGGCGGGCGGTGCGGGCCGTCACGTGCGCGGCTGCCAGCATGAACGTGCGCGGGTCTTTTTCTTCGCGCAGGTGGCCGACCATCAGGATTTCGTGACGCTGCGGCGCCGCGGCGCGGACCGCTGGCTGCAGTGCCGGCGCCGATTGATAGATGACGTGGGCCTTGGCGCGCAGGTGGGGCGGCAGTTCGTCCAGCCCGGCCGGCTGCAGCAGCACCAGCGCGCTGGCGCGCTCCAGCGAGGCTTGCGCGTCGGCGTCGCTGCGGATGTCGCGGTACAGGTCGGTACCGGTCAGCACCAATATGGTGGGACGGGCGGGATACGCTGCGCAGAAGTGCGCCAGCGCTGCGGCCGAGCGGCGCGCATGGAGTGCGACCAGCAGGTCCGGCGCCGCAGCGGCTGGCCAGTCGGAAGCGATGTCGGCCTGGTAGCGCGTGCGCAGGAATTGCGCCCAGCGGCGGGCCGTTTGCCAGTTGCCATTGTTGGCTTGTGCCAGCGCCGGGCTGACGATGCAGATTGTCTGCTTGCTCACTGGTGTATTTTGCCCAAATATCGCTACAATCGATCCATGAATGCCATCCACGCCTCGTTCCGTACCGCCCGAACACAGCAACTTGCCGATGCCTTACAGGCTGCGCGCCATTATACGCTGAGCCTTTTCGAATGCTTTGCCGCCGCCGGCATGGATGTCTCGATGCGCGTGCCGCAAATTCGCATCGTGAATCCGCCGTTGTGGGAGCTGGGCCACACCGCCTGGTTTGCCGAATGGTTCGTGTTGCGCGAAGCGATTTCCAGCCATCCGGCGGATGCGCTGTACATGTCCTTGCTGCGCAAAGGCGACGACTGGTTCGATTCCAATATGGTGCCGCACCGCAGCCGCTGGAGCCTCGACCTGCCGACTACCGGCGGTGTCAAGACCTACTGCCACGAAGTGCTTGATCGCGTCCTGGACAAATTGTCGCGTGAAGCGAATACGGACGAAGCGCTGTACCCGTACCGGCTGGCGCTGGCCCACGAGGATATGCACGGCGAGGCCTTCCTCTATACCTTGCAAACCCTGGGCTTGCAGGCGCCGGCCCACCTGACCCACGACGAACGAGCTTCCGGTGCGCCGGGCGACATTGGCTTCCCAGGCGGCACGCTGCAACTGGGGAGCGCAGCGGATACGGGGGGCTTCATCTTCGATAACGAGAAATTCGCCCATCCCTGCTACGTTGCGCCGTTCCGCATGGATTCCACGCTGGTGACCAACGCCCAGTACGCCGACTTCGTGGAAGACGGCGGCTATGAGCGGCGCGAATTCTGGAGCAATTCCGGCACCGACTGGCTGCTGCGGCAGGAGCGTTCAGCACCGCGCTACTGGCGCCGCGACAATGGGCAGTGGCGCACCATGCGCTTCGGCCGGCTCACAACCCTGGCGGCGCATGAACCGGTGCGGCATGTGTCCTTATACGAGGCCCAGGCCTACTGCGCCTGGGCCAACCGCCGGCTGCCGACTGAGATGGAATGGGAATATGCTGCCCTGCATGGCCATCCGGCTTTCCGCTGGGGGCAATTGTGGGAGTGGACGGCGTCGCCGTTCGAGCCGTATCCCGGTTTTACTGCCGACCGCTATCGCGAGTATTCGGCGCCGTGGTTCAGCACCCACCAGGTGCTGCGTGGTGCTTCGTTCGCCACGCCGTCGCGGCTAGGCTCGGCCAAGTTCCGCAATTTCTACCTGCCGGAACGGGACGATATCTTCAACGGCTTCCGTACCTGCGCTTTTGAATGAAAAAAGCCGCCCGGAGGCGGCTCTGGTTCTTTATTTCTTCTTCAGGTGGTCATCCAGCCAGCCGATCACGGTGTGGTGCCACAGGATCGAATTGGCAGGCTTCAGCACCCAGTGGTTCTCGTCGGGGAATACCAGCAGCTTGGACTCGATGCCCTGGCGCTGCAGCGCGGTGAAGGTGCCCAGTGCCTGTGCGGTCGGGATGCGGAAGTCCAGGTCGCCCTGTACCACCAGCATCGGGGTCTTCCATTTGGCCACATGGTGCACCGGGTTGAACTTCTCGTAGCCGTTCGGGTTGGCGTAGTAGGTGCCGCCGTTGTCCCATTCGGTGAACCACAGCTCTTCGGTGGAGTAGGCCATGCCGCGCTGGTCGAATACGCCGTCGTGGTTGACGATGCACTTGAAGCCGTCGCTCCAGTTGCCTTCGATCCAGTTCATCATGAAGCCGCCGTAGGATGCGCCCAGGGCGCAGGCGTTCTGGCCGTCCAGGAAGTCGTACTTGGCGACGGCTGCCGCCAGGCCTTTCTGCAGGTCCTCCAGCGGCTTGCCGCCCCAGTCGTTGCTGATCGAATCGGTGAAGCCCTGGCCGTAGCCGGTCGAACCGTGGAAGTCGATGAACACCGAAGCGTAGCCGGCGCCGGCATACACCTGCGGATTCCAGCGGTAGCTCCAGCTATTGCCGAAGCTGCCCTGCGGGCCGCCGTGCACCAGGAAGGCCACCGGGTATTTCTTGCCCGGTTCGTAGTTCCAAGGCTTCATCACGTGGCCGTACACGGTTTCGCCGTTCGCACCTTTGAAGGAGAACTGTTCGTACTCCGCCATCTTGACGTCTTTCAGGCGATCAGCGTTGGCCCAGGTCAGTTGGGTGCCTTTCTGCTCGGCGCCCTCGGTCTTCAGCTTGACCAGTTGCGCCGCGCCGCCCAGCGAGGCCGCGGCGGAGATCACGGTGTCTTTTTGGGTATCGAATTCGCCAGCGTAGCCTTTGCCGGTGAGCGCGGTGACCTTGCCGGATGCGGCATCGATCGAGAACAGGCGGTGGTTGCCGATATCGTCGGCGTTGGCCAGCAGGGCCTTGCCGTCGGTGCGCCACTTGTAGTCGGCGATCGAGCGGTCCCAGTCCTGTGCTACCACGCGCTTCTTACCGGTGGCGACATCCATCAGTACCAGGTGGAAGCGGTCGGCTTCGAAGCCCGGGCGCTTCATCATCAGGTAGGCCATGGTCTTGCCATCCGGGGAGAAGGAAGGCTTGGCATCCCATGCCGGATTTTCCGCAGTCAGGTTGCGCGGGGCAGCGCCGCCGGCGGCAGGTACTTCATACAGGTCGAAGTTGGTGGACCAGGATTCGGCCTTGCCGGCCACGCGTGCCGAGAACACCACCTTCTCGCCGTCCGGCGAGAACTGGTAGTCGGCGTTGTCGCCGAAAGGCTTGGAGTGCACGTCGCCGTCCAGCGCGCCGCTCAGGCTGACCGGTGCGCCTGCCTTGCCTGCGGCGTCGATCGGCGCCGAGTACAGCACATTGCGGCGGCCGTCGGCCCAGGTATCCCAGTGGCGCACGAACATTTCGTTGTACAGCATGCCGGTGGCCTTGTTCTTGGACTTGTCGTCCAGGCGTTTTTTGGTGCAGGCCAGGTCGGCGCAATCGCGGAACACTTCAAAGGCCATGGCCAGGCGGTCGCCCTTTGGCGACAGGCGGAAGCTCTCCACGCCCAGCGGGTAATCGGTGATCCGAACGGCTTCGCCGCCGGCGTTCATCGGCAGGCGCCACACTTGCGCGGAACCCGAGCGGCCGCTGACGAAGTACACGGCATCGCCGGAAGGGGACCATTGCGGCTGGCTGCTACTGGCATCGTGCTGGGTCAGCTGGACCGGTGCCGCCTTGGCGGCCTTCAGGTCGATCATCCACAGTTGCGTGATGCCGCGGTTCTTTTCCATATTGGTGGCGCGCACGGTGTACACCACGCGGCTTGCATCCGGCGACAGCACAGGGCTGCCGACACGGTCCATGCTCGCCAGGTCTTCGATGGTCAGGCCGCGCGGGGCGGCAACGGCATTGGTAGCCGCAGCGATGGCGGCGCCCAATACCAGCAGGCGTAAGGTCATTCGGGATCTCCGGTCTGTTATCAAATCCGCCAGCTGATGGCTGGCCAAGCGGCATGATACTGTAATATTTCGTGCATGGAGATCAATGCCAAAAAAATCGCGGTCTGGGGATTGACCGGTGCTACTGCCGCCTTGTGCGCCGGCGCCGTGCTGTTGACGCAAACGTGGTATTCGAAACCGCTCAAGCTCGAGTGGTTTTACATGCGCGGCTTTGCCGCGGCCGCGCTGAAGAGCCCGGAGATGATGTCCCGCCTGCACGTGCTGCCGGGCTGGCTGGATTTTTCCAGCTCACGGCTGGACGACGAATCGCCCCGGCGCCGGCACGAGATCTTCCAGGACATGAAGGACAACCTGGCCATGCTCGATCGCTATGACCGCAACGAGCTGGGACGCGAGGCGCAGCTGTCCTACGACACGCTGCATTATTATCTGGGCACCATGGTGGAAGGCGAGCGCTTCCAGCTGCATGAATTTCCGGTCAACCAGGTGCACGGCCTGCAAAGCGCGCTGCCTGAATTCATGAACGACGTACATCGCGTCAGCAACCGCAGCGAAGCGGAAAGCTATATCGCCCGCCTGCAGAAATTCCCGCGCAAGTTCGAACAATTGATCGAGAGCCTGCGCGCACAGCAAGCCGCCGGTATCCTGCCGCCGCAGTTCCTGGTCGAGAAAGTGCTGTTGCAGATGCATGGCTTCGCCGGCCGACCGGCGCGCGAGAACATGCTGTACACCAGCTTCAAGTCCAAGCTTGACGCGATTCCGCTGTCCGACATGAGTGAGAAGGTGCGCGATGAATTGCTGCAGGGCGTGGCTGACGCAATCCAGAAGAGCGTGTATCCGGCCTATGCCGGATTGATCCGCCATTTCGTCGACCTGCAAGGACGTGCGCACTCCAACGATGGCGCCTGGGCGCTGCCGAACGGCGACGAATATTACGCCTGGTGCGTGCGCTATCACACCTCGACCAACCTGACCCCGCAGCGCGTGCATGAACTGGGGCTGGCCGATGTCGACCGCATCACCGGCATCATGGACCGGCTGCTGCGCCAGATCGGGCTGGAGGAGGGGAGCGTCGGCGAGCGCATGCAGCAGCTGCAGCGCGATCCGAAGTACCGCTATCCCGATACCGACGAAGGCCGCAAGGAAATGCTGGCCGAATATCGCGCCATCATGAAGGAAGCCGACGAAAAGCTGGCCGGCGCATTTACTACGCGCCCCAAGGCTGCGATCGAAGTGCGTCCTGCCCCCATCGAATCGGCCGCAACCGCGCCCAGCGCCTATTACATACCAGGTGCAATGGATGGCTCGCGGCCCGGCGTGTTCTATGCGAACTTGCGCTCGCTGAAAGACACGCCGAAGTTCGGCATGCGCAGCACGGTCTTCCACGAAGTCATGCCGGGCCACCATTTCCAGGTATCGCTGGCGCAGGAGATGAAGGGTGTGCCGTTTTTCCGCCGCGTGATCAGTTTTTCTGCATACCAGGAAGGTTGGGGACTGTATGCGGAGCGGCTGGCTTCCGAAATGGGCCTGACCCCCGATCCGCTGGACCAGTTGGGCCGATTGCGCGACGACATGATGCGGGCCGCACGGCTGGTAGTTGACACCGGCATTCACTACAAACGCTGGAAGCATGAGGAAGCCATCGAATACATGATGGAAAATACCGGCATGTCCGAACAGGAAGCGACCGCGGAAGTGGAACGCTACATCGTCTCGCCTGGACAAGCGCTGGCCTACAAGGTGGGGATGCTGTCGATACTGGGATTACGCGAGAAGGCGCGCAGCGAACTGGGCGACAAGTTCGACCTCAAGGACTTCCATAATGAAGTCCTGAGCCACGGCGCTTTGCCGATGATGGTGCTGGAGCGTGTAGTCGACGACTGGATCGCCTCCCACCACAAATGAAAGTCGGGGTCAGCTCCGGCAATCGGACATTTCGCGCTGCGCGCAGCGCGAAATGTCCGATTGCCGGAGCTGACCCCGACTTTAATTACAGAAGGTGCTTGCCGAGTGCTTCGAGGCGTTCGAAGTAGGCGGTCATGTCGAGCTCTTTCCGGGCGACGCCGCTGCGCATCGCGGCTTGCGCGATCTTCGGGGTGACGGTTGGCAGCAGGCGGTCGTCCAGCAGGCCGGGTACCACGTAGTCTTTGCCGAAGCGGGCATCACTGTGCGCCAGGCCGGCCAGGGCGGTCACGCAGGCGCGCTTCATTTCCTGGTTGATAGTGGTGGCGCCGGTGTCCAGCGCGGCGCGGAACAGGTATGGGAAGCACAGCGCGTTGTTGATCTGGTTCGGGTAGTCGGAGCGGCCGGTGGCGATGATCGCGTCCGGTGCCACTTCGCGTACCAGTTCCGGACGCAGTTCCGGCTCCGGGTTGGCCAGGGTGAACACGATCGGCTGCTTCTTCATGCGTTGCACGTCGGCTTGCGACAGTACGCCAGGACCGGATACGCCGAGGAACACGTCTGCGCCTTCCATCACGTCGGACAGGGTGGTGGCATTAGTGTCCTGCGCCCAGTCGGCTTTCTCGCCGGTCAGGTTGCGGGCCCTGCTCAGCACGCCTTTGGAGTCGCATACGAAGATGTTCTCGCGGCGTGCACCGATGTCCACCAGCAGTTCCAGGCAGGCGATGGCCGCTGCGCCGGCGCCGGAGCAGACGATCTTCACCTCGGCGATATCGCGGCCGGTCATTTCAACGGCGTTCAGCATGCCCGCGCCGACCACAATCGCGGTGCCGTGCTGGTCGTCGTGGAACACCGGAATGCTCAGGCGTTCACGCAGCTTGCGCTCGATGTAGAAGCACTCCGGCGCCTTGATGTCTTCCAGGTTGATGCCGCCGAAGGTCGGATGCATGGCTGCGATAATATCGACCAGCTTGTCCGGATCGGTTTCGTCCAGTTCGATGTCGAAGGAATCGATGCCGGCGAATTTCTTGAACAGGATGGACTTGCCTTCCATGACCGGCTTGCCGGCCAGTGCGCCGATATTGCCCAGGCCCAGCACCGCGGTGCCGTTGGTGATGACTGCCACCAGGTTGCCTTTGGCCGTGTATTCATAGGCCAGTGCCGGATCGCGTGCGATTTCCACGCAAGGCGCCGCTACGCCAGGCGAGTAGGCCAGGGCCAGGTCTTCCTGGCTGGCGACGCTCTTGGTCACTGCAATGGCCACTTTGCCGGGCGTGCCGGCCTTGTGATATTCCAGTGCCTTTTGTTCAAGACTGCTCATTCTGTACTTCTCCTTTTGTTCTGCGAAAAACGCCCGCTACAGGCCAGTTTAGCCGGTGCGGGCGTATGCTGCAGGGCGCTACGCGGGCGCCCCTGCTTGCGTGTGATTAAGGGTACAGGCCACGAACTTCGCGGGCGGCCAGCACGCGGGTGCAGGCCAGGATGAAGGTTGCGGTGCGCAGCGAGACTTTCTTCTCTTGCGACACTTCCCACACGGAGTTGAACGCGTCCTGCATGATGCGGGTCAGGCGTGCATTGATTTCTTCCTCGCTCCAGAAGAAGGAGGAGAAGTCCTGCACCCATTCGAAGTAGGACACGGTCACGCCGCCGGCGTTACACAGTACGTCCGGAACGATCAGGATGTCTTTTTCGTTCAGGATGTCGTCCGCTTCAGGGGTGGTTGGGCCGTTGGCGCCTTCCAGGATGATCTTGGTGCGGATCTGGCCGGCGTTCTTGGCGGTGATCTGCTGTTCCAGTGCTGCCGGTACCAGGATGTCGGACTCGATGCCCCAGAAGGAATCGCGGTCCTGGGTTGCTTCTGCACCTGCGAAGCCAGCGACACCGCCGGTTTCCGCTACGTGCTTGTGCAGTTCAGCCACATTCAGGCCGCCCTGGTGCACCACGGTGCCGGTGTGATCCTGCACTGCGATGATCTTCGAGCCGGCATCAGCGAACATGTTGGCAGCGATGCCGCCCACGTTGCCGAAGCCCTGGATTGCAATGCGTGCGCCGGCGATTGCCACGCCGCGCTTTGCAGCAGCTTCACGGCCGGTCACGAACACGCCGCGGCCGGTTGCTTCACGACGGCCCAGCGAGCCGCCCATCGAGATCGGCTTGCCGGTTACGACGCCGGTCGACAGGTTGCCTTCGATCATGGCGTAGGAGTCCATCATCCACGCCATCACCTGTTCGTTGGTGTTGACGTCCGGCGCAGGGATATCCTTGGTCGGGCCAATGATCAGGCTGATCTCGCTGGTGTAGCGGCGGGTCAGGCGCTGCAGTTCACCTTTGGACAGGGTCTTTGGATCGACACGGATACCACCTTTTGCGCCACCGTATGGCACGTTGACGGCGGCGTTTTTCACCGTCATCCATGCCGAAAGGGCCATTACTTCCGACAGGGTTACATCCTGATGGAAGCGTACGCCACCCTTGCCAGGGCCGCGCGACATATTGTGTTGAACGCGATAGCCTTCGTAGTGGGCGATCGAGCCGTCGTCACGTTCGATCGGAACGTCGACAACGAGGATGCGCTTTGGGCGCTTCAGGGTTTCAACCCAGCGGGACAGGCCGCCCAGGTGAGGGGTGACGCGATCAATTTGTTTCAGGTACTGGCCCCAAGGGCCGAGATCTTCAGCGTTGAGGTAAGACGGCAAGACGTGGTTGGTCATTGTGTGACTCGCTCAGGTTGTTCGGTAACGCGGCGAATCTTATTCCTGCGCAATAGCCGAAGCCAATGCCGAGTGCGCATCCGGTTATGCAAAATTTGCATAACGTGTCGGAATGGCATGTTTCTGAACCAAAACTACAAACCGGTAAACCAGTGTCAGACCCTGTGGGTCTGACACTGGTTTACCGGTTTTAGCGGTCCGAAGCCGGCACGCGCCGTTTCGCCGAAGCGGGCTTTTGCCTTTCCGCCAAGTGCTCCCACAAACGCGCCACGATGGCTTTCCCAGGCCGCGCCGTGCTTGGCCGCTCGCGATAAAGCCGGATCTCCATCTCGATTTCCCATTCCGCCCGCCCGCCATCGGCAGGCGCCAGCAGCTTCTGTTTCACCTCGCGTGTCACTGCCGATTCAGGCAGGAAGGCGATCCCGCGTCCCTCGAGCGCCATCATCTTCAAGCCTTCCGCCATATCGGTTTCGTAGTGGGTCTCAAGGTGCAAAGCCTGCTTCGCATCCGCTACGATCAGGTCGACCATGCGCCCCAAATAGGCATTGGTGGTGTAGGAAAGGAAGGGCAGCGGCGAGGTCTTCCGCCCCGGCAGCACGAACTCCGGCAGCTTCGCCTTGTCGCAGCGTGCATAAGCGCGCAAAGCCTCGCGCCCCAGTACCAGCATGTCGTAGCGCCCCGGATCAAGCTGCACCGGCTGGCGCGGATGGTGGTAGCAAAGCAGAAGGTCGCAGCCGCCTTCCACCAGCTGCAGCACCGCATCGTGCACGTTCAAGGCCATCAGGCGCGAATTGATCGGCGCGAATTCCTTTTCCAGCTGCGTGATCCATTTCGGGACGAAGGTCAGCGACAGCGTGTGCGGCACCGCAAGGTCGATGCTGTTCTGCGCCGCTGCCCGCTTGCCGCGCAACAGTTCGCGCACGCCATTGATCTGGCTGAGCATTTCCAGCGCCTGCTCGTAGAACACCAGACCCGCCGGCGTCACGCGCGTGGGGTAGGAAGTGCGGTCGATCAAGTCCATGCCCAGCCAGTTTTCCAGCGACTGGATGCGCCGCGAAAACGCTGGCTGCGTGACGTGGCGCAGTTGCGCGGAGCGGCTGAAACTATTCGTTTCAACCAGCGAGATAAAATCTTCCAGCCATTTTGTTTCCATGTACGAGATCCTAAGCAGCGGTTGCGATGCGGCGCATCGGCGTGAACAGCAACGCAAGCGTAGCGCAAACCACCAGGATTACGCCACCGCCGAAGAACATTTGCGGCAGGGTCGCGCTTTGCATGATCCAGCCGGTTGCCGCCGAAGACAATGGCGCCAGGCCGAACAGGATGAACATGAAGATGCTCATGATGCGCCCCATCATCTGCGGCTGTACGCGCTTCTGGATCCAGGTGAACACGGCCACCTGCACCAGGCCCACCAGCGCGCCGAGCGACAGCAGGAGCAAACCACCTTGCCACGCCGCGGTGATCAGGCCCAGCGGCATGATCAACAGGCCGGCCATGGCATCGACCGACAAGGCGAGCAGGCCAATACGCACCGGCTTCCCAGCGTTGTACTTGGCGGTCATGCCGGAGAATGCCATGCCCGCCAGCATGCCGGCGCCGTGGGCGGCCATCAGCAGGCCGAAGGCGGAGCCATCATGCAGGCGCTCTTTGGCCAGCACGGGCAGGGCTACCTGCATGGTGCCGCCGATCAGCACCGACACCAGGCCCCAGTAGGCGAAGCAAGTGCGCATCTCCGCGTCGCGCCATACTGCCAGCAAGCCTTCGCCGACCGCATGCAGCACGTTTTGCGGCACCGGCGGCTTCGCTCCTCCCAGCGGCACCACGCGGGACAAGGTCCATGCTGAGGCCATGAAGCTCAGGCTGTCGAACGCGAAAGCCAGGCCGAGCGCGCGCATGCCGCCCGTCGCATCGCCTGCATCGCCGATAGCCAGCAGCAGCGCGGCAAGCAAAGGCCCGACAAGCATGCCGACCTGGCGCACGCCCATGGTGGCGCCGTTGGCGGCCTGCAGCAGTTCCGGCGGAATGGTGCGCGGCATGATTGAACTGCCGGACGGAAAAGCAAACGCCTGCGCCAGGCCGATGCCGAGCGACAGTGCGTAGACCAGCGGCAGCGTCGCGTTGCCGGTCAGCGCAAGCACGGCCAGGGCGCCTACCAGCAAGGCGCTGGCATGCTTGGTCAGCATCAGCACGCGCTTCGGTGAATAGCGGTCCACCACGGCGCCGCCGATCAGGATGAAGATGGCGCGCGGTGCGCCCAACAGGGCAAGCACCAGGCCAAGCGACAGCGGGTCGCCGGTGAGTTTCAGTACGAGCCAGGGCAGGGCGATCAGCGTGAATTGATCGCCCAGCATGGACAGGATGCCGCCGCTGAGCAGCCAGCGGAAATTGGCATTGGATTTCAGGCTGGGACTGGGAGTCATTATTGGGGTCCGATCAGGTTGGCGAGAACGGCGTTCAATGGCGCCAGCTCTTCGTCGTTTGAGTGGCGCAGCAGGTCCGCTGCATATTCGTTGGCGGTGCGCTGGGCGTTGTCGAGCAGCGCGTGCCCTGCGGCCGTAATCACGGCATAACCGACGCGCGCGTCGCGTTCGTCGGCCTGGCGTGCCACCCAGCCGGTTTTCTCCAGCGGCAGCAGGGTGCGCGTGACGCCGGAAGCGGTCAGTCCCAGGCGGTCGGCCAGGTCGACGCGGCGCAGGCGGCCGCCCGGCGCATTGGCGAGGCTTTGCAGCAGCATGAAGTCGCTGAAACTCAGGCCGTGGTGGCCGCCCAGCACAGTGTCGAGGCGGCGAATGATGGTGGCGTGGGCGCGCGCAAGGCGCAGGCAGAATTCGAGTGCGTTATCCATGATTGATCATTGAAAAGTGCTTGAGTAATCAAGTATATCGAAACTTCTTGCCGCGCGCCATAAAAACATTCATATCGGTGTCAGCGGTAGACTACAGTCATGAACCAGCGCAGATCATTCCTCAAGAGTTCCGTCGCTGTGGCTTCGGCCTTGGCGTTGCCGGCGATGGCGCGCGCAGCCATTGCGGCGCCGCATGAGCGTAGCCTGCGCTTCTACAACACGCATACCGGCGAAACCCTGCGCACCATGTTCTGGGCCGAAGGACAGTTCATCCCTGAGGCGCTGCAGGATATCAACCACCTGCTGCGCGACCATCGCAACGACAAGATCGCAGCCATCGATCCCGAGCTGATTCTGCTGCTCGACCGTGTCAGCGCGCAGTTCAGTAACCATGAAGTGATCCACGTGATATCGGGCTATCGCTCGCCGGAGTCCAACCAGAAGCTGGCCGAGGCCAGTGGCGGCGTGGCGAAGCACAGCATGCATATCGAAGGGAAGGCGATTGACGTGCGCATCCCGGGGCGCGACCTGGAACGGCTGCACAAGGCCGCGCTGGCGTTGAAAAGCGGTGGCGTTGGCTACTACCCGACGTCACAGTTCGTGCACATGGACACGGGTCGCGTCCGTCACTGGTGAGCAAGCAGAGGGTAGGGGTTGACCGGTTTGCCCTGCCACCAGTTCTTTTCCTGGCCCAGTTCAAACATGGCGAAATGCAGGTGCGGCGCCGCGGGATCGGCATTGCCGGTGGTGCCCACATAGCCTATCAGTTCCCCGCGCTTTACCTGCTGGCCTTCTTTTAGCGCGGTGGCATAGTGGTCCAGGTGGGCGTAGTAGTAGGAGTATTTCTCGTTCGGGTCAAACTGGTAGATCGTCAGGCCGCCGGGTTTGCTGGTGAACAGCTTGGCGATCCTGCCGTCCGCCACCGCGTAGACCGGCGTGCCGATGGGCGCGAGGATGTCCAGCGCTTCATGCATGCGTTCGGAACCGCGCGGCTGGCTATAGGTATCCTGGATTTGTGCGGGCTTCACGCCGGCCACGGGGATCATGAGCGAGCTGCCGCTTCCGCTGGCTACCAGGCCGCCAGTTCCGCTGGTATCGGCCGGGCGCATGCCGGCCAGGGAGTCGCCCGCCTTGCCGGCGCTGGCCACTTGCGGCGGAGCGACAGGTGCCGCCTGGGCCGGCGCGAGTACCGGTGCGGGTCCGGTCGCCGCTGGTTCGATCACGGGGGAGTTAGCCGCCGGTACCGTCGGCGTCACAGGCGCTGGCCGGTCGCCGGGAATCGTAATGGCCGCGGTCTCGCGGTTATCGAGCGGCACGCGGCTAAGCAACAGCAGCGTGCCCGCGGCACCAAGGACGATGCCGGCAATCAGGGTACCGAATGCGCCTATGGGTCTCATGGCAGCCTCCTTATTCCTGAAGCACGACTGGCGTCCCGGGCCCCACGGCATCGGCGACGCGCGCGGCGTCCCAGTTGGCGAGCCGGATGCAGCCGTGCGACTGCGTTTTGCCGATCTTGGCGGGTTCCGGTGTGCCGTGGATGCCGTAATGATCTTTCGACAGGTCGATCCACACGACGCCGACCGGGTTGTTCGGTCCGGGCGGGATGGTGGCCTTGCTCTCGCCAGGCCGCGCATCCCAGAACAATTGCGGGTTGTAGTGGAAGGGCGGGTTGCGTGCCACGCCATTCACTTTCCACTGTCCGATCGGCAGCGGATCATGCTCGCTGCCGGTACTGGCGGGCACCTGCGCAATCACCTTGCCGCCCGCATCGAGCAGGGTCACGGTGCTGGCGCTGCGGTCCACCACCAGGCTGGCGGCTTTCGGCAAGGGACGCTCGCCGCCGATATTCGGCACCAGGATGCGCGTGCCCGCCTGTTCGATATCCTTGCCTGGATTTAGCTTGCGCAGCAAGGCGGGGCTGGCGTGGAAGCGTTCTCCCAAGGCTTCGGCAGCACTCGAGTAGCCCAGCGCCTGCATCTTTGCCTTATCGGCCATTTCCTCGGGCACCGGCTCGAACGGCCCGGCGACATCGGCATCGGTGATGGTGTATTCGGCCAGCACCGGTTGGCCGTCGTCAAGCGCAGCCAGCGTTGCGTCATCCGGCTTGCCTGTCTGCGGCAAGTTATGCGCCCGCTGGAAGCCGGCCAGGGCCTGCCGCATATTGCTGCCAGCCGCGCCATCGATCTGGCCACCGGAGAAGTTGGCCCGGTCCAGCAGCACTTGGGCGCGCACGGTTGGGGAGGGCGAGTCCTGGGCCGCATGCGCGCCCGTGCTGGCTATTAACAGGGCGATCAGGGTTGTTCTCATGGGCGCAGTGTCGCGCCGTTTTCAAGGCGGCTCCGTTCGGTAACGTACAAAAGAAAAAAGGCCGCCAGGTTGCCCGGGCGGCCTTGCTTATTGCATGCTAAGGATTAGCGGTCGCCCCATGGACGGCGCGGTGCATCGGTACGTGGGCCTTTGAAACCGCCGGCATCGCGGTCGCGATTGCGGAAGGTGCTCTCGCCGCGCTCACGGAAACCGCTGCCTTCCTTGCGGACGCCGCCTTCTGCAGGACGCTCAGCGCGGAAACCACCGCCGTCGGCGCGATTGCGGAAACCGCCTTCGGCTGGACGCTCGGCGCGGAAGCCGCCTTCATTACGGTTGCGGAAGCCGCCATCGGTGCGCTCGGTACGGAAACCGCCTTCGGCACGCTGGCCGCCTTCGTTGCGGTTGCGGAAGCCGCCTTCTTTACGCTCGCCGGCAAACGGATTGCCTTCGCTGCGATAGTGGCTGCCTTCGGAACGCGGGTTCGAGAACGAACGCTGGCCCGGCTTGGCATTGCGGCCGTCGCCTGGTTTCCAGCCCGGACGCGCTGCGGAACGCGAAGGCGCTGCACGCTTAGGCTCGAAGCCTTCGATCACTTCGACCGGGATCGGCTGGTGGGTCAGGCGCTCGATGCGGCGCACCAGCATGTTTTCCGCGTGGTTCACCAGCGAAACGGCGACACCATTGCGGCCTGCGCGGCCGGTACGGCCAATGCGGTGCACGTAATCCTCAGGGAACTTCGGCAGGTCGTAGTTGAACACGTGGGTGATGTTCGGCACGTCGATACCGCGAGCCGCCACGTCGGTTGCAACCAGCACCTTCACGTTACCGCGGCGCAGGCCGTCCAGGGTGCGGTTACGCGCGCCCTGGTGCATGTCGCCGTGCAGCGCGGCGGCGGAGAAGCCGGCGATGTTCAGGCGGTCGGCGATGGTATCGGCGTCACGCTTGGTGGCGGTGAAGACCACTGCCTGGTCCATGGTTTCGTCGCGCAGCAGGTGGTCCAGCAGGCGGTTCTTGTGCGACAGGTCGTCCACGAAGTGCACGCGCTGGGAGATGTTTTCGTGCTTGGTGGTGGTGCTGTTAACCTGGATGGTCAGCGGGTCCTTGGTGATGCGGCGGGCCATATTGCCCACCACGCCGTCCAGGGTTGCCGAGAACAGCATGGTCTGGCGCGAAGCAGGGGTGGCGGCAACGATCTTCTCGATGTCGTCGATGAAGCCCATGTCCAGCATGCGGTCGGCTTCGTCCAGCACCAGGATCTGGAGTTGGGAGAAGTCGATCTTGCCTTGTTCCATATGGTCGATCAGGCGGCCTGGGGTCGCGACCAGGACTTCCGGATTCTTCGCCAGCAGTTGCATCTGCTTCGGGTAAGGCATGCCGCCCAGGATCGACACGGCGCGGATCTGGCGCAGGTTCGAGCAGTACTTGGCGGTGTTGGTGGTGACTTGCAGGGCCAGTTCACGGGTCGGGGTCAGCACCAGCATTTTTGGCTGGGCAGGGCGGAAGCGTGGGCGCTCGCCGCGTGCGCGCGCCGACTGCGCTTCCTGCGCTGCGGTCTTGCCGGCGTTGCCGGAGAAGCTGTCTGCGGCCAGGCGGTTCAGCGATGGCAGCATGAAGGCCGCGGTCTTGCCGGAGCCGGTTTGCGAGGAAACCAACAGGTCCTTGCCCGCAATCGCCGCAGGGATTGCCTGCTCCTGGACCCCGGTCGGCTTGGTGTAGCCGGATTCGGTCAGTGCATTGAGGATGGACGTGTTGAGACCAAGTGCTTCAAAAGTCATGTATATCTTTCGTAAAAAGCGAAAAAAAGCTACGCTAAACCAGAACGAAACGACTCTATTTGTATAGAAATTTCGGCACAAAAGCTTTGCGCCGGGACGGTGTCATTGGACTACGACACGCAGGGCGGGGGGGCTTTTAAGGCGGCATCCAGTGTTTCGGAATGCGGCAGATAGTTTCGCGAAGCTGCTATTTGTGTTGTTATTTTCAGCTGCGTTGATGTGTTGCAGCGCACAAGCGGTGAATTATACATGGAATCCCGGCCGCGCGGTAGCTTTCGTTTGGGTTTGCGGCAGAGCAATATTGCATTGCTTGCGCGACGTGAAGATCACGCCTCGGGTGTCGTCCAGGTTATACTTCAACGATGGCTGCGAATGTCTGCGCCATGCCTGGGCTTACATGAGGTCACGTTCAAGGAGAGGCGAATGGCCGCTTCCGCCCCGTTGCAGACGGTCAAGCTAAATCTTCATTTCTTATGGACGAACCTGTCAGACCAAGTCCAAACGTTGTAGCGATTTGACCGGCCCGTTTGAGTAATCGAAAGCTGGCCATTCAGGTATTTGAATCTCCCTCTCGCAGAAAATCCGGAAAATCCTGTTCCTGGGTAAGCGTAAAGCCAGCACCGTCTGGACGTAGGAATCGCCCCCATCCATGATCGAATTTTGGCACAGCAGTTGTGCCCACAAATTCAATTATGGACA
>NZ_LMIC01000003.1:0-234465 GCF_001428585.1 Duganella sp. Root198D2 | reverse complement strand
GGCGGTGTTGATGGTAATGCCGCGTGCTTTTTCTTCTGGAGCAGCGTCGATCTGGTCGTAAGCTTTGGCTTCGCCGCCGAATTTCTTCGACAGGACGGTTGCGATAGCAGCGGTCAGGGTGGTCTTGCCATGGTCAACGTGACCGATGGTGCCAACGTTCACGTGCGGCTTAGTCCGCTCGAACTTTTCTTTTGCCATTTTAGACTCCTAACAAATGTTGAGTTGCTGGGCACGCGCCCGACTAATCAGATGGATACTGCAGAATTCTGGTGCCCTTGACGTGGATTGAACACGTGGCCTCTCCCTTACCAAGGGAGTGCTCTACCACTGAGCTACAAGGGCTTATTTTTACTACTGTGCTGCATGGAGCGGGTGAAGGGAATCGAACCCTCGTCATAAGCTTGGAAGGCTTCAGCTCTACCATTGAGCTACACCCGCGAGGTTCCGACTACTTTCGACTACTACTTCACTTAGCTACCTGCAAGCTTTGGTGGAGGGGACTGGATTCGAACCAGTGTACTCATAAGAGGGCAGATTTACAGTCTGCTGCCTTTAACCACTCGGCCACCCCTCCGCGAAGGAACCGCAGAGTATGAAGCAACTTTCCAACACTGTCAACATCGTTATTTGCTTATTTCGCAAACGCTGCATGACGTGCGCTTCGGGGCGAGATTGTAATGGCTACTCCTGCAAATTTGCAAGTGTTGTTTTTGCGTTGCACCTTTTGCTTTAAAATCGGTCAACTTATTCCGTGCACCGGAGCGCCCATTCTGTGAAGAATCCCTCCCCCGGCTGGCCGCGCACGCTGGCCGCCAACCTGCTGCTGCTGGCGGCCTACGCGGTCATCGGGCGCTTCTGCCTCTACTTGTCCCTGGCGCCCGGTTATGCCAGTCCCCTCTTCCTGCCGGCCGGGATCGCCCTGGCCAGCATCGTTACCTTTGGGCCGCGCCTGCTGCCCGGCGTCGCCATCGGCGCCCTGCTGATCAATTTCCTGCCCCTGCCGGGTGCGCCCAATCCGCTGACCCTGCCGCCTTTGCCGCAAGGACTGGCTGCACTCGCTGCCGCCTTTGGTTCGGCGCTGCAGGCGTGGCTCGGCATGCTGTATTTCCGCCGCGCGATCCGGCCAGAAATCGGTGCCGGGCGCGATGTGCTGCGCTTCCTGCTGCTGGCAGTTTGCGTGACGCTGGTGAGCAGCACGCTGTCCAATGGCGCCGCAGCTGCCGCCGGCGCCATTGCGCCGCGCGATTTGCCGACCAGCTGGCTGACCTGGTGGATTGGCGATGCCATCGGCGTCATGCTGGCCGCGCCGCTGTGCTGGGTACTGTTCGGCCAGCCGCGCGCGCTGTGGCAGCGCCGTCGCTTGCTGGTGGGCGTACCCCAGCTCTTCCTGGTCACCCTGTGCGTGATGCTGTACGTGCTGGTGGCGCGCTGGGAAACCCGGCAGCACCTGGAAGGCTTCCGCCTCAAGGCGCAACAGGTGGGCGACTTGCTGCAGTCCCGTTTCAGCGAGCACGAGCGGTATGTATTCGCCATGGCGCGCGCCATCAACCGCTATGGGCGCGTGATGTCGGCGCAAGGCTTCGACAAGATTGCGCATGGCTACCTCGACCAGCGGCCCGAGCTGCTGTCGATGGCCTGGCTGCGGCCGGTATCCGAGGCCGATCGCCCGGCTTTTGAAACCTGGGCGCGCGACACCATCGGCGCGGACTTCCGCATCATCGCCCCGTCCACTGAACCCGGCCACTCACACAGCCATTCCGTGCACCGCCATGCCGAGGTGCCGCCTGGCGAGCATATGGTGACCTTGTTCATCGAGCCTGCGGCGCGCCGCCATTACCAGGGACTGGACTGGCTGGCCGAACCGGTCCGCGCGCAAGCCGTGCGTGAAGCGCTGCGCAGCGGCAAGCCGGTTGCCAGCGCACCGGTCATGCTGTCGATGCCGGGCGAAGGCAGCGGCGTGGTGCTGCTGCAAGCGGTTGATCCGGGCGATGGGCAAGCGGCGGCCGGCATGCTGCTGCTGGCGATGCAGATCGACACCTACGTCAACGGCGCGCTGGCCGCCGCCGATTTCCCGCATATCCAGGCCCGCCTGGTCGACCGCAGCGAGCCGGGACCGACCACGCTGGTCGACCTGATGTCGCGCGCGCCGAACGAAGACGACTATTGGCGCAAGCTCAGCCTTGGCGGCCGCGACTACGAACTGGTGCTGGCGCCCTCGGCTGCCTACATGGTGCACCAGCACGGCTGGCAAAGCTGGCTGGTACTGAGTGCGGGCCTGATGCTGACAGGGCTGCTGGGCGCCCTGATGCTGCTGACCAGCGGCGAACGCGCCCAGATCCAGCAGCAGGTAAAGGAAAGCACGATCCGCCTGCGCGAGCGCGAAGCGCGCCTGCAAGCCATCCTCGACAAGGCGGCCGACGCCATCCTGACCATCGGCGCCGATGGCCTGCTGGTCTCGGCCAATGCCGCGGCTTGCCGCCTGTTCGGTTATCCCGCCGAAGCGCTGGCCGGCATGCCGCTGGCGGTCCTGCTGCCGGAAGCGGAAAGCGATAGTGCGCCACGCGTGCTGCGCAATATCGCCAGCGGCGCCACCCACGAGCACGAATCCAGCGGCCGCCGCCACGATGGCAGCATTTTCCCGACCGCGATTTCGGTCAGCGAGGTGGAACTCCCCGACGGCAATGTATTCGTCGCCATCGTGCACGACCTGACCGAGCAGCAGCGCGCCCAGGAACGGATCTACAAGCTGGCCCACCACGATCCGCTGACCGGGCTGGATAACCGCCTCTCGCTCAACCTGCGCCTCGACCAGTTGCTGGCGCAGACGCGCCGCGCCAATGGCACGGCTGCCGTGATGTTCCTCGACCTCGATCACTTCAAGAAGATCAACGACACGCACGGCCACGCCACCGGCGACCAGTTGCTGGCGGCGGTCGCCGACCGCCTGCGCGAGCTGCTACGCGAAGTCGACACCATCGCCCGCCTGGGCGGCGATGAATTCATCGTGGTCACCGGCGGCAACGTGACGCCGGCGGAAGCCAGCCAGATCGCGGTGCGTATCGTGGCTGCACTGGCCGAGCCGTTCCACCTGGCAGGCAAGACGATCCATAGCGGCACCAGTGTCGGCGTCGCCATGTTCCCGCCCGACGGCCATGACAGCGCCGCCCTGCTGCGCCATGCGGATACGGCGATGTATGCAGCCAAGAGCCAGGGCCGCGGCAACTTCCAGTTTTTCGAAGCGGCCATGAATGCCGCCACCCATGACCGCTTGATGATGGAGAACCGCTTGTGGCAGGCGCTGGAACGCAAGGAGTTCGAGCTTTACCTTCAGCCGCAGGTGGAACTGGCCACGCGCCGCGTGATCGGCGCCGAGGTGCTGCTGCGCTGGCATCATCCGGAACTGGGCATGGTGGGGCCGGACCGCTTTATCCCGATTGCGGAAGAATCGGGGCTGATCCTGCCGCTGGGGGACTGGGTGCTGCAGCAGACCGTGGGCTTGCTGCGCCGCTGGCAGGGGTCGCTGCGCCTGGCCGTCAACCTGTCGGCGCGCCAATGCCACGGCGACGCCCTGCTGCCGCTGCTGGACCAGCTGCTGCGCGAGAGCGGGATTGATCCTGCGTTGCTCGAACTGGAGATCACCGAGTCGGCGGCGATGCAGGATCCGGAACGCAGCCGCGACTTGCTGCGCGAGCTGCGGGCGCGCGGGATCAAGGTGGCGATCGACGATTTTGGGACGGGCTATTCGTCGCTCAGCTACCTGAAGCTGTTCGAGATCGACCGGATCAAGATTGACCGCGGGTTTGTGAAGGATATCGAGAGCGACCCGAATGATGCGGTGATTGTGGCTGCGACCATCGGGCTGGCGCATGCGCTGGGGCTGGGCGTGGTGGCGGAGGGCGTGGAGACGGAGGCGCAGCTGGAATTCTTGCGCAGCAAGTACTGCAATGAGGCGCAGGGATATCTGTTTGCGCGGCCGATGCCGGTGGCCGAGTTCGAGGCGCTGGCTGGACGCTTACCTGAACCTGCCTGAACCGGTAAACCGGGGTCTGACCCGCAGGGTCAGACCCCCAACGGTTTCGAGGCCGCAAGTTGGTTCGAGTCCTCTGACGTTTTGAGAAGATCAACGGTGTACAACCGAAAACCCGCGGCGGCTTACCGGTTTCAGGGGGACAAAGCCGCCAGCACCTGCGCCTTCAGCGCCCGAATCAGCGACGTCTCGTCCGGCGGCACCCCTTCCGGCGCAGGCTGGGCACGATCGGCATAGAACAAGCCAAGCTGCACACCCTGCACCACCAATGGCAGCACGATAAAGCTGCGCGCATCCGGCAGCAAATCCAGGTGCCACTTCGGCAGCAAATCGCGAATCTTGGCCACACTGGCATCCGCGATCATCAAATCGGCATCATTATCCAGCGCCAGGTGGAACAGATCCTTGCCCTGCAAGGGGAACACGAAGCCCTCCTGCCGCAAGGCCCGCTTGTCGCCCAGCGCAATGCGCGCCCGGAACTGCCCCGTCTTCGCATCCTTCAGGCAAACTGTCGCAAAGCGGAACCCCATGCTGCGGTACAAAGTCTCCAGTACCGCCTGCACCAGCTCATTCACCCGCGCCTTGCCCTCCACCCGCATCTCGGTCAGTTCCTGCACGCCGGCCAGCAACTGCTCGCGGGCGTCATACGGTTTGCCGCTCGGGTAGGCGCCCTCCTTCGCGCCGGAATCCATGCTGGCCAGCGCCAGCACGCTCGGCAAGGTCCCCGCCGCGCCCGGAACTTCGCCGGGTTCCGCATACGGGTCGCCCGGCTCGCCGGCAGAACCGCTGGAAGCGCCATCCAGCTGCATGCTGTTCAACAAAGCATCCATGCTGCTGCGCGCGCGCGTCAGCACCGTGGTCACCTGCTCGCGTTCCAGCCCCAGCGCGTTGCCGAAACGCTGGTGCAGCAGGCGTACGTCGTCGCTGGCCACGCCGCCCAGGCGCGTCAGCGCGCGCGCCGCATCCATGCTGAAGTGCACCACCTGCCGTATCCACTCGGTGCGGTCGGCCGGCGCCCGCATGGTGCTGCCGTACAAGGGCGTCAGCGAGCGGATGATGACGTCGGGGATTTTCCATTCGCGCAGCACGGTCGCCGTCAGCGTGTCGTAGGTGCTGCCCAGGATCATTTGCGAAGCCCGCGCCTGCGAGTGTTCGCCTGCCACGACCAGCGCATTGATCTCGCGGAAGCGGTCGTGTTCGCGCGAGGCGATCAGCAGCGGCCCCAGGTTCTTGAACAGCGCCCCGATCGCCGCTTCCTCCGCCTTCTGGTAAGGACTGTAGCGCGCCAGTTCGCGCCCAACCAGGCTGGCGCACAGCGCCGCCTCCAGCTCCACCCGCACACTTTGCGCATGCTTGCTGTTGGCCATGGTATCGACCAGCAGCATGGCCAGCGCCGTGGTTTTCACATTATCGAAACCAAGCAGCGAAATCGCATGGGAAATTGTGGTTACCGGCGCGCCCGAGGCCTGGCGGTATTGCGGCGTATTGGCCAGGCGCAGGATCTTCTGCGTCAGCGCCACGTCGGACAGCACGTGATAGGCCAGACTTTGCGTGCCCTGGTCGTCCGAATCGGCCATCTGCACCACGCGCGCGATCGACACGCCGAGCGCAAACAAACCCTCATCATCGCTGCACAACTTTTTCAGCAGGTAGGCGCGGACCGGGCGTTCTTCTGGTGGATTGGAGCTCATAGCCCATTGTAGCGCCAGCGGCTATCAGATCGCGACGCGCACCCCTGCTTCGCGCCGCGCGGCCGGGCGGATGTTGTATTTCTTCAATATGTCCTGGTGCAGGCCGGCCAGTGCATTCAGCTTGTCGTTGGCAGGATCGAGGCGGCGCACCGTGGCCACCAGCGCCAGCACGTGGCGCCCGAAGGCATCGTCCCAGCCCTCGTTTTCCAGGCATTTCAGGATCGCCACCGCCGCGTTGAACGCTACCTGGGCGTTGTCCGGCACCTTGGCGACGGCTTCCAGCATGAGGTCGACCGCGCCGCGGAAATCGCCCTGCTTCGCCAGCGCCGCACCGGCTGCCACCATCTCGCCCACTTCGTTGCGGCTTTCGTCGGCCAGGCGCTGTCCCAGTTCGGCGTGGCCGCTTTTCTCCATCATGCGCATGGCACGCTCCATGGCGCCCGGCGTGGCGGAATTGCGCATCACGTCGCGCATCACTTCCGTCGCCTGCTCCTCCTTGCCCACTTCCAGGCAGGTGCGCGCCAGCTCCATCTTCATCTCGTTCGACAGGCCGCTTGCGGTACGCACGCCGCTGACCGCATAGTCCAGCGAGGCGTTCATGCGTTCCACGTTGCCGGTGAATTCATGCAGCGCAGCCGAAGCAATGGCGCTGCAGACATCGGTGTTCGGGGTGCCGGACAACGATTTGTCCAGGTCGCGGATCACTGCGGCCGCCTGCACCGGGTCGCCTCTCTTGACCAGGGTTTGCGCCAGCTTGGCATGGTCTTCCGGCGTGCGGAATTCGGAATAGCGGGTCTTGCTCACCACCTGCTTGAAGGCGCGTTCGGCGCCTTCGACGTCGCCCGCCACCAGCGCCACTTCGCCCAGCCGCCGCAAGCGGCGCACCGCGTGCGGCGACAGTTCTACCGCATTGGCCAGCACGGCTTGCGCTGCAGCCGGATCGCCATTCGCTTCATGGGTGCGCGCCAGCCAGTCATAGGCATCGAGGAAGCGGGTGTTCCTGCCCAGCAGGTCTTGCAGCAGGTCGCGCGCTTCGTCGAAGCGGCCGCGCAGGTACAGGGTCTTGGCCTGGCCCAACCGGGCCCATGGCACCTGGCGGCTATCCCATAGTTCGGCATACAGCGGTTCGGCCAGTTCCGGCTCGCCGACCTGGATGTGCATCTCCGCACGCAGGCGGCGGAACTCCATGGCAAAGCGCGGCTGCGCGGCCTCGCCCTCCTCGCACGCTTCAATTGCCGCACGCAAGTCGCCCATGTCCACCAGCTGGTACACCGGCAGCAGCGCATTGCGACGGTCGAGGGCACGCCAGATGCGTTCCAGCATGGCATCGGCAGCGAAAGGCTTGAGGATGTAATCGTTGGGCATCAGCTCGGCGGCGCTGACCACCTTGCTGAACTGGCCCTCGCCGGTGACCATGAAGAACATGGTGGCGGCGTTGATCAGGCGGTGATGGCGCAGGTCTTCCAGCATTTGCTGGCCATCCTGGCCGCCTTCCAGGGCGTACTCGCACAGGACCAGGTCATAGATCCGGGTTTCCAGCGCGCGGATGGCCTGGTTGGAGCTGGCGGCATCGTCAATGCGCACCAGGCCGCACAAGCTCAGCATATTGTGCAGGCTGGCGCGCATGCTGGGATTGGGCTCGATGACCAGCGCTGTCAGGCCCTTCAGTTCATTCATGGCTGTCGGCGTAGGACAAGGGCTGTCCTCATTTTAGCGCTTGCACGCTGCACGCCGTGAATTTTGGAGAGATTGAACGTGGCAGCGCGGCGTGGCCGCCACAGTAGGGTTGGCTCAGCTGCCCTGGCCCAGGCCGGGGTTACGTTCGACCACGTCATTCAGCGCGGCGATCACTTCGGGATCGAACTGGGTGCCGGTACGGTCGCGGATATAGGTCATCACTTCCGGATACGGCCACGGCTCCTTGTAGGGGCGCTCATGCAGCAAGGAATCGAAGACATCGACCACCGCCACGATCCGCGCCGACAAGGGAATCTGCTTGCCCTTGAGCTGGTTCGGATAGCCGCCGCCGTCCCAGTGCTCATGGTGACCGCCGGCAATTTCCGCCCCATACGTCAGGTAGCTGACACCGTCCACCATATTGGCCGCGCGTTCCAGCACGCTGCGCCCGACGGCAGCATGGGTTTGCATCAGCGCACGCTCGTCGTCGGTATGGGGGCCCGGCTTCAGCAGGATATGGTCCGGCGTCGCGACCTTGCCCACGTCATGCAGGATGGAGGCGAGGCCGATCATGTCGACCAGCTGCGGCGTCAGTTCGTCGTCGTACATGCCGCGCTCGCGCATGCGCGCAGCAATCGCCGAGGACAGCTGCTGCACGCGCCGCACATGGCCGCCGGTGCAGCCGTCGCGGAATTCCGCCAGGTCGGCCAGCGCCACCACGGTGGCTTCCTGCGCCTTGCGCAGCTGGCCGAACATGTACAGGTTGTCAAACGCGGCGGCAATGCGCTCGCAGAACACTTCCAGCAGGTCGCGCTGGATCTGGGCCAGCGGCCAGGGCGGCGTGACCGAGATCAGCACGTCGCGGCTTTCCTGCGTGTGGATGAACAGCACATTGGCCGGATGTTCGAACTGGCTCTTCTTTTCCTTGAAGGCTTTCCTGATGGTCGGCCACAACGGATGGTTGTCCGGCATCTGCTCGTTTTCCGCCAGCGGCGCATAGCCGCCGGTGGCTGCTACCACGGTGGTCTCGCCGGTGTCGACCTGCATCAGGCACAGCACGCCGTCCGCCCCGACATCGAGGATGGCGGAGACCTGGTTCAGCACGCCGGACGCGAATTCACGCAGCGAATGGATCTGGTACAGGTTGGTCGCGCCGGCCAGGATCTTGCCCAGGCCGATGCGCGAGCGCTCCAGCATGTTCAGGCTTTCATACGCACGCAGCGCCGAGATCACGGTGGTAAACAGCTTCTGCGTCGTGAGTTCGGTCTTGGCCTTGTAGTCGTTGATGTCGTATTCGATGATGACGCGCTGTTCGGGCGCCTGGCCCGGCTGGCCGGTGCGCAACACCACGCGCACGATGGAATTGTGCAGCTCTTCGCGGATGCGGCGCGCCAGCAGCAGGCCGGCATCGTCGGTTTCCATCACGACATCGAGCAGCACCAAGGCAATATCCGGCGTATCGCGCAGGATCTCAAATGCCTCGCGGCCGCTGTAGGCCGAAAACAACTCCAGCTCACGCCCTTTGAAACTGACATTGCGCAGCGCCAGGCGGGTAACCGCATGCACGTCCTGGTCGTCGTCCACAATCAGCACGCGCCACAGCCGCTGTTCTGGGGATCCTGTCGATGCCGGCTGCTTCTCTTCTTCGTCTTCTTCGAGCAGCCAGTTGTCATCGACGGCTTGAGGGTCCGCCATGAAGTCTCCTTGATCAAAATGCGCTAATCTTTACATCCAGCATAATCAGATTTGACTTAGCTAGCAATTAAAAATTGCCCCCTCGTAAATCGCTTTGCAACCTGATACGCTTTGACAACACAGATTTTGCTAAAGGAAAAAACCATGCAAGTTACTGCGCAAGAAGACGCTAGCCAAGGCAAGGAATTCCTGGCATTCAAGCTGGGTGCCGAAGAGTACGGCATCGATATCCTGAAAGTGCAGGAGATCCGCGGTTATGAAGCGGTAACCCGCATCGCCAATGCGCCCGAATTCATCAAGGGCGTGATCAACCTGCGCGGCATCATCATTCCGGTGGTGGACATGCGCATCAAATTCAAACTGGGCGAGCCGGTGTACGACCAGTTCACGGTGGTGATCATCCTGAACATCAATGGCCGCGTGGTCGGCATGGTGGTCGATTCAGTGTCGGACGTCACCACCCTGGCGCCCGAGCAGATCAAGCCGGCGCCGGACCTGGGCACCGCCTTCAGCTCCGAATACATGATCGGCCTCGGCACCATCGACGAGCGCATGCTGATCCTGGTGGATATTTACCGCCTGATGGCGAGCCCGGAAATGGGCCTGAGCGAAACGCTGGCCGCCGGCACCGCTTAACCGTTCTTGTGCGCGCAGCCGTTCTGGCCTGCGCCGAGGTTCAGGTTCTGGTAGCGGATTTCGTATTTGCCGTTCGATAGCTGGTCGACCACCAGCTTGTCGTGCGGCTGCACGTAGGCGTAGCGCACATTCGAGCGGCGCTCCAGGTCATACACCTTGATGAACACCGGCGACGCGTTGGAGCTGTTGTCCAGCGTGAGCTGCATGTCCTCGCCCTTGTTCCCGACCGGGAAGCCTTCCACGTAACCCGATTGCACCGGCCACGGTTCGCCGTTCGGTGCGACTGCCGGGGCAACCTCGGCCTCACAGTCGATGGCGGCGCCAGGCAGCACCACCTGCGACAGGGCCAGCACCTTGATAGGCGGGGCGGCGGCGGCAGAAACCGCGGGCTCCGGCGAATACGGCTTGGCAACTGCCCAGCCATCGTCGGGCGTCACTTTTTCCACCCGCGGCGGATGGATTTTCGGGGTGGCGGCGGCAGTCGCCGTCAGTTCGGCTGGCGGCTTGCCGCCCCAGGCGCCGGCCAGGACGCTGGACATGGCGCGCGGCTCGGTCACCGTCAGCACCCCGCCCAGCCAGCCCGCCGCAGCGGCGCCGCTCACCGTGCCCCAGAAGCGCCAGGACTTCAGCACCCGGCGCCGGCGCGGCAGGTCGAGCTCGCCGGACCAGCCCGGCTCATGCGCCGGTTCGTGCCTGGTGCTCTCCAGCCACTCGATTTCCCACTCTTCCTGGGTGATCCACTCGTCGTGCTCCTTGCGCCGCTGCGGATCGGACAGCGTGCCATAGGCGGTATTGACGATCGCCATGATGCGGGCCGCCTTTTCATCCCCTGGATTCTTGTCAGGATGATATTTCTGGCTCAGCGCTTTGTAAGCAGCACGTATGACTTCCTGTGGCGCGCCGCGCGCTACCTTCAGGTTGTCATAGTGAGTATGTATCTTTCCCATCTCTCAATCATATTACAAACGGTGGCTGCGGTCGCTGCGCAGCAATTGCCCAGGCAGCTCAACGCCATGGCCAATCACCAGCACCTTGAACAATTCTCCCATTTCGGCTGGAGAAAGCAATTTCTGCAGTGCGTTGGCGTGCGGCAGGTAATTCAGGGCATCGGCCGGGTCGTAGCGCTGGATCAGTTCGCCAATCCCGGCGCCGAGCAGGAAGCCGGCCTGGCTGTTATAGGCCATGACTTCGGCCCCGGCATCCTGCGCCGCCAGCGCCATGGCGGTGAAATCGACGTGGGCGGTGATGTCCTGCAGGCCGGGCAGGTAGAACGGTTCCGCGTGGGCGTGGTGGCGGTAGTGGCACATCAGGGTGCCGGTGGCGCGGTCGCCCAGGTAGAACTCACGGGCCGGGAAGCCATAGTCGAACAGGAAGGCGGCGCCTTTGCCCTTTGCCAGCATGGCGGCCAGCGTGGACATGAAGCCGCATCCTGCGCCATGCACCTCGGTGACGTAACCGACCGGCAGCTGTTCGGCGTCCGGGATCTGGCGTTCGATTTGCGCCTGCAATCCGGCGTCGGCATCGCTTGGCCGCCAGGCGAAGCCCGCGTCGGTGGCGGCGACGTGCAGCGACTGCCAGCCCCGTTCGGTCAGGGTGACCACGTCGACCGGCATCGCATCCAGCACCTCGTTGCCGAACGCCGCACCTTGAAACGATGCGGGCAGCGCGTCGAGCCAGCGCACCTGCGGGAATTCGCGCAGCAGCTGCTGCTGGCGAGCGCGCAGTTCGCCCGACAACTCAACGATGGAATAGCTCTCCACCGCGATGCCGGCATGCGCCGCCTCGGTCAGGATATCCTTGGCCAGCTTGCCCGTTCCAGCGCCGAATTCAAGGATGTGCGGTGCGCTTTGGTCCATAATAGCGGCTGCAACATGCGCCAGCGACTGCCCGAACAGGGCGCTCAGCTCGGGCGCAGTTGTAAAATCGCCATCCTTGCCCAGCTTGGCGGCGCCGCCGCTGTAGTAGCCAAGGCCGGGGGCATACAACGCCAGCTCCATGAAACGGGCGAACGGAATGGCGCCACCCTGCCGCGCGATGTCGTCGGCAATCAGGCGCTGCAAAGCTTGGGACGCGGCCAGCGCGTCGGGAGAAGGTGCTGGTAAAGACATGCCGGCATTGTAGCGGTTCAGCGCTGCCCGGCGCCATTTTGCGCAATTTGACTATGACTACAACCATTCCGACACCCGAACAGCCTGCCCGCGTGGCCCTGGTGACCGGCGCCGGGCGCCGCCTGGGGCGCGAAATCGCGCTCGGCCTGGCGCGCGCCGGCTGGGATATCGCCGTCCATTACCGCCATTCGCACGACGAAGCGCGTGAAGTGGCGCAAGCCGTTGCCGCCCTGGGCCGGCGCGCCATCACGCTGCAATGCGACCTGTCCGATGAAGAAGCCGTGCGCGGCCTGCTGCCGGCGGCGCTGAAGGCGCTGGAGCGGGTCGATTGCGTGGTCAACAACGCTTCCCTGTTCGATTACGACAGCGACCTGAATTTCAGCCAGGCCCGGCTCGACGCGCATATGCATGCCAACGTGGCGGCGCCGATCCAGCTGGCGCGCGCACTGCATGACGCCACGCCGGAAGGCGGCCAGTCCGTGGTTGTGAACCTGCTGGACCAGAAGCTTTATAATCTCAACCCTGATTTCCTGTCCTACACCCTGTCCAAGGCGGCGCTGCAGGCGGCCAGCACCATGCTGGCCCAGTCGCTGGCGCCGAAGGTCCGGGTGGTGGGCGTGGCGCCCGGCATCACCATGGTGTCGGGAGACCAGAGCGAGGAAGGCTTCGCCAAGGCGCATACCCAGACGCCGCTGGGCCGCTCCAGTACTCCCGAGGACATTGCCGCCGCCGTGGTTTATGCGGCAGGCGCGCGTGCGGTGACCGGCACTACCCTGCTGGTCGATGGCGGCCAGCACCTGCTGCCGTCGCCGCGCGATGTGATGTTCCTGGCCAAATAAAGAATTGTCATTTTTAAGGTTTAAGCACCATGCTGTCCGCCCTGATTCACCCGCAACTGCAAGACTGCCGCCGGCTGTTCCTGCGCAACTATGAAGTGCTGATCAACATCGGCGTGCACGATTTCGAAAAGAAAGGCGAGCAGCGCGTACTGATCAACGTTGACCTGTACATCCCGCTGGCCGTGTCGACCCCGAAGGCCGACGAACTGCACGAAGTGGTCGACTACGACTTCATGCGCGAGACCATCGCACGCCGCATGGCCGCAGGCCACGTGCACCTGCAGGAAACCCTGGTGGACGACGTGGTACAGGCAATGCTGGCCCACCCCAGCGTGCGCGCTGCCCGCGTATCGACCATGAAGCCTGACGTATACCCGGACTGCGAAGGCGTCGGCGTGGAAGTATTCAAGATCAAGGACGCAGCATGAACGCGGTAGTGGACAGCAAGGCGGAAGACAAGATCGCCTACGAGAACAACAAGCTGCACAAGCGCCTGTGCCGCCTGGTCGGCCAGGCCATCGGCGACTTCAACATGATTGAAGACGGCGACAAGGTGATGGTGTGCCTGTCCGGCGGCAAGGACTCTTACGCCCTGCTCGATATCCTGATGACGATGCGCGAGCGCGCGCCGATCAACTTCGAGATCGTGGCGGTCAACCTGGACCAGAAGCAGCCGAACTTCCCGGCCCACATCCTGCCGGCTTACCTGGAAAAACTGGGCATCCCGTTCCACATCGAGAACCAGGACACCTACTCGATCGTCAAGCGCCTGATCCCGGAAGGCAAAACCACCTGCTCCCTGTGTTCCCGGCTGCGGCGCGGCATCCTGTACCGCGTGGCCGATGAACTGGGCTGCAACAAGATCGCCCTGGGCCACCACCGCGACGACATCCTCGAGACCTTCTTCCTGAATATGTTCTTCGGCGGGAAGATCAAGGGCATGCCGGCCAAACTGGTATCCGACGACGGCAAGCATATGGTGATCCGTCCGCTGGCCTATGTGAAGGAAGAAGACACCGAGCGCTATGCCGCCGTGAAGAACTTCCCGATCATCCCTTGCGACCTGTGCGGCTCGCAGGAAAACCTGCAGCGCAAGCAGATCAAGGCCATGCTGCGCGACTGGGAGCAGAAGAACCCGGGCCGCGTGGAGAACACCTTCTCCGCCCTGTCCACCGTGGTGCCATCGCACCTGATGGACCGCGACCTGTTCGGCTTCAAGGACCTGAAGACCGACGGCATCGCCAACCCGCTGGGCGACATCGCCTTCGACGAGGAGCCCTGCTCCACGCCTGCTGCGACAACAATCCCTCTCGTTAATTTGCAATAAAAGCAACTCCTCCGGGTAGAATAGGTCCCTTCTTTTTCCACTGAAGGGACCTCCCGATGCAGCGTTTCCTCGGCCTGTGCGCCGCTTTCCTGATGTTGTGTTTTGCTCCGCTCGGGCATGCGGACGCGCAGCCCGGGCTTGCCGTGGCGGTCAATGTGCGCCATGTGGCGAAAGACCTGTGGCGCGTGGATTACCGGTTCGCGCAGCCTGTTACCGCGCTCAAGCTGTATTCCATCGGCGAGTTCCGCAAGCGGGAGTGGAAGGTGCTCACGCCCGGCATGGGCATGGCATCGGGACCGGACTTCGATGTCATGGCGTCGAAGGGCAAGCCGTTCAAGGCAGCCAGCGTGCAGATCAGGACTTTCGACGGCTGGTCGCCCAAGGAATATGTCTCCTTCGCCCGTTTCGGTGACGGCGGGACGGCGGTCTACCTCGGCCACCTGCAAGGCGAGGTCGACCAAGGCAAGAAGACGCTTTCCATGCGCACCGATTTCACGTTGTCCGGCCTGGCGCAGGAAAACGTGATTGCGCCGCCGCCCAACCGGCTGGCGCCGGGCGGGCGGCGCGGCTATGCCTACTTTGGACCGGCGCAGGCTGTTCTTGCCGGTGCCGCGAAAGTCTTGTTCGATCCAGGCACCCCGCAGTGGCTGCGCGAAACCATACTCGATGTCGGCGCAAAAACGTCCGGGTACTACGAGAAGGCCTATCAGCGCCAGTTAAAGGACGAGCTGCTGATCATGGTCTCGGTTGGCAACCTCGAATCGCCGGGCTTCTCGATGAAAGGGGGCGCCATCCAGGGCGCGGGGCAGGTTTCTTACCGGCTGGAAGGCAAACAGGTGCAGCTCGACCATCCGAAGCTGCGCGAATACGCAAGCAAAACCGTAGCACACGAGATGGCGCACATCTGGCAATTGGCCATTTCCCGCGGCGGCATAGGCGACGAGCAGGCTCAGTGGATCCACGAAGGCGGTGCCGAGGCCATGGCCCTGGATGCCTTGCTCCAGACGGGTGCGTGGAGCGAAGAAACGGCGCTGGCCTACCGCGCGAAGCAGGCGGCGACCTGCGAGAAGCTTGGCGGCGCCGTCGATACCTTTGACGGCATTTATGCCTGCGGCCTGGTGCGCTTCGACAAGCTGGGCGTCGGCATCGTCCCGCTTTGGCGCTCCATGATGGAGGCGACCGAAACGACGGGCGCCGCCTATTCCCGGCAGATGATCGACACTATCGTTTCGGCGAAGTAGCCGCCGCTTCGGCGCGCGAGAACGAGTACGGCGCGTCGGCCGGCGCAATGCCGCGCAGCTGGTTCGGCTGCGCCGACATCTCGACATCGAAAGTGGCGCCGCGCAGCAGCTCGTCGTGGCCCAGCCAGTTGCGCTGCAGCGCGCGTCCGTTCAGCTTTGCGGCACGGATGTAGCGCATGCCGGCCCCATTGGCTGGCGCATTGATGCGAACCTGCTTGCCGTTTTCCAGGTGCACCGTGGCGTGCTGGAACAGCGGTGCCCCCACCACGTACTGGCCGACCGCCGGTGTCACAGGATAGAAGCCCAGCGCGGAGAATACGTACCAGGCCGAGGTCTGTCCGTTGTCTTCATCGCCGCAGTAGCCGTCCGGCGTTGGCTTGTACATGCGGTTCAGCGTCTCGCGAATCCAGTACTGCGATTTCCACGGCGCGCCGGCATAGTTGTACAGGTAGAGCATGTGCTGGATCGGCTGGTTGCCGTGTGCGTACTGGCCCATGTTCGCGACCTGCATCTCGCGGATCTCGTGGATCACCGAGCCGTAATAGCTTTCGTCGAACACAGGCGGCATGCTCATCACGGTGTCCAGCTGGTTGACGAAGGCGGCACGGCCGCCCATCAGGTTCAGCAGGCCGTCGATATCGTGGAACACCGACCATGTGTAGTGCCAGCTGTTCCCTTCGGTGAAAGCATCGCCCCATTTGACGGGGTTGAACGGAGTCTGGAAGCTGCCATCCTGGTTACGGCCGCGCATCAGGCCCGTTTCCGGATCGAACAGCTTCTTGTAGTTCATGGCCCGCCGGGCATAGATGCCGATTTCCGATTCCGGCTTGCCGAGCGCCTTGCCCAGCTGGTAGATCGCGAAGTCGTCGTAGGCGTATTCCAGCGTGCGCGCGGCGTTCTCGTTGATCTTCACGTCGTAGGGCACGTAGCCAAGCTCATTGTAGTACTTGACGCCGGCGCGGCCCACAGCGCTGACCGGCCCTTCGTTGGCGGCGCCGTGCTTGAGCGCTTGCCACAGGGTTTCGATGTCGGGGCTGCGGCTGCCCTTGATCCAGGCATCGGCCACCACCGAAGCGGAGTTGTTGCCGACCATGATGTCGGCGTAGCCGGGGCTCGACCACTCGGGCAGCCAGCCGCCTTCGCGGTAGGCATTGGCCAGGCCGGCCTGCATTTCACGGTTGATCGATGGGTAGACCAGGTTCAGGAAGGGGTAGAGGGCGCGGAAGGTGTCCCAGAAGCCGGTGCCGGCGAACAGGTAGCCGGGCAAAATCTTGCCGTTGTAAGGGCTCCAGTGCACCGGCTGGCCGGCGGCATCGATTTCATACATCTTGTTCGGGAACTGCACCATGCGGTACAGGCTTGAATAGAAGGTACGCATCTGGTCGATGCTGCCACCCTCCACTTCCACCTTCGACAACACGCGGTTCCATGCCGCCTTGGCACGGGCGCGCGTGGTGTCGAAATCGTCGTTCGCGAGTTCGCGCTGCAGGCTCAGTTCGGCCTGCTCTGGACTGATGAAGGACGAAGCGACCTTCATGTGCACCTGCTCGCCTCGTTTGGTCTTGAAGCCGACGATTGCGCCGCTATGCTGGCTTTCCATTTCGAGCGCGCCTTCCACCAGCTCCTTGCCGCGCCATACGTCCGTGGAGGCGAACGGCTTGTCGAACACCATCACGAAATACAGGCGGAAGTTGGCGGGCAGCGGGCCGCGCGCGTAACGCGTGCTGTAGCCGATGACCTTGCGCCGTTCCGGGATGATTTTGACGTAGGAGCCTTTGTCGAAGGCGTCCACCACCACATAGCTCTTGTCCGATTGCGGGAAGGTGAAGCGGAACTGGGCGGCGCGCTCGGTGGGCGTCACCTCGGCGGTGACGTTGGCGTCGGCCAGGTAGACGCTGTAGTAGTAGGGCTTGGACGTCTCAGCCTTATGCGAGAACACGCTGGCGCGGTCGTCTTCCATGAAGCGCTTGGCACCGGTCACCGGCATGACCGAGAACTGGCCGTAGTCGTTCATCCATGGCGACGGCTGGTGCGTCTGCTTCAGGCCGCGCAGCTTGTCGGCTTCGTACTGGTAGGTCCATCCGTTGCCCATCTTGCCGGTTTGCGGCGTCCACAGGTTCATGCCCCACGGGACTGCGATGGCGGGATAGGTATTCCCGTTCGACATTTCAGGCTTGCTGGAGGTGCCCATCAGGGGGTTGACCCATTCGACCGGCTCGCTGATCTTGCCCACGAATTGTGCCGATGCCAATGGCGCAGCGGTTGCAAAGGCCATGGCCAGGACGATGCGCTTCATTGCTTGTACCCCGTTTGGCTGTAAGGACGGGCGCTGGTTGCGCGGCCCCATTCCTTGTTTGGCGCGGCCCGCATACGGAACACCAGCTCGCCGCCAGCCATGATGTCTTCATGCCGCAGGAAGGTGCGTACCAGCGGCTTGCCGTTCAGGAGGACGCTGCCGACGTAGGCGTTTGCGTCGCTCAAGCCCTCCGCGCGGATCGCGAAGCGCTTGCCGTTCGGCAGGTTCAGCGTGGCCTTGTCGACAAAGGGACGCCCGATCACATACTCATTGCTGCCCGGCGCCACCGGATAGAAACCGAGCGCCGTGAATGCCAGCCAGGCCGACATCTGCCCCAGGTCGTCATTGCCTGCCAAGCCGTCCGGCTTGTCGTGGTACTGGCTGGCAACGATCTGCGCCAGGCGTGCCTGCGTCTTCCATGGTGCGCCGGCGTAGTTGTACAGGTAGGCCACGTGGTGCGAAGGCTCGTTGCCGTGCGCGTAGTGGCCGATCAGGCCGGAGATGTCTTCCATGTGGGCGTAGACATTGTCATCGACTTTGGCGTCGAACACCTGGTCGATCTTTGCCTGCAGCGCGGCGTCGCCGCCCAGCATGCCGACCAGGCCAGCGTTATCGTGCGGCATATACCAGGAATACTGCCAGGCGCTGCCTTCGGTGTAGTCGCTGCCGAAGTTGGACTGCACCGGATTGAATGGCTCGCGGAATTCACCGGTCGATTTGCGGGCGCGGACAAAGCCGGTCCCGGTGTCGAACACATTGCGGTAGTTTTGCGCACGCTGGTAGAAGCGCGCGGCCACGTCCTTCCTGCCCATCTTTTCGGCCATGCGCGCGATGGTCCAGTCGTCAAAGGCGTATTCCACGGTCTTGGAGGCGGCTTCCGGCTCCAGGTCGATCGGCACATAGCCCAGCTTCCTGTAATGTTCAATGCCGCCGTAAGGGCCGTAGTCGGCGCTGGCGACCATGGCGGCCAGGGCTTCCTCGGCATTGATGCCCTTGATGCCTTTCATGTAGGCGTCGGCGATCACAGGCACCGCGTGGTAGCCGATCATGCACCAGGTTTCCTGGCCATGGAAGGCCCACACCGGCAGGATGCCGTGCGGGCTATGCTGGCGCGAGGCCACCAGCGAATTCACGAAATCGGCGTTGCGCTGTTCCGGCTGCACCAAGGTTAGCAGCGGGTGCAGGGCGCGGTAGGTGTCCCACAAAGAAAACGTCGAGTGGTAGCGAAAGCCTTTGGCCTGGTGCACCTGGTTATCCGGTCCGCGATACTTGCCGTCGCGGTCCATGAACAGGCTTGGCGCCAGCATGGCGTGGTACAGGCTCGTGTAGACCATGCTGCGCATATCGGGCGGCGCTTCGATGGCAACCGCGGACAAGGCATCGTTCCAGGCCGTGCCGGCACGCTGGCGTTCAGCGTCGAAGTCCCAGCCCGGCATTTCATCCAGGTTGGCCAGCGCGCCATCTTCGCTGACGCCGGACAGCGCGACCTTCACCAACAGGGTGCCGTCTTCCGGAGTGCCGAAGTCGAGGGCCGCCACCAGCGCCTTGCCGTCCACCTGTACTTTGCCGGCCGCGGTCTTGCCCGGCCCGGCGAAGCCCTTGTACTCAACGCCCTCCTCGCGGTTGGCCAAGGTGTGGCCGCCGATCGGGCGCGAGAACTTCATGGCGAAGAAAACCTGGCGGCCGGGCGCCCAGCCGCGCGTGATGCGCATGCCGGTAATGGTAGTACTGTCGCGCAGCCGCAGCGATGACCACAGGTTCTTGCCGGCGTAATCGTAGATGCTCTGCCGCAGGTCGAGGATGACTTTGGCAGCAGCGCCCTTGGCATAGCGGTAGCGGTGCAGGCCAACCCGCTCGCCGGCCGTCAGTTCGACATCGACATCATGGTCCTGCAGGCGCACCGAATAGTAGCCAGGCTCCGCCCGTTCGTCTTCGTGGCGGAAGCGGGAACGGTAGCCGCTGAAGGGACGTTCCGGGTAGCCAGGCTCCAGCTTGGTCTCGCCGCTGTAAGGCATCAGCAGGATGTCACCCAGGTCGGAGTGGCCGCTGCCGGAGAAATGGGTGTGCGAGAAGCCGAGGATGGAAGTATCCTCGTAGCGGTAACCGGCCGCCCAAGGGTAACTTTGGCGGAAATGCCGCACCTGGGTGTCCGGGCTTAGCTGCACCATGCCGAAGGGCCGCGTAGCGCCGGGGAAGGTGTGGCCGTCACCGCCCGTGCCGATAAACACATTGACGGCGGCCGCCGGACTGCCTGCGGGCGCCGCTTGCGCAGCAGCGGCAAGCAGCGTTGCGGTAAACAGCGCCACGAAAGGTCGGATACCCATGGTGTCTCCTTTTACGATGGTGCTGTTATACCTTTACCCGATATTTCCTCGCAATCGAAAGTGACGGAAACGGCGAAGTTTCAGAAAGTTTAGTAAACAAGGCCCGTGCGGTAGACCGGGTACAGGTTATGGCGCTCGTCCCAGGTCGCATGGCGGCGGGCGAAGAAGTCCAGGCGGGCACGCGGACTGTTGGCGAAGGCCGGATCGCTTTCCAGCCTGGCCTTGAAGGCAGCTGCGAGTGCCGGGTCGGACGCCAGCATTTCACGCGCCGCCTCTTCGGCGACATACTCCTCCATATACTCCTTGCGCTCGAGGTAGTTGTTGAAGAAGCCCCAGGCCGCCAGCGAATCGGCGCTTGCCGGCTCCAGCATGGTCATCACCAGGCGCGATTTCGGCTGGGAGATCGGCACGAACAGGGCGCCTTTGCCTACTTCGCGCTGTTCGGCCTTCCAGCCGCCTTTCCAGCTCGCCAGCTGGTGGCCTTCAAAGGAAGTTGCGGTCAGCCTGGCTTCATCGGCGCGGAAGGCTTCCACCGCCACCTTGCCCGGCGCCTGCTCCAGGCGCTTGTAGCTGATGCCGTGCGCCTTCAGCTTAGGTTCGACCAGGGAAACTTGCGCGGCCGGCACCAGGTAGCCGCCGGCAGGCGCCTTGGCCACCACGTCCGGCACCACTTCGTCGCGCAACGGCACCGTCCACTTCTGCGGTTTGGACTCGTCGTATCTGGTCCAGATGCCGCCGGATACGTCGGACGGGGTGCGGCTGTATTCGTAGCCCGGGAAGTCGATCATCCCGGTGCGCTCGGTGGTTTTGTAACTGAGCGGCATGTCGGCCAGTTTGGCGGCGCGCACATCGGCGTCCGCCGCAGCCTTGGCCCAGGCCGCGCCATGCTGCGCAAACTGCTCCATCAGCGAGACGATGGTGTTGCGGGTGACCCTCACGCGGTGCGGATAGTCGCGCCACGAGTGGGTTTCCACCAGCATGGCGAAACGGTTACGCAGCGGGAAATAGCCGGTCGAGAAGCGCGGCGCGGCCATGCTGTCGACGAAGCCGGAATCCGGCTGGTCGGTCTTGTCGAAGGAGATATAGAAATGGCGCGGGTCGGAACCCTGCTTGCGCAGGTCGGCCATGACGTTGTCGCGCAGTTCTTTACCAAGCGGCAGCAGCGCCGCATCGCCGCCGTGCACCGGCTCGACCTGGATCGAGACGTCCGGCTGGAACTTGGCGCCGTCGGTCACGTGCAGGTCGATGTAGGCCAGCGGATCCCACTCGTTGACCAGCTTGAGCATGGCCTGCATTTCAGGCGCATCGGCTTTTACGTAGTCGCGATTGAGGTTGTAGTTCTGCGCCGTGACGCGCCAGCCCATTTCGACCGGGCCGCGCTGGTTGGGGCGGTTGTTCTTGCCGAAGCGCTCATGGCCATCGACATTGAAGACGGGGACGAACAGTAGCACCTGCTTGTCCAGGGCGCCGGCAGCAGCCTTGCCGTCCAGCGCCTCGCGCAGGGCCCAGAAGCCGGCATCCTTGCCATCGATCTCGCCGGCGTGGATGCCGCCCTGCACCAGCAGCACCGGCAGCTTGCGCTGCCTGGCTGCGGCGGCAGTCAGTGCACCGGTACGGGAGACGGCCAGCGCCAGCATCGGACGGCCCTCAGGCGTTTCGCCGAATGAAAAGCAGCGCACGGCTTTCGGGTAAGCCTTCTGGTAATCGGCGCACAGGCGCTGCACTTCGTCGTAGCGGCCGGTGGCTTGGTAGCCGGAGCGTTCTGCGACAGTGGTGAGGTCGGGCGCGGCATGCGCCAGTGGAAAGGCAGCAGACAGGGCAAGCAGTACGGCAGGACGAATCATCTCAATGCTCCGGCGGTTGTTGGAAAGCGCCGGAGCATTATAGAGCGCTTCAGCTTCGCAGGTATGGGCGCTCAGGCGCGAACAGCACCAGGCGCGCAGTCTTGCGCCAATGGGCCGGGGCACCGTCGCCTGCCGCTACCACGCCCGCTGCGTAGGCCAGGGCACGCGCCTCCATCGGCATTGCACCCAGCACCATTTCGGCCTCCTGGAATTTGCCGGCATTCGCTGCCTCGATGAAGCGACGCAGGCGCGGCGCATATTCGCGCATCGACTTCGCCTGGACCCAGTACGGCTCGGTGTCGCGGCCATGGCGCAGCGCCAGCGCCGCACCGACCAGCAAGGTCGCCTGGTCGATGCCGTTTGCCATCGGCTCCTCCAGCGCCGCCTGCACCTGGGCCGCGCTGGCGCCGTCCGATGCCCCGACCAGCCGGCGCATGCGCGCCGCCCGGCCCGGTTCGTCCTTGGTCGCCTGCAGCGCCTTGCCCAGTTCGCCGCGCGACAGGGCGCCATACGGGTCATTCGTATCGCGCTCGGTCTGCGCCATGGCGGCGACGCGCGAGTCCGCGGGCAAGAGGCGAGTCCTGACCTGCCCCTCCAGCAGGCGCTGCAAGCGTTCCAGCTGCATTTCCAGTTCCGCGTTCTCGTACGGCAGCTTGCCTTGCACCTGGCGCAGAGGCTCCAGCGCTTCGTTCCAGACGCCGTGATCGAGCAAGGTGCGCACATGCAGGTAAGCCAGCCAGGCATTGCCGGGGAAGCGCGCCCGTGCCGCCGCGATCTCTTCCCGGGTGGCAGCCTGGCCGCAGCGCAGCGCCAGGTAGAGCCGGTCGCCGTCTTGCGGGCGCTCCTTGACACGCTCGCGTGCTGCGGAGCAGATCTCCGGCGATTCGTTGGCAATGTCCTGTTCGGCGCGCCGCAGCTGGACATTTTCCGGGTCGTCCTTCAGGCGCTGCACCAGCACATCGCCGGCGCCGCCTTCGTGTGCCATGGTCAGCCAGGTATAGGTCGACGGTGCCTTGATGCTGTCCCAGCGCGCGTGGGCCGATACCATGGCCTTGCGCTGCGCCTCGTCCTTCACCAGACCTGACAACGACTCCGGCCCCATGCCCGATGCCGCGACAAGCACCTTGCGCCATTTCTTGCTCTTGCTGCTGACCGATTTCGGCGGCTCTTCGAACAGCACGTCGGCGTCGGTGTCGAACCAGCGCGGTGCGCCAAGTACGGTGTTCTTTTCGTCGCCAGGACCGCCGTAATGGACGATGCCGGTTGCCATCACGGAGCCCCCGGCTACGTTGTACACCGACTGCTCCGCTCCATCGCGGGGACGCAAGCTTTCCAACAGCCGGCCATCCAGCAGGCGGGCTTCGACGTTATGCTGCGCGTCCGCGCTGGCATCGATCGTGACGTGCTGGCCCGGGTCGACCAGCCTCGAATTGCCGTCGATCGTGACACGTACCGGCGTGCCCAGGCCGTTGTAGACCATGACGGTCGAAGTGCCCAGCGCCATGCCCATGCCCAGCACACTGACCACGACGCCGCCAGCAACCGCCAGGCGCGCACCGCCGGCAAACCAGCCATCGGCGCGCTGGAAGCGCGACCACCAGTCCAGCGACGTTTGCAATTTCCGCTCGCCGCCGGCCAGCAGCACGCCGTAGCTTATTGGAACCTGGCACGGTTGCGGTGCCGCGGCAATCGGGGCGCCGCTGCGCGCATGGCTGGCCAGCAGCGTTTCGCTGACCAGCATCTGTTCCAGCACCGCCGAGCGCAGCGCGCCCAGCCAGTTGCTGGTGTGGGAGGTCCAGTTGGCGACCGCATGCAGCCAGTCGTTGATGTTGTCGCGCGAGACCGGCGACAGCGTGAATTTCTGCAGCGCGGTTTGCCAGCTCTCCGTCATTTCCAGCCGCTCCATCAACTGCGGGTCGAGCTGAACGGCGCCATTGCCGCGATAAATCTCATCGAGCACCAGGTAAAGGCCGCTGCAATCGGCGATCAGCCGGCGGATATTGCTTTCGCTCTGGCGCGCTACGGCCGTCACCACCGCGCGGGTGTTCAACACCAGGCCCCAGGCATCGCGCAGGTCGGCGGCGCTGTGTTCGGCGTAATGCAGTACGTCGAGCAGGCTGTCCAGGTAGGCCGGCCAGCCTTCACCCAGTTTGACCGCCGCCGCATAGTGCCAGGCACGCACCGTTGCATCATGGCGGCGCAGCTTTTCTTCCAGTTGGCCAATGCGTTCATCGGTGCGCTGCAGCGCCGCCGGCAATTGGTTGACACGGTATTCTTCGCCGCCCAGCTGCACGCGATTTCCCTGCACCTTGGCGTGGCCGTTGATCACGGCCGACAATTGCGCGCGCTCTTCCTGCAGCTGACGCAACTGGCGCACATCTTCCTTGAGCGAGACCGGATACAGGGCACTGGCCTCGGCCGCAGGCTGGGCATTACGCGCAGCGCGCAGTTCCCCGGCTTGCGCGGCGTGGCGCGTCAGCGAACGGCCGAAGTACACACCGCAATAGCGGCTCTGGAAATGCTCGCGGCGATATTCCTTCGCCAGGCGTTTCAGGCTATCTTCCAGTTCGACCGGGGCCGCTTCGCCTTCCTGGCCTTCCAGCAGATGGGCGGTCATGCGCTGGCGCAGCCCCGCCGCATCGTCGAACAGCGACCATGCGCTGGACTGGTCGACCGCAGCCGCCAGGTAGCGCCGTTTGGCATTCTCTTCGCGCTCGTGGTTTTGCGGGTGGGTTTGCCACATACGCGGCGGCTGGCCCAGCTCCGCCTTGAACACGCGGTGCTGCTCCGGCTGATGCGACGGCAGCGGCGGCACCTTGCCGTAGTACGGGTCGTCCAGGATTCCGGCCATGCGCGCCGTAACATGACTTTGTACGGCATAGGCATCGACGGTGGCGCGGCCGGCGCCGTGTTCGCTGAAGACGAAACCGACGCTGCGCTCCCATGCGTCGTCCGCCGCGCCCAGGCGGTGCAGCGCGTGGACCAGGGCATCGCTGCCGGTCAGCGACACCGCCACCAGGTCGGCCTGCATCTCCATTTCGCGCGACAGGGCCCTTTGCATCAATACCACCAGGCGGAAGACCTGCTCCACCAGCGAGCGCAGTGACCAGACGATGACCTGCAACACCCAGGCCACCAGGCGCAGGCGGATATCAATGCGGCCAAAGCCTTCGATGAAGTCGTCCAGCTTGTCGCGGCGCGCTACCATTTCCTGCACCACCTGCTGCGCCACGTAGGCCCAGCGACCTACCGCCATCGAGCGTTGCGCGAAGTGGCCGAATTCGTGCGCCAGCACGGCGCGCAGTTCGCCCAGCGGCATCGCGTTCACCAGCGGCAGGCCGATTTCCAGGTTTTTCTTCGAAGGGAAAATCAGGTTGAGCAGCGACAGGTCATAGAACACTGCGGCATTCACGCGGTTGGAGAGGAAGACCCGGTGCGGGCGCGGTGCGCCGGCCGCATCGGCCAGCTCCATCAGGTAATCGAACAAGCGCGGCTGCTCTTCGCGTTTGACTTCCACCACGCCGGGCGACATCGCGTGGCGTACGGCGAAGACCGCCTTCAACATGACGATCGCCAGCAGTACCGCCACGATGGCGGCGCACCAGCTGGCGAAACCATTGCCGCCGTGCTGGCTGGCGTGCACCAGGCGCCAGGCACTGAACAGGAACCAGCCTGCCAGGCCGAAATACAACAGTACAAAGGCCAGCAAGCCTGCCACGGCAAGGCGCGCGCTGCGCTGGTATGCGGCTGTGGGACGGGTCAGTTCGGCCGGCACGGCCGGCTGCGACGGGATAGCGGTTTGGATGATGCACTCCATAGAATTATTGCATCCAATGATTCTATGGAGTAACTAATTGATTGTAAATATTCCAATCGAATTTACAACAGGTTAAGTGCCGAAATGATAATTCAACTCAAGCCATAGCTGGCGGCCTGCCGGGCTGTAATTGCCGACCGGGTAATACGGCCAACCGCCGCTTGCGTCCTGCTTGACGCGGTTGAGCAGGTTGTTCACGGCCAGCGATACCGTGGTGCGCTGGTTCACCTTGACCACAGAGCTGGCGTTGACCAGGGTGGTTGGCGTCAGCCAGGCCTTGCCGGCGGCGTCAGGCACTTTGCCGTAGCGTTGCAGGAACAGCGTGTTCGACCAGTCGCCCGCATTCCAGGTCAGGCTGGCGTTCAACTTGTCGCGCCAGTCGTTATTGCCCAGGTCGTCCTTGTCGTTGTTCAGCGGGTCGCCGGCGAACTGGCGCGACTCCTGTTTCAGCGTCTTCGAGTAATTCACCCTGGTGCTGAAGTTGCCGTAAGCGCTGGTGCGCAGGAGGTACTTGGCCGACAGGTCGATGCCGCTCACCCTGGTCGATGCCGCGTTGATCGGGTTGACCAGGATCTGCCTGATCTCGCCCGGCTTGTTCAGCGCATTGTCGGCATAACGGACGATGCGGCGGATCGCATCGGCGCAGGTCGGCGATGTGAGGTCGCCCTTGATGCGGCAATCGGATTCATCGCGCAGCAACTTGTCGGCGCTCAGGTTGGTCACCAGGTCGTCGATGCGGATCTTCCAGTAATCCAGCGTGACGTCGAAGTCGGCGCTTGGCGACCATACAACGCCCAGACCGGCGGAGCGGCCCTTTTCGGAGCGCAGGTCCTTGCTGCCGGTCTGTACATAGTCGGCGCCCGGCGAGTAATTGGCGAAGTCGCAATCGGCCACCGGCTGGCCCGCTTTGGCGCAGCGGTAGTAATCGGTGGTGGACGAGTAATAGCCGGTGCCGCGCGCCTTGTAGATGTAGTTCATGTCCGGCGCCCGGAAGCTGGTCGCCACATTCCCGCGCAGCAGGAGCTGCGTGGCCGGGCGCCATTCCAGCCCGCCGTTGTAAGTGAACTTGCCGTCGTCGCGGCCGGCGAAGCTATAGCGGTCGTAACGCCCGGCCAGCGTGCCGGCCAGCGTCTTCAGCAGCGGGATGCTGGCCTCGGCGCCGAGGGCGTAACGCTTGCGGGTGCCGGCGGTGACGTCGGACGGCGCCAGCGTGTTGAAGTAGCCCTGGTTGATGCGTGCATCCGGAATATTGGAGAAGCCCTGCTTGCCCAGTTCCGCCACCGTGGCCACCTTGACCGGGCCGGCTGGCAGCTTGAACGCTTCGCCGTTGGCGGTCAGGCTAAGGGTATTGGTCCACGATTTGTCGTCGCTGACCGATTCGCCGGTGATGGAATGGAATTCGCCGGGCGTCAGGCGCGTGGTCAGGCGCGCAGGATCAGGTGCGAAGATGGCGATGCCGCTGGCATTCACGCCCAATTGTTGGCCGAGAAAGAAGCTGTCGATATTGGCCAAGGCACGCTGGGTGTGGTTCTGGCTCTTGTACTGCGAGGCGGCATAGCCGGCTTCGTAGTTCCACGAAGTGCCGGGGACAAGGCCGCGCACGCCGAGCGACAGCGACGCTGCCTGGTCGTCCCAGCGGCGGTTGTAGCGCTCCACGCCGCCCATCTCTTCGGGCGAAATGAAGCGGCTCCATGCCTCGTAGCGGCTGGTGTTCTGGTTCCAGAAATAGCTGTCGGTGGCCGAACGCGAAGTCCACGACGGGCCGCGCGTGTTGTTGGTGCTGCGGTTGTTGCCGTACAGGGCCTCCGCAAACAACGTGGTGGACTCGGACAGCTCGTAGTTGGCGCTGCCGAACAGGTTCTGGCTGCTGTTTTTGGTCTGGATGGTCCAGTAAGTCGGGCCGACTTTCGGGCTGGCGCAATAGCTGCCTGCCTTGGCCGTGTACTTGACGGTGCTGCCGCCGAACAGGCCGCCGAGGTCGGAGCAGGTGTTGCCCAGGTCGACGTATTTACCGCTGCTGACGTTCTTGCGTGCCAGTACCGAAGTCGGCGCCACGCCGCTCTTGCTGGCCATGAAGTCGCGCTCTGCGCTCCACAGCGGGTCGCGTTCCAGCAGCTCCACGCTGAACAGGGTGTTCAGCTTGTCGAAGCTTTGGCCGCCGCTGAATTGCAGGCGCTTGTTGCTGCCGCCGCCGCGCGTGGTGGTGCCGGCCTTGAGATTGATGTCGTAGCCGTTGGCCTGCTTCTTCAGGATGATATTGACCACGCCCGCAATCGCGTCCGAGCCATAGACCGCCGATGCGCCGCCGCTCAGGATCTCGATGCGCTCCACCACGCTCGACGGGATATTGGCCAGGTTGGTGAAATTGACCGTGCCTTCATAGGCGATCGGGAAGTCGGCCATGCGGCGGCCGTTCAGCAGCACCAGCGTGTGGTTCGGGCCCAGGCCGCGCAGGCTGATGGTGTTGGCCGATGGGGTGAACGTATTGCCGTAATCCGCGCCTTGTACGAAGCCGCTGTTCTGCGACTGGTTGGTCAGCGCGTCGAAAACGTTTTTGAAGCCTTGCCTGGTGATGTCGTCGCCGGTGAGGACCGTCACTGCCGACGGTCCTTCCAGGCTGGCGCGCGGGATACGCGAGCCGGTGATCACGACGGCGGCCGGCGATGCCGCCTCCTGGGCCTGTGCGGCGCCGGCCAGCAAAACGAAAGCGCCAGCCGCCAACGGTTTCAATTTGAATCTTGTCTGCATTGAAGTAGTCCTCTTGGGAAGAGGCGCCACCTTAGCAAGCCGGTCTTTATTACTGAACGAATGATTTTGCAGATGCTTATGAAAAAAGCCGGGGACGGGCCCCGGCTTTTCATGAAACCGCGTGGTATCAGGCTGCGTGCGTTGCAACCGCCGGTCTGCTGAATTCCGCCAGCAGCGCTGCTTCCTTCTGCTTGGCCGCCTTCAGGTGGCGTTCCTTGACGTGGCCGTAGCCGCGGATGTCTTCAGGGATGCGCGCAATCGCCACGGCGGTTGCCAGGTTATCGGCGGTCAGCTTGCCCAGGAGAGCGGACACGGTGTCGCGGTATTCGCCGATCAGGGCGCGTTCCATCTTGCGCTCTGCGGTGTAGCCGAAGACGTCGAAGGCGGAGCCGCGCAGGCCCTTGAACTTGGCCAGCACGCCGAAGGCCTTCAGCATCCATGGGCCGAATTCCTGCTTGACCAGGTGGCCTTCCTTGTCCTTCTTCGCAAACAGCGGCGGCGCCAGGTGGAACTTCACCTTATAGTCGCCTTCGAACATGCCTTCAATCTTGGCGCGGAAGGCCGCGTCGCTGTGCAGGCGCGCCACTTCGTACTCGTCCTTGTAGGCCATCAGCTTGTAGAAGTAGCGGGCCACGGCTTCGGTCAGTTTCTTCGAACCCAGCGCGCCTTCTGCTGCCTGCACCTGGGCCACGAAATCGCTGTACTGCCTGGCGTATGCGGCGTCCTGGTAGGCAGTCAGCAGTTCGACGCGCTTGGCGATGATCTCTTCCAGCGTCTGGGTGCGCTTGAATTCGATCACGCTTGCCGGGGTGGCCAGCTTGGCCACGGCGGCGCTGTCGTGCGCGCAGTAGCGGCCCCAGTTGAAGGCCGACTTGTTGAAGCCAACCTGCACGCCATTCAGTTCAATCGCCTTCATCAGCGCTTCTTCCGACAGCGGCACATGGCCTTTCTGGAAGGAGTAGCCCAGCATGAACATATTGGTGGCAATCGAGTCGCCCATCAGCGCGGTCGCGATCTTGCCGGCGTCGACGAAGTCCACATTGGCTTCGCCGCAGGCGCGCTTGATCTCGGCCTGCGAAGAAGTGCCCGGGAACTGCCAGTCGGGGTTCTTCACGAAGGCCGCGGTGGTGGCGCCGGTCGAATTGATGGCAGCGTAAGTGCGGCCTTCGCCCATGCGCGACAGCGCGTCTTTCGACGCGGTCACGATCTGGTCGCAGCCGATCACCAGGTTGGCGCTGCCGGTGCCGACGCGGGTCGAGTGCAGGTCGCCCTGCTTGTCGGCCAGGCGCACGTGCGACATCACCGGGCCGCCCTTCTGGGCCAGGCCGGACATGTCCAGTACGATGGCGCCCTTGCCTTCCACGTGAGCCGCAACAGCCAGGATCTGGCCGACGGTCACCACGCCGGTGCCGCCGATGCCGGTGATCAGGATGCCGTATGGGTTGGCGGTCGAAGGCAGTACCGGCGATGGCAGGGCCGGTACTTCGCCGCCGCCCGCTGCAGCTGCTTTCTTCGGCTTTTTCAGGCCGCCGCCTTCCACCGTCACGAAGGACGGGCAGAAGCCGTTGACGCAGGAGAAGTCCTTGTTGCAGCTGGACTGGTTGATCTGGCGCTTGCGGCCCAGTTCAGTTTCCAGCGGCTCCACGGACAGGCAGTTGGACTGCACGGAGCAGTCGCCGCAGCCTTCGCACACGGCTTCATTGATCACGGCGCGCTTGGCCGGGTCGGGGAATTCGCCTTTTTTCCGGCGGCGACGCTTTTCGGAGGCGCAGGTCTGGTCGTAGATCATGGCCGACACGCCCGGCTTGTCGCGCAGTTCCTTCTGCACGTCCATCAGCTCGGAGCGGTGGCGCACGGTGACGCCCGGCGCCCAGTTGTAATCGTCCGGATATTTCTCAGGTTCGTCGGTGACCACGATGATCGGGGTCACGCCTTCCGCCGCGATCTGGCGCGAAATCATGCCCGGGTCCAGCGGGCCGTCCACGTTCTGGCCGCCGGTCATTGCCACCGCGTCGTTGTACAGGATCTTGTAGGTGATGTTCACCTTCGCCGCCACGGCAGCGCGGATCGCCAGGATGCCCGAGTGGAAATAGGTGCCGTCGCCCAGGTTGGTGAACACGTGCTTCTCGTTGGTGAACGGCGCCTGGCCGACCCAGGTCACGCCTTCCGCGCCCATGTGGGTGAAGGTGGACGTTTCGCGGTCCATCCACAGCACCATGTAGTGGCAGCCGATACCCGCCATGGCGCGCGAACCTTCGGGCACCTTGGTCGAGGAGTTGTGCGGGCAGCCGGAGCAGAAGTAAGGAATGCGGTCGGTCTCAGGATTGGCCTTGGCCGGCAGGTTTTTCAGGGCTGCTTCCTTGGCTTCCAGGAAGGCGATACGCTCTTTCACGCGCGCCGCTACCGGATGGTCCTTGCAATAGTGCTCGATGCGCGATGCGATGGCGCGTGCGATCTGGGCCGGGTTCAGCTCATAGGTCGCAGGCAGCAGCCAGTCGCCGTGGCCGGTCTTGCCCTTGTTGCTCCACTCGCCGGTGTCGTCGAACTTGCCGACCACGCGCGGACGTTCGCCGTCCGGCAGGTTGTACAGTTCCTCCTTCAGCGCATATTCCAGGATCTGGCGCTTTTCTTCCACCACCAGGATCTCGTCCAGGCCCTTGGCGAATTCGTGCACGCCGTCCGCTTCCAGCGGCCAGGTCATGCCGATCTTGTACAGGCGGATGCCGATGTCGGCAGCGGCTTGTTCGTCGATGCCCAGGTCGGCCAGCGCCTGGCGGGTGTCGAGGTAGGATTTGCCGGCGGTGATGATGCCGATCTTCGGCTTCGGCGCATCCCAGATAATCTTGTTCAGCTTATTGGCGCGGCAATAGGCCAGCGCGGCGTACCACTTGTAGCTGTTCATGCGCACTTCCATGTCCAGCACGGTGTCCGGCCAGCGGATATTCAGGCCGCCTGCTGGCAGCTCGAAGTCTTCCGGCATCTGGATCTGGACGCGGTCCGGGTCGAAATCGACCACGGCGCCCGACTCGATGATGTCGGTCACGCACTTCATCGACACCCACAGGCCGGTGTAGCGGCTCATCGCCCAGGCATGCAGGCCGTAGTCGATGTATTCCTGCACCGACGCCGGATACAGCACCGGGATGCCGCAGGCGTTCAGGATGTGGTCCGACTGGTGCGCGGTGGAAGACGATTTCGCAGCATGGTCGTCGCCTGCCAGCACCAGCACGCCGCCGTGCCTGGACGAGCCGGCGTTGTTGGCGTGCTTGAACACGTCGCCGCAGCGGTCGACGCCCGGGCCCTTGCCGTACCACATGGAGAACACGCCGTCGTACTTGGCGTCTTCGAACAGGTTGGTCTGCTGGGTGCCCCAGACGGCGGTCGCCGCCAGGTCTTCGTTCATGCCCGGGTGGAATTTGACGTGGTGCGCGTCGAGGTGCTTCTTGGCCTTCATCGCGGTCTGGTCGACCGAGGTGACCGGCGAACCGCGATAGCCGGTGATGTAGCCGGCGGTATTCAGGCCGGCTTTCAGGTCGCGTTCACGTTGCAGCATCGGCAGGCGGATCAGGGCTTGGGTGCCGGTCATGAAGGCGCGGCCGCGCTCCAGGGTCCACTTGTCGTCGAGGGTGATGTCGTGCGCGGGCGATAGCTCGCCGCTCTTGACGGGTGCGTTCATCAGGTGTGTCTCCAAAAACTTCTAAAAGATTAGAACGGCGCCCCGTCTTAAGTGCGGGGCTGCCGGAATTCTCTAAACCGGTGAACCGGTTTTATGCAGCCGTCTGGCCCGGGTCATCCAGCACGCCGCGGCGGATCTGGTCCAGCTCAATCGATTCAAACAACGCGCGGAAGTTGCCTTCGCCGAAGCCCTGGTCGCCTTTGCGCTGGATGATCTCGAAGAAGATCGGACCGATCACGTTCTGGGTGAAGATCTGCAGCAGCAGTTCGCGCTCGGACTCGTTCGAGTGGCCGTCGATCAGGATGCGCAGGCGGCGCAGTTCTTCCACGTTCTCGCCATGGTTGGGCAGGCGGCGGTTGACCAGCTCGTAGTAGGTCTCGATCGTGTCCTGGAACACGATGCCCTGGTTGCGCAGGCCCTGCACCGAATCGTAGATGCCGTCGGTGCCCAGCGCGATGTGCTGGATGCCTTCGCCGTGGTACTCATTCAGGTACTCGGCGATCTGCGACTTGTCGTCCGACGATTCATTGATCGGGATGCGGATCTTGCCGCAAGGCGAAGTCATGGCCTTCGACTTCAGGCCGGTCAGCTTGCCTTCGATATCGAAGTAGCGCACTTCGCGGAAGTTGAACAGGCGCTCGTAGAAGTCAGCCCACTCCTTCATGCGGCCACGGTGCACGTTGTGGGTCAGGTGGTCGATATAGGTCAGGCCATTGCCGACCGGGTTGGCTTCGGCGCCCGGGATGGCCACGAAGTCCGCGTCGTAAATCGAGATGTCGCCAATGGCGCCGGTCGGCTTGCCATCCGCGGCATTCTTGCCGCGCCAGCGGTCGACCAGATACAGCAGGGAGTCGCCGACGCCCTTGATGGCGGGGATATTCAGCTCCATCGGGCCGGTTTTGTTGTCAAAACCCCACGCGCCCAATTCCAGCGCGCGCTTGTACGCGAAGGCCGCATCGTCCACGCGGATCGCGATGGCGCACACGGACGGACCGTGCTGGCGGGCGAAGCGCTGGGCAAACGAATCCTGCTCGGCATTGATGATGAAGTTGATATCGCCCTGGCGGTACAGGGTCACGTCCTTGTGGCGGTGGCGGGCGATCGCGGTGAAGCCCATGTTTTCGAACAGCTTGCCCAGGGCTTTGGGATCGGGTGCCGCGAACTCGACGAACTCGAAGCCGTCGGTGTTCATGGGGTTTTCCCAGGGGGTGAATTTCATGGTGCGTCTCCCTATTAGAATTGCGCACAGTATAGTCCCCTGCAAGCGACATTTAATTGCAAACATTTCCCAACATTGATTGGATTGAGCAATAATATTGCGAAAACACCGAGCGAAAGAGGAATTTATGACCAAGATTGCGCTGGATAAAACGGATCGCAAGATATTGTCCATCTTGCAAACGGATGGCCGGCTGTCGAACCAGGATGTCGCAGAGCAAGTCAACCTTTCCCCTTCCCCCTGCCTGCGCCGCATCAAGCGCCTGGAAGAGGAAGGCGTGATCCGCCAGTACGTGGCGCTGCTGGACCCGGACAAGATCGGCCTGGGCCTGCTGGCCTACGTCAATGTGCGCCTGGAAAAGCACAGCGACGCCGCCGCCCACAGCAACGCCCGCGCCCTCGGCGTGAATCCCACCGGCACCTCGCCGCGCGCCGATTTCGCGGTGGCGGTCGAACAATGGCCGGAAGTGGTGGCCTGCTACGCCATGACCGGCGAAATGGACTACCTGCTGCGCGTGCACGTGGAAGACATGGACCACTTCTCGCGCTTCATGATGGCGACCCTGCTGCGCCATCCGGCCGTGCTGGATGTGAAGTCTTCCTTCGCCCTGCAGCGCATCAAGGACACCACCGCCTTGCCGCTGATCTGACCGATGCAGACCGAAGTTAAAGCCCCCCTGTGGTTCGCCGCGGCCAAAGGCGGTCTGGCTGCCGCCATGCTGGCCCTGCCGCTACTGCTGCTGGCGATCAGCCTCGCATTCGGTCCGGCGCCGTCAGGCTATGCCGGCGCCGCCTTCGGTGCAGCCATGCTGCTGGTGATCGCAGCTGGCCAGGTCCTGGCAGCCATCGCCGGCGCTGTGGCAGGCGCCATCTGGCTAAGGAGGCCGCAGCATGGCCTGGTCAAGTGGAGCGTGAACGTGCTGGCCGTCCTGGGCGCGGGCATCATCGCCTTGCTCGCTTTCGCCTTGCTTGCGCGGTAGTTGCCGGCGTTGCCCGGGTCGTGTCAATATTAAGACAATGACAAGCTCGCCACATGCGAGCGCAAAGGAGACCCCGCCATGCAAGGAGACATCGTCTCAACCGTGCTGCTGCCCGCAGCACTCGCGTTCATCATGTTTTCCCTTGGCCTGGGCCTGGCGCCCGCCGACTTTGGCCGCATCGTGAAGCAGCCGCGCGCGCTGCTGGTCGGTGTCCTGTGCCATTTCGTGCTGCTGCCGCTGGCCTGCTTCGGCATGCTGCAGGCGACGGGTATCGGCGGCGCCTTCGCAGTGGGCTTCATGATCCTGGCGGCCTGCCCTACCGGCACTACCTCCAACCTGCTCACCTACATCGCACGCGGCGACGTGGCGCTGGCCCTGAGCTTTACCGCCGTGGCCAGCGTGCTGACCATCTTCACGCTGCCGCTGATCGTATCCTTCGCACTGGAATACTTTGCCGGCAGCGGCCAGAAGGTCGAGGCGCCGGTCGGCGCGATGATGAAGCAGATGGTGCTGATGCTCGGCCTGCCAGTTGCCATTGGCATGTCGCTGCGCCATATGAAGCCTGCCCTGGGCCTGCGCATCGAAGGCAGCTGCACCAAAATCGCTGCCGTGCTGTTCGTCCTGATCGTGATGGCAGCGGTGGCGAAGAACTGGGTGCTCTTGCGCGACAACTTCCATACCCTCGCGCCGTTCGCGATGGCGCTGAACGTGACCATGCTGGCCTGCGGCTTCGGGGCCGCCTGGCTGGCCCGCTTGTCGCGCCAGCAATCGGTCACGCTTGGCATCGAGACTGCCATCCAGAACGGCACCCTGGCCATGGTGATCGGCAGCAGCGTGCTGAAACAGGATGCTTTCGCCTTGCCCGGAGCGCTGTACGGTGTGCTGATGTATGTGAGCGGGCTGGCTTTCGCCTATTTCATGCGGGCCGCGGTCAGTCGTGTTCATGCTGGCGCACCAGCGACTGCTCCAGGCGCTGGTAGTCCGCAGTAGCGCGCACCTTGGCGATGGCGCTCCAGAGTGCTTCGAAGCGCTTGGGCTCCTTGTCGTAGACCTTGCGCCCTACCATCAGGTGGAAGTCGAAACTGGCGAAGGGCTGCTTGGCCAGCACCACGCGGCCCTGGTAGCGCGGGTCTTCCTTCAGCAGGTTTTCCGCATCGCGGCCCATCAGCACGGCGACATCGGCGCTGCCGGCGGCCAGCAGCCGCAAGCCCTCTTCCGCCGTCTTGGGCGTGTCGATCACCGTCTGGCCGCGCGCCTGCAGCATATCCACGATGTAGTAGCCGCGCTGCGCCACCACCAGCTTGCGCGGGTTGACCAGGGTCTTGCCATCCCAGCTCGCTCCGCTGTCCACGCGCAGGTACAGGTCGACATGGTCGCGGTACATGGCGCGTTCCGGGTCCTGCGAGCCATCGGCCTTGGTCGGCGGCCGGCTGTAGGTGCGCCGGCGCGGGTTGTCGGAAGGGCCGACCATGGCGTCGATCACGCCGGTGCGGGTCTCTTCTTCACAGCGCTTCCATGGGCGGGGAACAAAGTTGATCTGGTCGCCGGTGATCCTGGCTGCGCGCTTCAGCAGTTCGATATTCAGTCCCGTGCCATCCGGCATGGTCCAGGGCGCCTGCGGGATGTCTTCGAAGCAGAACTTCAAGGGCGCACCCGACGCCTGCGCCAGCGGTGCGGCCATGGTAACGGCTAAAGCAATGCTGCGCAGGGCGAACGGCATGGAAGCCTCCTCTACTTTTCGTCCGATTTTACCCCAGGGATCTTGTCGAACAGTTTTGCGGCAGCGCGGACGTTGGCTTTCAAAGCGTAATCGAATGACGCGAGCTGTTCTTCCATCGCTTCCTGCAGCACGCTGGCCGGGTCGGCCGGGCCGAGCTTGAGATAGGCATCGGCCTCGCCGTAGTCGCGGTGGATTTCCATGCCGGCCTTTTTGGCGATATGGATCATCGTCGCGTTGGACGACAGGCAATGCATGTACAGGGTGTCGACATCGCTGTTGCGGCAGGCGATGTTGGCGCGTTCGAACAGCCTGGAGCCGATGCCAAGGCCGCGCGCCGACTTCGAGACCGACACCCCAAACTCCGCCACCTGGTCCTTCTCGGTGGCCTTGTGCTTGTCGGCATCGCGGTCGGCGAAGGCCAGGTGGCCTACCGCCACCAGCTGGAAAACGCGGTTGTACACCCCGAATATCAGGTCGCGGTCGAAATCGATGCTGCCCACGTAGCGCATGATCTGTTCGTCGTTGACCGGCGTGCCGAAACGCAGCAGCCGGTCGTGGCGCTCCAGCGCCAGGAAATGCTTGAGCATGCGGCGGCGGTCGCGCTCGCGCAACTCCTTGACCGGCACCGTCGGCCGGTCCTTGCCGCCGAACAGGCCGCGCAGGGGATTGCGGAAAAAGTTAAGGCTGGTCATCGAGCCACTCCTGGGCGCCGAACGTCTCGCTCACCGCTTGCACGCGGGCCGCGCGCACCAGCCCGGGAATCTCCTGCGGCGCAGCCGCCGAGCGCTGGGCGATCTCGCCGGCGTTGACCGCGCGCGCTGCGTCGAGTGCCTTGGCCAGCAGTTCGCGCCGGGCAGGCGGGGCGCGGCCGGCGCATTCCACAGCGGCCACCATCTGCGCGAAACGCGCCGGTTTGCGGAAACCGTCGCAGCGCTCGAACAGGCTGACCAGGGCGGCGGGGTCCAGCTCCTGCGCGTTTTCCACGCTGCCGCGCTCGCGCGCGGCCATGACTGCCAGGTCGCGGCATTCGGTCGGCACTTTCAGGCGCTTGCCGGCCTGCTCGACCTGCGGCACTTCGAGCGCAAGCGTCAGCGCGGCAAAGCGCACTGGCAACTCGACATCCGCCTCGGCGGCGCGGTCGACCACCGGCGCCACGGCGAAGCCGTCGCCGATCTCGGGGATGATGTGCGACAGTGCGCCGCAGTCGCGCAGCGCTTCCAGCATGCGCGAAGGCTTCTGCTCCATCAGGCCGCGTGCGATTTCCTGCCATACCCGTTCGGGCACCAGCGCATCGACCTCGCCCTCCTCCACCATGCGCTGCATCAGCGCATTGGTTTCCGGCGCTACGCGGAAATCCGGATAGCGCGAGGCGAAACGCGCCAGGCGCAGGATGCGCACCGGGTCTTCTGCGAATGCGTCCGACACGTGGCGGAAAATGCGGTCCTTGATGTCCTGCCGGCCGTTGTAGGGATCGACCAGCACGCCGTCGTCGCCGCGCGCAATGGCGTTGATGGTCAGGTCGCGCCGCACCAGGTCTTCTTCCAGCGTCACGTCGCTGGAAGTGTGGAACACGAAACCCTTGTAGCCGGGCGCCGTTTTGCGCTCGGTGCGCGCCAGCGCATATTCTTCCTGCGTTTGCGGGTGCAGGAATACCGGGAAATCCTTGCCGACCGGCCGGAAGCCGGCCTTTACCATTTCTTCCGGCGTGGCGCCTACCACCACATGGTCATGGTCCTTGACGGGCAAACCAAGCAATTCATCGCGCACCGCGCCGCCGACCACGTAAGTCTTCATCACCATCAATCGTCCGGCATCTCCGCGTCGTGCAGTGGCGCGGCTTCGGTTTCAGCGAGCGCGCCTGCAATCCAGGCGTCGACCGCCGGATGGCTGCGCATGCGCTCGCAGTAGGCCGACAACGCCGGCGGCAGCACCACGCCGTAGGTCTTGAAGCGGCACACCACCGGCGCGAAGAAGGCGTCGGCTATCGAGAACTCGCCGAACAGGTATTCGTTGTGGCCGAAGCGGCTCAGGCACTCTTCCCACATTTCGCTGATGCGGCCGATATCGGCCTGGGTCGCCGGCGTGCGGCCCTTGCCCGGGTAGCTGCCCTTGATGTTCATCGACATCGTGGTGCGCAGGCTGCCGAAAGAGCTGTGCATCTCGGCGCAGACCGAGCGCGCCAGCGCACGCGCTGCCACGTCGCGCGGCCACAAAGGCTTGTCGGGGAATTGCTCGGCCAGGTATTCGCAGATGGCCAGGCTGTCCCAGATCGCCATGTCGCCGGCCAGCAGCACCGGTACCCGGCCACTTGCGCTGTACTTGGCGATGTTGTTCGAGGTGTCGGGCTGGTCGAGCAGCACGCGCACTTCGGTGAACGGGATGTTGAAGGCTTTCATCGCAACCCACGGGCGCATCGACCACGAGGAATAGTTCTTGTTGCCGATAATCAGGGTCAGTCCCGGTTCACGCGCTGCGGCCAGGGTTTCGGCAAGTTTCGGGTCGAGTTCTGTGGTGTGCATGTTTCCTCTGATCTCCCAGTGGGCAAATTAACGGCCGCCGTAGGCGGCTTCCTGTTGTTCCTGTTCGCTGTAGCCCTTTGGCGAGACGGTGCCGCCCAGGCGCGCCTTCAGCGATTGCGGCCGGCCTTCAAACAGCGCGGCATAATAAGTGGCGTTGACCATCACGTTTTTCACGTAGCCGCGCGTTTCCACGAACGGAATCGATTCGATGAAGATGGTGCTGTCCATCGGCTTGGTCAACTGCGTGCGCCAGGAACGCAGGCGGCCAGGGCCGGCGTTGTAGGCGGCGGTGGCCAGCACCTGCGAGCCGTCCATGCTGCCCAGCACCATGTTCATGTAGTTCGCGCCCAGCAGGATGTTGGTCTTGACGTCGGTCAGCATGCCCTGCACGAAGTCGGTCAGGCCGATCTTGCGCGCCACCCAGCGGCCGGTGGAAGGCATCACCTGCATCAGGCCCGAGGCGCCGGCCGAGGACTGCGCATCCATCACGAAGCGCGATTCCTGGCGGATCAGGCCATACACCCAGGCGCGGTCCAGGCCCAGGGTATTGGTGGTCGGCTGCATGATGTCGTCATGCGGCACCGGGTAGCGGTGCGTGTAGTCGGCCTGCACCCGCGTTTTCTCGGAGGTGTACACCATGCGGTCCAGCACGTGCTTCTCGCGCGCGAATTCGGCGGCGGCGATCAGCTGGCGCTCGTTCAGGCTGCGCGTTTCCCAGTTCCATTCGCGCGTGCCTTCAAAGCGCAGGCGCATTTCGAAAAACTTCAGCGCGCGCTGCAGCCCAGGATTGGTGGAGATCGCTGCCATTTCTGCTGGCGTCGGCGCCGCGCCGGGGGCGGGAATGGTGACCAGCTGGCCCAGTTCTTCGCCGGCCAGGATGCCGTAATAGCTGGACTGGTCGGCAATGCTGCGGTAGGCCGCCAGCACTTCCGGCGTGTTGCTGCCCGCTTCGGCGGCGATGGCCCGCGCGTTCCAGTAGATCCAGGCCGGGTCCTTGCGCAACGACGGCGGCATGGCGGCGATGGTGGCCCGCACCGTTTTCCAGTCGCGCTCACGCAGGGCGATGCGGGTCTTCCACTGCACCTGGTCGCTGGACAGTGGCGCACCGGCCGACCTGGCCCAGTAGCCCGCCGTGTCAGGCGAGAATGAGTAGGACGAGACCAGGGCCAGGTTGGCCCAGCCGATGGCACGTTCCTGCGGCGTCAGCTGCGGCGAATTCTTTTCCAGCGCCATCCGGGCCAGGTTCATGCTGGTGCGGGCGCCGCGGCCCACCGCCACCAGGAAGGTCTCGTGGTCGGCGCGCGTGCTGCCGGCGCCTTTGGCCAGCGCCAGCGTCGGCAAGTCCACCGCCTGGGCCATTTTCTTGTCCGAGCCATTCAGCAGCATCACGATGCGCTTGGCCGGGCCGGTGGAGTTGGTTTCGCCGGCCAGGCGCACCTGCGTCCACAAGTCCTCTTCGGTGAACTGGCCGGTTTGCGCCAGCGCTGCGATCAGGGCGCCGCAGCCATCGCCGTAGTACGGCGGATAGACCAGCAGCGCGCGCGCATCGGCGGCGACGTTCTGGCCCTTGGAAAGACGCGACAACAGGTTGTAGCACTTGACCTGGGTATCGTCCTGCAGCACGAACTGCGGAAACTGTTCGTCGAAGGTAGCCCACTCGCGCTTGCGGCCCAGCTCCAGCAGCCAGTCGTTGCGCATGCGGTCGGCGATGGCGCTGCCCTGGTATTTGCCCAGGAAGGCGCGCACTTCGGGATCGGTGGCTTCCTTGAAGCGGGCTTTCAGGCGGTAGTATTCGACGTAGGAAGGAATCGAGTAGTCGGCCAGGCGGGAGGCGTAAAACTCGGCCTTGGCGGCGTCGTCGCGCCGTACCGAATCGCGCAGCAGGAGGAAGGCATCATCTTCCTTGCGGCTGTCGCTTGCGTTATCCTGCGCCAAGGCCAGCGGCGCGGCGGCGCATGCTGCAACCATCAGTGCGCCGGCTATCCGTTTCGAGGTGGAAATCAATGTACGACTCTCAAGGTAATTCACGATATGACCAGCCCAACTAGGATACCACGCAACGGCGACGGCCAGCCAGCATCCGGCAAGGCGGAACTGCGCCAGATGATGCTGGCGGCGCGCCGCACGCTGGCAGCGGAAACGCGGGCGCAGTGGGACAAGGAAATTGGTGCGAAAGTGGTCCAGTGGTGGCGCGAATCCGGCATCGGTGCACTAGGGGTGTACTGGCCGCTGCGCGATGAGCCAGACTTGCATGCCTGTTACGTGGAACTGGCGCAACTGGGCGTGGAACTGCTGCTGCCGGTGGTGCTGGAAAAGGATGCGCCGCTGGCGTTCGCGAAATGGACTATCGGCGAGCCGATGGTGAAGGATGCGATGGGAGTGGCCGTGCCGGCCACGCTGCGCCTGGTGCAGGAATACCCGCCGGCTTTACTGATACCCTGCCTGGGCTATAACGCGCAGGGCTACCGCCTGGGATATGGCGGCGGCTTCTACGACCGCACACTGGCGCGCGAACCGCGCCCGGCCACCGTGGGGGTGGCCTATCGCTGCCTCGCTGCCGATTTCGGCAGCGATGGCCACGATGTGGCGCTCGACCGCATCCTCACTGAGGACTGACCAGGCGGCTCCACAGGGCCGTCGTGGCGACGGCCTGGTTCATCGAATAGAAATGCAGGCCCGGCGCGCCGCCGGCCAGCAGGCGTTCGCACAGGTCCGATACCACGTCCAGGCCAAACGCCTTGATCGAGGCCGAATCGTCGCCGAACGATGCCAGTTTCAAGCGCACCCAGCGCGGAATCTCGGCACCGCACATATCCGAGAAGCGCATCAATTGCGTGTAATTCGTGATCGGCATGATGCCGGCCACGACAGGCACATTCACGCCCGCCTTCTGCGCCGCGTCGACGAAATGGAAGTAGGCGTCGGCGTTGTAGAAGTACTGGGTGATGGCGGCATCGGCGCCGGCATTGACCTTGCGCACGAAGGCCTGCATATCGTCCTGCGGCGAGCGTGCCTGCGGGTGCACCTCCGGATAGGCCGCCACTTCGATATGGAACCAGTCGCCCGTTTCAGCGCGCACGAATTCGACCAGCTCATTGGCGTAGCGGAACTCGCCCGACATGCCGTAACCGGAAGGCAGGTCGCCGCGCAGCGCCACCAGGCGCTTGATGCCGTGCGCTTTGTACTGCTGCAGGATGGTGCGGATCGATTCGCGCGTGCCGCCGATGCAAGACAGGTGCGGCGCGGCCTCTTCGCCGGCCGCCATGATCTCGAGCACCGTGTCCAGGGTGCCCTGCTGGGTCGAACCGCCGGCGCCGAAGGTCACGGAAAAATACTTGGGATGCAGCTCGGACAGTTTGGCGCGCACGAGGCGCAGCTTTTCCGTCCCTTCCGCCGTTTTCGGCGGGAAGAACTCGATACTGAAATTATGGTTAGCCATCATTGTCTTTCAACAGGAGGGTAGACAAGGCCCAGGAAATCACGCTGTACAGCAGAGCGCCGCCAATGGCTGACCAGAAGCTGTCCACGTGGAAGCCGTCCACCATTTTCGCCACCAGCCAGAACATGAAGCCGTTGATAATGAAGATGAACAGGCCAAGCGACAGCACCGTCACCGGCAATGTCAGCAGCAGCAATACGGGGCGCACCAGGGTGTTGACCAGGCCAAGCAGGAGGGCAGCAACCAAAGCGGCGCCAATGCTTGTGACACTGACGGAATGCATGAGGTAAGGCACCGCGAACAGGGCGGCGGCATTGATTATCCAGGTGAGGACCAAACGCATAATGAGTAACCTTGGCAAACTTGGGCCCTGCCGCCCGCGCGGGCGGCAGGGCAAGGGACTGCTTAGTAACGGTAGTGTTCAGGCTTGTACGGGCCTTCGACCTTCACATTGATGTACGCTGCCTGCTCGTCGGTCAGGGTGGTCAGCTGCGCATTCAGCTTCTTCAGCTGCAGGCGCGCGACTTTTTCGTCCAGGTGCTTGGGCAGGGTGTACACGCCGACCGGGTAAGCCTTGGTGTTGGCGAACAGTTCGATCTGGGCGATGGTCTGGTTGGCGAACGAGGACGACATCACATACGAAGGGTGGCCGGTGCCGCAGCCCAGGTTCACCAGGCGGCCTTCGGCCAGCAGGATGATGCGCTTACCGTCAGGGAAGATCACGTGGTCCACCTGCGGCTTGATGTTCTCCCACTGGTACTTCTTGAGGGAAGCGACATCGATCTCGTTGTCGAAGTGGCCGATGTTGCAGACGATGGCCTGGTCCTTCATCTTCAGCATGTGCGCTTCGGTCAGGATGTGGTAGTTGCCGGTGCAGGTCACGAAGATGTCGCCGTGTTCAGCGGCGTAATCCATGGTCACCACGCGGTAGCCTTCCATTGCAGCCTGCAGGGCGCAGATCGGGTCGATCTCGGTCACCCACACTTGCGCCGACAGGGCGCGCATGGCTTGCGCGGAACCCTTGCCCACGTCGCCGTAGCCGGCGATCACGGCGACCTTACCGGCCACCATCACGTCGGTCGCGCGCTTGATGCCGTCCACCAGGGACTCGCGGCAGCCGTACAGGTTGTCGAACTTGGACTTGGTGACGGAGTCGTTCACGTTGATGGCAGGGAAAGCCAGCTTGCCTTCCTTGTGCATCTGGTACAGGCGGTGCACGCCGGTGGTGGTTTCTTCGGTCACGCCCAGGATTGCCGGCAGGCGTTTGGAGTACCAGGTCGCATCCTTGGCCAGGTGGGCCTTGATGGAGTTGAACAGGCAGATTTCCTCTTCCGAGCCCGGGTTGTTCAGCACGGAGATGTCTTTTTCAGCGCGGGCGCCCAGGTGCAGCAGCAGGGTTGCATCGCCGCCGTCGTCCAGGATCATGTTGGAGTACACGCCTTCACCTGGCCATTCGAAGATGCGGTGGGTGTAGTCCCAGTAGTCGGCCAGGGTTTCGCCTTTGACCGCGAACACCGGGGTGCCGACGGCTGCGATAGCGGCTGCGGCGTGGTCCTGGGTCGAGTAGATGTTGCAGGAGGCCCAGCGCACTTGCGCGCCCAATGCTTCCAGGGTGCGGATCAGCACTGCGGTCTGGATGGTCATGTGCAGCGAGCCGGTGATGCGGGCGCCTTTCAGCGGCTGCGCAGCGGCGAATTCTTCACGGATTGCCATCAGGCCAGGCATTTCCGTTTCGGCGATCTTGATTTCTTTTTCGCCCCATGCGGCCAGGCCGATGTCAGCGATGATGTAGTCTTGGGAATCTTTGAGTACGGCGTTCATCACGCCCTCCTTTCAGTGTGTTGAAAAAAGTAACGTGAGCGCGGTGTTGATGTTCCGAGCCTGGCCAGGCTTGCTGGTCGCAGCGCTCCTCGGAGAATGGGGATTGTATCAAAGAAGTCGGGGTCAGCTCCGGCAATCGGACATTTTGCGCAGCAAAATGTCCGATTGCCGGAGCTGACCCCGACTTTTCAATTACAAGCCGGCGGCGGCGCGCAGGATCGCGGCCTTGTCGGTACGCTCCCAGCTGAACTCCGGCTCTTCGCGGCCGAAGTGGCCGTAGGCGGCGGTCTTGGTGTAGATCGGGCGCAGCAGGTCCAGCATCTGCACGATGCCTTTCGGGCGCAGGTCGAAGTGTTCCTGCACCAGCTGTGCGATCTTTTCGTCGGAGATCACGCCGGTGCCTTCGGTGTACACGGTGATGTTGATCGGGCGTGCCACGCCGATCGCGTACGATACCTGCACCTGGCACTGGCGGGCCAGGCCGGCAGCCACCACGTTCTTGGCCACGTAGCGGGCTGCGTAGGCAGCGGAACGGTCGACTTTCGATGGATCCTTGCCGGAGAACGCGCCGCCGCCGTGCGGGGCTGCGCCGCCGTAGGTGTCGACGATGATCTTGCGGCCGGTCAGGCCGCAGTCGCCCTGCGGGCCGCCGATGACGAAACGGCCGGTCGGGTTGACCAGGAACTTGGTGTCCTTGATCCACTCGGTCGGCAGCACCGGCTTGATGATCTCTTCGATCACGGCTTCCTGGATTTGCGAGTGGCTCATTTCCGGCGCGTGCTGGGTCGACAGCACGACGGTGTCCACCGCTACCGGGCGGCCGCCGACGTAGCGCAGGGTTACCTGCGATTTCGCGTCTGGACGCAGCCATGGCAGGCGGCCATCCTTGCGCAGCTGCGACTGGCGCTCGACCAGGCGGTGCGAGTAGTAGATCGGCGCTGGCATCAGTTCCGGGGTTTCGTCGCAGGCGTAGCCGAACATCAGGCCCTGGTCGCCGGCACCCTGGTCCAGGTCGATACCCGCACCTTCGTCGACGCCCTGGGCGATATCCGGCGATTGCTTGTCGTAAGCAACCAGCACGGCGCAGCCCTTGTAGTCGATACCGTATTCGGTGTTGTCGTAGCCGATACGCTTGATGGTATCGCGGGCTACTTGAATATAATCCACGTTGGCGTGGGTGGTGATTTCACCTGCCAGCACCACCAGGCCGGTATTGCACAGCGTTTCCGCGGCAACGCGGGCGCGCGGGTCCTGGGTCAGGATGGCATCCAGAATCGCGTCGGAAATCTGGTCGGCTACCTTGTCCGGGTGGCCTTCCGAAACGGATTCGGAGGTAAACAGAAAATCGTTGGACATCGCAAGCTCCTAGCTTTGGTTCAAAATAACATTGTCGCAAAACCAATAAAGCTTGCGACGCTTTAGCGAAGTTTGTATCCCGCCTCGCAAGTTGTCTGTTAACTCAGCGGCTACTGCAACGTGGTATTTTACGCTTCTTAAAAAATTTTTGTGCAGAGCAACGTAAAAATGCTCTTGTAAATTAAGAAATGCTGTTAAGAATATTCCGCTTCTTCTCGATCTTTCCCTTGCCGGTATTGCACGCCCTGGGCGTAGGTCTGGGCTGGCTGGTCTACCTGCTTTCCCCTTCTTACCGGCGGCGCATGCGCGCCAACCTGGCCCAGGCCGGTTTTTCCGGCCACCTCGGCAGCGCCGTCGGCGAGGCCGGCAAGGCCATTGCCGAACTGCCTTTCATCTGGTGCGCCGACCCGCAGCGCGTGAGCGGCCGCGCCACCGTGGAAAACTGGGACCTGGTGCAGCAGTACCTGGATGCCGGCAAGGGGATTGTGTTCCTGACCCCGCACCTGGGCTGCTTTGAGATCACTGCGCAGCAAATCGCCCACCGCACCGAGCTGATGGTGATGTACCGCCCGCCGCGCAAGGAAGCGATGAAGCCGCTGATCGAAGGCGCCCGTGCCCGCGAGAACCTGTTGTTGGCGCCAGCGAATATGAGCGGCGTGCGCATGCTGGCCAAGTTCCTCAAAAAAGGCCAGCCGATCGGCCTGCTGCCCGACCAGGTGCCGCAGGAAGGCGAGGGCGTATGGGCCGACTTCTTCGGCCGCACTGCCTACACCATGACGCTGCCGGCCAAGATGGCGCAGCTGGGCGATGCGGTGATCCTGATCGTCTACGCCGAGCGCCTGCCCGGCGGCAAAGGCTATGTGGTGCGCTTCGTTCCGTTCGAGGGCTCGCTGGAAGGCGATGCCGCAGCCCAGGCGCGCGCCATCAACGCCGAAATGGAAAAGCTGATCGCGCGCTGCCCGGCCCAGTACTACTGGAGCTACAACCGCTACAAGGTGCCGGCCGGCGTGGCCGGCCCGGGCGCCGCAGCGCAGGAGGCATCGGCATGAGGCTCCTGCTTGGGATGATGTGGCTGCTGCACTGGCTGCCGCTGCCGCTGCTGGGCCGGCTCGGCAAGGCGGTCGGCAACCTGCTGTTTATCGTGATGGGCCCGCGCCGCGAAATCGCGCTGACCAACCTGCGCCTGACCATGCCGGAATTGACGGAAGGGCAGCGCCGCCGCATCGCGCGCCAGCATTTCCAGGCTTACTCGCGCAGCGTGCTGGAGCGCTCGATCCTGTGGTGGGCATCGGAACAACGGCTGCGCAGGCTGATCAGGGTCGAGACCAGCGCCGGCATGGCGCCCGGCCTGGTGCCGGTTGCCGAAATGACGGGAAAGCCGACCATCCTGTTGTGCCCGCATTTTGTCTGCCTGGACGTGGGCGGCGCTTCGATCGCCATGGAAGCGTCGGCATCGTCGATGTACGTCGCGCAAAAGAACAAGGTTTTCGATGAAGTGCTGCGCGCCGGCCGCGCGCGTTTCAAGCCGGTCAGGCTGTTCACCCGCCAGGATGGCATCAAGCCCATCCTGCGCGCGTTGAAAGAAAAGCTGCCCTACTTTATGCTGCCGGACATGGACTTCGGCGACAAGGATGCCGAATTCGTGCCCTTTTTCGGCGTACCGGCCGCCACCCTGACTGCTACCGCGCGCATCGCCGCCGCTACCGGCGGCCAGGTGATGCCGGTGATCGCCACCTTCCTGCCCAATTACCAAGGCTACCGTGTGAAGTTCTATCCGGTGTGGGAGAATTACCCGGGGCCCGATATGGTCGAGGCAACGCGCCGCATGAATGAATTTATTGAAGAACGCGTCAGAGAAGCGCCTGCCGAATACTTCTGGACCCACAAACGCTTCAAGACCCGCCCGCAAGGCCAGCCTTCCTTCTATTCGAAGAAACGATGAAACTCAAATTCACCAAGATGCACGGCGCCGGCAATGATTTCGTGGTCATTGACGCCATTAACCAGCAGATCGATTTCAGCCCGGCCCAGTGGCAGGCACTGGCCGACCGCCGTTTCGGCGTGGGTGCGGACCAGATGCTGGTGGTGGAAAAGTCGAGCGTGCCGGGCTGCGATTTCCGTTACCGCATCTACAACAACGATGGCGGTGAAGTGGAACAGTGCGGCAACGGCTCGCGCGCCTTCGTCAAGTTCGTGGTCGAAAAGGGCCTGACTTCGGCACGCAAGATCACGGTGGAAACCCTGGCCGGCATTATTTCGCCGCGCCTGGAGGACGACGGCAGCATTACTGTCGACATGGGCGCGCCGGTCCTGGATCCGGCGCAGGTGCCATTCGATGCGGAGGGCCTGCAGGGGCAGCCGGAAGGCCGTGAAACCCTGTGGCCGCTGGTGCTGGAACTGGGTGGCCAGCGCGAGTCGGTGCAGGTGTCGGTGGTGTCGATGGGCAACCCACACGCGGTGCAGGTGGTGGCCGACGTGGATAGCGCTCCGGTAGAGCTGGTGGGGCCGCTGATCGAGCACCATCCGCGCTTCCCGAAGCGGGTCAATGCCGGCTTCATGCAGATGGTGGACCGGCAGCACGTGAAACTGCGCGTGTTTGAGCGCGGCGCCGGCGAAACGCTGGCTTGCGGCACGGGCGCCTGCGCGGCAGTGGTGGCGGGCATCCGCCGCGGCTTGCTGGATTCGCCGGTGCGCGTCGATGCGCGCGGCGGGCAGCTGTCGATTGCCTGGGCAGGTGAAGGGCAGCCGGTCTACCTGACCGGGCCGGCGGTGACAGTCTTTGAGGGCGAGATCACGATCTAGAACCGGCGGAGCGGGGGCCGGCCCCCGCTCTGCCGCTTTTCAGGCAGCCGCCATCATGTCAGCCCCCAGCCAGCTCTTAAGCCGGTACAGGCGCTGCCGGTAATTCCCCTCCACATCCGTATCGACCTGCTCGAACAGGCGCACGATGCGGTCCAGCTTCTGCCGCTCCGCCGCGGTGCGCACCAGCACCAGGCGGCGCTTGCTGCGGCCATAGCTGGCGCGGATATCGACCACCAGGCAATGCCCCTGGTCGGCTGACTTCACATCCAATAGCAAAGCCTCGGCGCGCGTCAGGCGGAACAATGCCGCCAGCTCGATGCGCGCCGCCAGCAAGGGCTGGCTGCTGAGGATTTCACGCGTCAGCAAGGGCAGCAAGGGATCGGCCCAGCTCGTCGGCGGCGGTGCTGGTGCAATCCGCTCCAGCGCCTGCAGCGCTTCGGCACTGCCCTGGGCCGCCGCCTTCTGCAGCCAGAACACCGCCCGCACGTCATTGTCCTCGGCGCCGCGGCGTGCGCGCCAGGCGTGGATGCCGCATTCAAGCTGCGCCCCGCTATGCCCCATGTCCGCCGCGCGCTCCAGGCAGGCTTGCGCTTCGCTCGCACTGCGCTGGGAGAATTCGGGGCGGATATAGATGCGCGACATGGCAAACCAGGCGTCGGCCAGGCCTTGCTCGCCCGCCTGCGCCAGCCAGCGCAAGGCACGCTTGAAGTTGACCGTGCCGCTACTCGATTCCACCCGGTCGCCTTCGCTGTTCATGCGCGCCAGGTGCAGGCCCAGCGCCAGCTGGGCATCGCGGTCGCCGCCCTGGGCTGCCAGGGCGCGCAGGCGCAGCAGCTCCTGCTGGTCGGCATCCTGCTCCGCCTCCAGTGCCCGCCAGGCTTCCGGCGCACTGGCCGGCACCTCAGGGTTCGGCAGCGCGCGCTGCGCTGCCGCCGGCAAAGCGGCCTGGCGTGACTGTCCCGCCGCCGCCGGCGCTGGATCGACGCGCCGTAGCTGCGCCAGCACCCGTACCGCCGCCGGAATGCCGTCCTGCGCGGCGCGCACGAACCACTCCAGTGCCTGGGCCCGCGCAGGCTGCGCCACTTCAAATGGAATATTGGCGCCGATCAGTTGCCAGGCTTCCGCCACACCCTGGGTCGCAGCGCGGCATAGCCAATGCAAGGCCGTCGGCATGTTTTGTGGCAGGCTGGCCCCGCCAAATAGGTAGAGCTTGCCTAGCGCTAGCTGGGCTGCGGCGTCTCCTGACCGCGCTCCCCTGATAATCACCAGCTCGTCTCGATTTGCCATCGATGTATCCGGTTCCAAGGAATAAGCTGCATGTCCAGTGTAGCCGCACCACCCGGTGGTGGCGCATGACTCCCGGACTTTTTGATATGTGACAAATGTGACAGCCCTAGCTTTCGGCTTCCTTACAGGTCTTTCACTAAATGAACAGGCTGGCAAGCGTTTCAAAAATACAACACCGGCGGCCGGTTTTGACCCTTTTTCGTGCAGGTAAATGACCAATCAGCCGGGATGCGGCGCTATCTGCACTTATCGTATAGCCATCCCTATACCCGGTTTGACTCATAAAAAGGAAGAACACATGAAGAAATCGTTATTGGCCCTGGCCTTGATGGGCGCCTTCAGCAGTGCCGCCTTTGCACAATCCTCCGTCACCATTTATGGCACGCTGGATGCCGGCATTACCCGCACCACCCATACGGCGAACAGCGCCATCCAGGAAGCCAAGCGCGACAACAACAAACTGGGCTTTCGCGGCGTGGAAGACCTGGGCAGCGGCCTGAAGGCCCTGTTCCACCTGGAGATCCGCTTCGAGTCCGATACCGGTTCCGGCGAACTCGGCCCCAACAACGCCTCGCGCCCACTGTTCCAGGGCCAGAGCCGCGTCGGCCTGCAAGGCGGCTTCGGTACCATCCGCGCCGGCCGCGCCCTGACCTCGCTGCAGGAAACCAGCACCCAGTTCGAGCCCTGGTCCGGCATGCCGAACCAGGCCGGCTTCCAGACCGACATCATGGTGTCCGGCTACCGCAGCTCGCAGTCGGGCAGCGGCTCCGATCCACTGGGCACGGCCGGCAACTCCGGCAACCGTTTCTCCAACGCGATCTGGTACAACACGCCGGTGTGGAATGGCTTCCAGCTGAACGTGAACATCGCCAGCAAGGAAAACAATGGCCTGCCGACTGCCATCGTGGGCCGCGGCACCCCTGCCGCGCCGCAATATCCGGTCGGCTCGCTGGCAGGCGCCTACCCGTACTCGGTCAGCGCGACGTATATGGCGCCGGGCACGGCACCGCAGTGGGCGATCTATGCCGGTACCGAACGCAATGCGACCGAGGTCAAATGGCATTCGATCGGCGCCTACTACCGTCCGATCCCGGAACTGAAGCTGATGGCCAGCTACGGCAAGCAGGACCTGGGCCACATCCTGGCGAGCAACGACGGCATCACGTCCTGGATGCTGGGCGCCAACTACAACGTGGGTCCGGGCAAATTCCTGATCGGCTATGGCCAGAAGGATCCCGATGGCCAGCTGAAGACCAGGCAGTTCTCGGTCGGCTATGAATACAACCTGTCGCCGCGTACTTACCTGTACCTGGACCTGTCGCAGAAGAAGCTGCCGCTGGTATCGACTGCGATCGTGGACACCAGCCAGAACCATTACGCGCTGGGGATCCACCACAACTTCTAAAAGCGGTAAACCAGGGTCGGGCCACGGGCCTGACCCGCCCCAAGCCTTCGCCCCTTCGGTTAAAATGTCCACGCCTGCAACATTTGATGTGACATCAACAATGACCGACTCCCTGGATTCCGCAATCGTCGCGCAGTACCTGGCCGACCATCCCCACTTCTTCGAAGAACACGCCAACCTCCTTGGCGACGTCAGGCTGTCCAGCCCGCTGACCGGGCGCGCGGTTTCGCTGCAGGAACGCCAGATGGAAGTCATGCGCGACAAATATAAGGCGCTGGAATTGCGCATGGCCGACCTGACCCGCCATGCCGAAGCCAACGCCGCCATCGCCAACCGCTTCCACAGCTGGAACCAGGCCATCCTGCAAGTGCGCGCCGACGGCGACGTGCCGCACGCCGTGGCGCAAGGCCTGGTCGAAAGCTTCAACGTTCCGGCCGCCACGCTGCGCCTGTTCAATGTGGCCGGCGAATTTGCCGGCGAGTGGTTCGCCAGCGATGTCTCGGAAGATGCCCGCCTGTTTGCCAACAGCCTGATGGCGCCCTACTGCGGCAGCAATAACGATTTCGAAGCCGTGCGCTGGCTGGACGACGCGCAGCAGGTCAAGTCCACCGTGATCCTGCCGCTGCGCAAGCCGGGCGGCAAAGGCCCCGCCTTCGGCCTGCTGATCATGGGCTCGCCCGACCCGGAGCGCTTCACTTCCCTGATGGCGACCGACTTCCTGGTCCACATCGGCGAAACCGCCAGCGTAGCACTGGCTCCGCTGCTCGCGTGATGCCATGATAGGCGCCGCCAAGCTGGAACAGGCCGACGCCTACCTGGCCCACCTGGCTACCCAGCGCAAGCTGTCAGCGCATACGGTCGCCGCCTATGGCCGCGACCTGCGCGAGCTGGCCGCCCTGTCCGAGGGCAAAGCCTGGGACAGCCTGACCCACTTCGATATCCGCCGCTACGCGGCCCAGCTGCATGGCCGCGGCCTGGATGCGCGCAGCATTGCCCGCAAGCTGTCCGGCTGGCGCGGCTTCTTTGCCTGGCTTGGCCGGCACAGCACGCTTTCCTCGAACCCGGTGGAAGGCGTGCGCGCGCCCAAGCGCGCCAAGACCCTGCCCAAGGCCCTGTCGGTCGACGATGCGGTGCAGCTGGTGGCACCGGCCACGCCCAGCGCCGGCGATGGCGAGCCGGCCCGCCTGTGCAACCGCGCCATGTTCGAGCTGCTGTATTCGAGCGGCCTGCGGGTCTCCGAACTGGCCAGCCTGGACCGCGAGTTCCGCAAGGCCGGCGACGGCCAGCCGGCCTCGCTGGGCTGGCTGGAACTGGATAATGCGGAAGTGGTGGTGACCGGCAAGGGCAGCAAGATGCGCCGCGTGCCGGTCGGCAGCGCCGCCCTCGATGCGCTGCATGCCTGGCTGGCGGTACGTCCGGCGCCGTCTGACGGCAGCAGCGCCCTCTTCCTCAACGAGCGCGCCAGGCGGGTCTCGCCGCGCGTGGTGCAGCTGCGGCTGAAGGCGCACGGCATCCAGGCCGGGGCGCCGGTCGCCGTGCACCCGCACATGCTGCGCCACTCGTTTGCCTCGCACGTGCTGCAGTCTTCGGGCGACCTGCGCGCGGTGCAGGAGATGCTGGGGCACGCCAGCATTACGTCGACCCAGGTCTACACCGCCCTTGATTTCCAGCACCTGGCGCTGGTCTATGACAAGGCCCATCCACGGGCTAAAATTAAATAGCCGGGAACTTGATCCTGCTCAAGTTTGCCCATTTGCCAGCATTTCCAGAATTCCGGCATAATCGACCGATTCCAAATGCTTCTGGTACCACTATGGCACTGATCCCAACCACCATCCTGACCGGCTTTCTTGGCGCCGGCAAAACCACGCTGCTGAACCGCATCTTGCGCGAAGAGCATGGCATGAAGATCGCCGTGATCGAAAACGAATTCGGCCAGGAGAATATCGACAACGAAATCCTGGTGCAGGAAGCGCGCGAGCAAATCGTGGAGATGAATAACGGCTGCATCTGCTGCACCGTGCGCGGCGACCTGATTGTCGGCCTGAGCGATTTGGCCAGGCGCCGCGCTGCCGGCGAAATTGCCTTCGACCGCGTGGTGATTGAGACCACCGGCCTGGCAAATCCCGGCCCAGTGGCCCAGACTTTCTTCATGGACGAAGAAGTGGGCGCTAACTACCTGCTCGACGCCGTGGTCACGGTGGTCGATGCGCGCCACGCCATGCAGCAACTGGACGAGCACGAAGAGGCGCAACGCCAGGTCGGCTTTGCCGACAAGATCCTGCTGTCCAAGACCGACCTGGTCGATGCCGCCGCTGTCGAGGCGCTGAGCGCCCGCTTGAAGCGCATCAACCCGCGTGCGCCGATCAGCCGCTCCGATTTCGGCAAGGCGCCGCTGACCGAAGTACTGGACCTGCGCGGCTTCAACCTGAACGAAAAACTGGAAATCGATCCCGACTTCCTGGCACAGGACGAGCACGGCCACGAGCATGGCGATCACGACCACGAACACGGCCACGTGCACGACGAGCACTGCGGCCACGACCACAGCCACGACCACCACCACGCCCATCACAGCGACGATATCGCGGCCTTCGTCTTCAAAAGCGAACGCCCGTTCGACCCGGCCAAACTGGACGAATTCCTGGGCGGTCTCGTTGATGTGTACGGTCCTCGCATGTTGCGTTACAAAGGCGTATTGTTGATGCAGGGCGCAGAAAGGAAAGTAGTGTTCCAGGGCGTGCACCAGATGATGGGCAGCGACCTGGGGGCCAAATGGGGCGAAAACGAGACACGGGCAAGCAAAATGGTGTTTATTGGCAAAAATCTCCCAAAAGACATCTTTATTACTGGCCTTGAACAATGTTTGGTATAAACTAAGGCGTTTTTTTTGACGCCACCCAAGCAGAAATTTGAAAACTCCGTCGTATCGAAGGTAAGCGAAGTCATGACAAAAGCAAATAAATCGACCCCCGCCGCGGACGTCCTGCTCACTGAAGAAGAAATTCTGAAGATGGGCGAAAAGGACTATATGAACCCGGCACAGATGGCGTTTTTCAAGAATAAGCTGCAAAACCTTGAAAAAGAATTGCTGAAAAACGCTGGCGAAACCACCGAACACCTGCGCGAAACCGTGCTGGTGCCGGATCCCGCCGACCGCGCCACCATCGAAGAAGAGCACGCACTGGAACTGCGTACCCGTGACCGCGAACGCAAACTGCTGAAGAAAGTACAGCAATCGATCGCAGCCATCGACAATAACGACTACGGTTATTGCGAGGAAACCGGCGAACCGATTGGCATTCCCCGCCTGATCGCACGTCCCACGGCTACCCTGTCGCTGGAAGCGCAGCAGCGCCGCGAGCTGAAACAGAAGCTTTACGGCGACTGATCGGTCACAAATCGAGAAAAAGGCACGCTAAGGCGTGCTTTTTTCTTTTCTTTACACGTACGGTACGCCCTTATAATTTTCCATTGGGCTACACTAGTGATCCTATGGGACTGTTCTCCATTTTTAAAAAAGGCAAGGTTGACGAAAGCGCCGTCGAAAATGACGATGCGGACGCTGCACGCCTGGCCGCGAACAGCGAACTGGAGCGTCAACGCGCGCAACAGTCGGACCTGCAACGCGAAATCGCACGTGCCACCGCCATGAAAATCGACGCCATCGAGGCGGCGATGGCGGCTGACATCTTTAATGAACCGGAACCAGCCTGGGCCCGCAAGCCGCGTCCGCTGCAGCCAGCCACTGCCGCAGCCAACGACGGCGCGACCTTGCCCCTGCTGGACCAATACACCACCGAACTGCTGGGTGACGAGGATATGCCGCTCGAAGCGGCGGCCGCCGAGAGCGCGCCGATCGTGGAAGAGATCGCCATCCTGTATTCCAACGGCCAGGCCGAAGTGGCCGAGCAAATGCTGCTGGGCAGCCTGCCGGACTCGGCGCAGGACCGCACCGTGTGGTGGATGCTGTTCGACCTCTACCAGGTACTGGGCCGCCAGGAATCGTTCGAGAACGTCTCGATCGACTACGCCAGCCAGTATGAAACCTCGCCGCCGTCCTGGATATCGCCTGCCAGCGCCGACAGCAAGACGCCGGAGGTGATGCGCGGCTACTCCGGCGTGACCCCGACCCTGGGCCTGGCCGGCGTGCTGAACGCCTCGCTGGCACCGCAGCTGGAACGGCTCGACAGCATGGACCAGAAGCAGCCGCTGCGGCTGGACTTCTCGCGCGTCAACGGTGTCGACCCGGACGGCTGTGCCCTGCTGCTGGCGGCCCTGAAGAAGGTCCAGGCCAGCGACCGTGATCTGATCGTGGTCGGCGCTGCCGAGCTGGCAGAACAGGTGCGCGACATCCTGACCATCGGCAACCGCGATGGCGGCGAAGCGCCGTGGCTGCTCTACCTCGAACTGCTGCGCCTGCTGAACCAGGAGAAGGAGTTCGAAGAAGCGTCGATGGACTACTGCGTCACGTTTGAAGTGTCGCCGCCGCCCTTCGTCGCGCCAAAGAAGGTTGCCAATGCCCCGCGCCAGGCAACCGCGGCCGCTTCCGACCGCTTCATGCTGCCGGCAGTGATCGAAGGCGACATCAGCAAACTGCTGACCGCCATCGATGCCTATGCCAGCGAAAACCAGGTGGTGGTGTTCGACTGCGGCCGCCTGGCACGCATGGAGTTCGGCGCCGCCAGCGCCCTGCAGAACAAGGTGGCCGAACTGGCAGCCGCCAACCACCGTATCGAGTTCCGCGACCTGAACCACCTGGTCGCAGCATTGATGCGCCTGCTGGGCTATGCTGATATAGCGCGGCTCTTCCCCCACAAGTACTGAGCTGTTGAATTTTGGGGCTTCGGCCCCAAAATACCGCGTTAATCCCAAACCAAAGGCATTAACATGGAACAATTTCACGGCACCACCATCCTGTGCGTGCGTCGCGGCAACGATGTCGCGATCGGCGGCGATGGCCAGGTCACGCTTGGCAACATCGTCATGAAGGGCACCGCCCGCAAGGTACGCAAGCTGTACCAGAACAAAGTCCTGTGCGGCTTTGCCGGCGGTACCGCCGACGCCTTCACCCTGCTCGACCGCTTTGAAGCCAAGCTGGAGAAACACCAGGGCCACCTGTTGCGCGCTTCGGTGGAAATGGCCAAGGACTGGCGCACCGACCGCGTGCTGCGCCGCCTGGAAGCGATGCTGCTGGTGGCCGACAAGGAATCCACCCTGGTGATCACCGGTAACGGCGACGTGCTGGAACCGGAAGGCGGCGTCGGCGCCATCGGCTCCGGCGGCAGCTATGCCCAGTCGGCCGCCAAGGCCCTGATCGAAAACACCGACCTGTCCCCGACCGAAGTGGTGAAGAAGTCGCTCACCATCGCCGGCGAGCTGTGCATCTACACCAACCTGAACCACATCATCGAGACCCTGGACCCAGCATGAACATGACCCCTCAAGAAATCGTCGGCGAACTCGACAAACATGTGGTCGGCCAGGGCAAGGCCAAGAAGGCGGTCGCCATCGCGCTGCGCAACCGCTGGCGCCGGCAGCAGGTGGAAGAACCGCTGCGCCACGAAATCACGCCAAAAAACATCCTGATGATCGGCCCCACCGGCGTCGGCAAGACCGAGATCGCGCGCCGCCTGGCCAAGCTGGCCGACGCGCCCTTCATCAAGGTCGAGGCCACCAAGTTCACCGAAGTCGGCTATGTGGGCCGCGACGTCGACACCATCATCCGCGACCTGATCGACATCGGCGTGAAACAGACGCGCCAGTCGGAGATGGCCAAGGTGCGCGCGCGCGCCGAAGACGCGGCTGAAGACCGCATCCTCGACATCCTGCTGCCGCCGCCGCGCGATTTCGGCTTCGCCAACGCGTCGGCCGAACCGCGCAGCGACGACGCCACCCGCCAGACCTTCCGCAAGCGCCTGCGCCAGGGCGAACTGGATGACAAGGAAATCGAGATCGAGCTGGCCGAACAAAGCCCGACCATGGAAATCATGGCGCCGCCGGGCATGGAAGAAATGACGGAGCAGATCAAGTCCATGTTCTCCGGCATGGGCGGCGGCCGCAAGAAGGCGCGCAAGATCAAGATCAAGGAAGCCATGAAAATCCTGCTGGACGAGGAAGCGGCCAAGCTGGTCAACGAAGACGAGATGAAAAAGATCGCCCTCACCAACGTGGAGCAGAACGGCATCGTGTTCCTGGACGAAGTGGACAAGATCGCCTCGCGCTCGGAAGCGGGCGGCGCCGACGTCTCGCGCGCCGGCGTGCAGCGCGACCTGCTGCCGCTGGTGGAAGGCACCACCGTCAACACCAAGTACGGCATGGTGCGCACCGACCACATCCTGTTCATCGCATCCGGCGCCTTCCACCTGGCCAAGCCGTCGGACCTGATCCCGGAGCTGCAGGGCCGCTTCCCGATCCGCGTCGAGCTGGAGTCGTTGTCGATTGCGGATTTCGAGCGTATCCTGACCAGTACCGACGCCTGCCTGACCAAACAGTACCAGGCCTTGCTGGCGACCGAGGGCGTGCAGCTGGAATTCGCGCCGGATGGCATCCACCGCCTGGCGGAGATTGCCTTCCAGGTCAACGAGCGCACCGAGAATATCGGCGCGCGCCGCCTGTACACGGTGATGGAAAAGCTGCTGGAAGAGATCTCCTACACGGCGACCGAAACCGGCGACCAGACCCTCGCCATCGATGCGGCCTATGTCAACCAGCGGCTCGATGCGCTGGCCGTCAACGAAGATTTGTCGCGCTATGTACTGTAATGGCTAACAAGCAGCTGGCAACCCGGCAGAAGATGCGGATGCGGATCGAGCCCTCGCAGAATTTCGGCAAGCCGCGCAACCCGATTGCGGCGCTGGCCAAGGCACGCGCAGCGGGGCCGCACGACAAGAACCGCACCACCGCCGAGCGCCAGTCTGCCAGGAAGCTGATCGGCAAGAAACTCGCCGGCTCCGATGACGAATAGCCCGGCCACGCTGCGCGTCGGCGACTGGAGCGTCAACCGGGTGAGCGGCGAACTGGCGCGCGCAGGTGCCGCCAGTGTGCGCCTTGAGGAGCGTGCCCTGCTGCTGCTGACCTATCTGGCCGACCACGCCGGCCAGGTGCTGTCCGCCGATGAACTGCTTACCCATGCATGGCCGGGCGTGATCGTTTCGCCCGACTCCTTGTACCAGGCCATCACGCTGCTGCGCCGCCAGCTGGGCGACGATGCCCGCAATCCCAGTTATATCGCCACTGTGCCGCGCCGCGGTTATCGCCTGGTGGCGCAAGTCACACAAGACGCGACGTGCCCCCCGGCGGCGACGCCACCGCCGCAGCCCGAACCCGAGCCGATCACTGCGCTGGCGCCATTGGTTGCGCCACTGCCGCAGGAGGCAGCAGCTAGCCTGCCGCCGCCGGCTTCCCGGCCGGGGCGGCGACGACGCATCGCAGTCATTGCCGGCATCGCGGCTGTGCTGGCAGGCGGCTTGGCCGCACTGCCCACGGCGCGCAGCGGCGCGCGCTCGGTGGCCGTGCTGCCTTTCCTCGACCTGACGGACGACATGAACGAAGAGCCGTTTGCCGACGGCATCAGCGAAGAACTGATCGTCAAACTCAGCAAGCAAGCCGGCCTGTCGGTCGCCCCGCCCGGCGCCTCCTACTTCTATAAGGACAAACGCAGCACCGCAGCCGACGTGGCACGCGCACTCAAGGTGGCCTACGTGCTGGACGGCAGCATACGGCGCTCCGGCGCTACCTTGCGCATCGCGGCCCGCCTCACGCGCGCGGCGGACGGCTTTGTGGTCTGGACCGAGAGCTACGACCGCACACCCGGCGACAAGCTCGCCATCCAGGAAGAAGTCGCCAGCGCCGTCAGCCGCGCAGCCGCCGCCAGGATTCAGTGAGCGCCGCTGTTCATCCGGGCCTGCTTGGCAGCGTCCATGTCCGGCCCCTGCGCCGCTTCCAGCTGGATCTGCACCGCAATCTCGTCGCCGACCAGGTCCATGTAGGCGTCCAGGCCGAACTCTGAGCGCTTGATCATGCTGCTGGCGCTAATGCCAACCGATGGCCTTTCGCTGACCCGGTTCATGCCGACTTTGTTGACCTTCATTTGCAGCACCACCGGCCGCGTTACCCCGGCTACGGTCAGCTCGCCATGCAGCAAGCCGTTCATGCCGTCCTTGCGTTCGATGCGGGTGCCGCGAAAACGGATTTCCGGCTGCTTGAACAAGGCCATCCAGGATTCGTCCTCGCGTATCTGATTATTCCAGAGACCGTCGCCCATATCCAGCATACGGGTCGGCATGCTCACCATCACCGAGGACTTCGACCAGTCCTCATGATCGAAGACGAAACTGCCCGGTGCAATTTTCAGCGTGCCCGATACCGGGATGAAGCCCTGGTGCTCCAGGCTGAAACTGACTTTCGACAGCTTGCTGACGATGGTGTAAGTGACCGGTGCGGCTTGCGCGGCGGTGGCGAGGAACAGTGCGGCGCAGGTCGCGGCGCGCTGGAACAAGCGGATCATATGAGGCTCCTTGCGAGTGGTTGGAGCCCACTTTGTACCGGCTAGTGCCGCTGAAGTCCTGAAAAAGACCTGAAAAGTTCTGAATTACGCTGAAATCACCAGATCGGGCCGAGGAACAGGTAAAGCGTCTGCTCGCCGTCGCGCGTGGCGCCGGCGCCCAGGAACAGCGGGCCGAAACGCGTTTCCACCGACAGGAAGGCGCTGCCGGCCTGCTTCAGGGCGCGCCCGCTGGCCGACGTGCCCCGGTCAAAACCGCCGCCCGTCTCCAGCGAGAATCCGGCCCGCATATTGCCGCCGAACGCGCTCGGCAGCGCAGCGACGCGGCGCGCCAGCACGACGCGCCCCAGCAAAATGGTCGGCTCCTGGATCGAATCCGCCGGCGTTCCCGACAAGCGCAGGAAGCCGCCCAGCGTGACCGGCGAAGCGCCGGCCTGCGCCTTGGCCCACTCCACCGAAACGTGTCCGGCCCAGTCATCGATGCGAAATGCCTGCAGCGCCGCGGCGCCCCAGTTGGTGCCTGCCGTGCCGACGCTCTTGCCGCTGCCCGGGGTCTGCTCGCGGCCGATGGTGATCAAGGTGCCGCGCGTCGGGAAGGCCAGCGAGTCCAGCGTATCGACGCGGAAGCGGGCGAAGGTCTTGGTGTTGTAGACCCGGTTCACCGGCAGCCCCGCATCCTGCGGGATCAGCTGCCGCACCGAATAGGCCTGGCGCTGCACGCCGACCGATAACTCGCCCCAGTTGCCGAACTGCCGCCCCAACGCCGTCGACGCCGTACGGGCGCTGTAGGAGACGCGCGCCATGCGGCGCTCCTTTTCGAAGATGTCGCCGCCTATCCTGCCCACCTGGGCCGCCGGCATGAGAAACCACTGCGAGCCCGGCCCCAGCGGCTGCCACCACTGGACGCCGATGCCGCGCTCATTGCCCAGCCGCCCCTCGGTGCGCAGTTCGCCGCCCCAGCTGTTCAGCGCGGACAGCACGTGCATCACCTTGATGGCGAAATTGTTCGAGTCGCGGAAGTCGCTCGCCAGCTCGAGGCCGACGCGCATGCGGCTGCGCGCCCATTCCGCTTCGGTAGTGCGGATGGTGACGGTACGTTCGCCGTCCACGTCGTCGATATCGGTCTCCACGCGGGCCATGTCGCCGCGGCCGTACAGCGCCACCGCGGCTTGCCGCACCTGTTCACGCGTGGTCGGCTTGCCCGGCTCCAGGCCGGACTGCTTTTCCAGCACTTCGGGATTCACTTCGCGCGCGCCCTGGACCTGCACTTTTGCCAGCTTCACCGGCCGGTCGGAATCGACCGGAGTGGCCAGGCGCAGGCTTTCCAGGCTGATGTAGTCGCGTTCCGGCAAGGCCAGCGCGGCCAGGCGCGGCGCCAGCTCGCGCGCGGCTGCTTCCCCGGCGGCCATGGCTTTGTCCCAGGTGGAGAAGTCGAGGAAGGTGATGCCCTCCAGCCGGGGCGCGATCAGGATGTCGTCCTTGCGCAATTCGCTGAGCGAGCGCTGTACATTCTGCTCGGTCAGGATCTGCAGCATCTGGTTGGCAACGCCCAGCGCGCTGCCCAACTCCTTTTCCGGCGCCAGCGTGGTGCCGACGTTGACCGCGATGACAATCTCCGCGCCCATGGCGCGCGCCATGTCGACCGGCAGGTTGCGAACCAGGCCGCCGTCGACCACCAGGTGGTCCTTGATGCGCACGGGAGCGAAGACGCCCGGCACGGCCAGCGAGGCGCGGATGGTCTGGAACAGCGGTGTGTTGTCGAGCACCACCAGCTCGCCGCTCAGCAGGTCGGAAGCCACCGAGCGGAAGGGCAAAGGCAGCTGGCTGACGGGCAGGTCGCGCGTACCGCGCGGCAGCAGGCGTTGCAAGGCCATTTCCAGCGCGGCGTTGCTGGCGGCGCCGGGCGGGCCCAGCACGCCGTGGCGGGTGATGCCGAATTCGATGCGCGAGGGGATCTGGATGTCTTCGTCGCGGCGGCGGAAATGCAGCTCGTCGCGCGCGGGGCGGTCGGCTACCACGCTGTCCCAGTCGGTGGTGGCGGCCATGGTTTCCAGGTCTTTCAGCGAGGCGCCGGCGGCCCAGGCACCGCCGATGACGCTGCCCATCGAGGTGCCGACGACGATGTCGACCGGGATGTGCATCTGCTGCAGGGCGCGCAGGACGCCGACGTGGGCGAAGCCCCTGGCGCCGCCGCCGGAGAGGACCAGGGCGACTTTGGGGCGCTTTGAAACCGGTGAAGCCGGGTCAGGCCCAGGGTTCTGACCCGCTGGCGCAGCCGCCGCAGGCCGGTTTTCGGCGGCGCAGGCGAAGCCCGTGCATAGTGCGAGGAGAAATACTAAGCGCTTCATCGCGCCTGCGGCGCCCCGCCACTGGGATGCGCCGAGCTGGTCGGCGGTTGCGCCGGCGCCATCTGCACCGGCGGCGGCGCCATCGGCGCAGGCGGCTGCGGCAGTGGAACGACCGGCGGTTCCTGCGGCCCGCCCATGCCTATCGGCGGGACGATGCCGCCAGTCGAACTCACGCCCTGGTCGCTCATCAGGTCAAGGCGCTTCTGCACCCCGCCTTCCATCAGGATCACATGGCGCGGCTGCACCTCCTTCACGCTGACGCCCGGCGACAGCTCGGAACCCACCGGGAAAGCCTTGGCCGGCTGTCCGTCAGCCGAAATGATCGCCACGCTGCCACGACCGCGGGTATCGGCCACCACGCCGCGCAACTGGTAATTGCTGGCGACAGCCACCGCAGTATTCCCGCCAAACAGTCCGCGCGCCGCGTCCATATTCGCTTCCGGCACCTGCGCCACGGGCGCCGCGGCGATCGGGCGCTGCTTCGGCTTGAATAGCTGCATGCCCCAGTAGGCCAGCGAGGCAGACAGCACTGCGACGGCGGCCACACTGCAGATCAAAGGCAAACGTTTCAATTCAATTCTCCAGGTTCAGCGCACGAGCTGATTGATTTCGATGATCGGCATCAGCACGGCCAGCACGATCAGCAGCACCACCACGCCCATGGCCAGGATCAGCATCGGTTCCAGCAGGCCGGCGATGGTCAGCGTGCGGCGCTCCAGGTCGGATTCCTGCGCGCTCGCGGCGCGATCCAGCATGGCGGGCAATTCGCCGGTGATTTCGCCGGCGCGGATCATGTGGATCAGCATCGGCGGGAAGTGTTTTTGCGCCGACAGCGAACGGGCCAGGCTGGCGCCTTCGCGCACCGAGTCGCTGGCCTGTTCAACCAGGTCGCGCATGGCCACGTTGGACAGCGTGTCGCGGCTGGTTTCCAGCGCGCGCAGGATAGGCACGCCGGAGCCGGTGGTGATCGCCAGCGTGCTGGCGAAGCGCGAAGTGTTCAGGCTGCGTTCGAACTTGCCGTACAGCGGCGCGGTCAGCAGCCAGGTGTGCCAGCGGCGCTTGATCTCCGGGTTCTGCAGCATGCGCCGCACCACGAAGCCGCCCGCAACCATCAGGCCCAGCACCACGAAGCCGTAGCTGCGCACGAAGTCCGAGATCGCCAGCATGATCACCGTCAGCAGCGGCAGCTTTTGCTTGGTGTTGGCGAACACCGACACGATCTGCGGCACCACGTAGGTAAGCAGGAAGATCACGATCAGGAAAGCCACCACGGTCACGATGGCCGGGTAGGTAAAGGCCAGCTTGACCTTCTGCACCAGCGCATTGCGCCGTTCGATGTAATCGGCAAGGCGCGACAGCACGCGCGACAGCTGGCCGATCTGTTCGCCGGAAGCCACCAGCGCGCGGTAGATTTCCTGGAAATCGCGCGGATGGCGCGACAGCACGTCCGACAGCGAAGAGCCGCCCATCACTTCCGAGCGGATGGAGGCCACCAGGTCGCGCACATACGGGCGCTCGGCCTGTTCCAGCAAGGCAGTGAAGGCCTGCTCCAGCGGCAGGCCCGCTTCCAGCAGGCTGGCCAGCTGGCGCGTGAACAGCGCCAGTTCGGTGGTGCTGAGCTTTTCGCCGAAACCGCGGCGCGAGGTGGCGCCGCTGGCATCGACTTGCGCTGCAATGGCGTCGACCTTGATCGGCACCAGGCCTTGCGAACGCAGGTCGGCGCGCGCGGAGCGGGCGCTGTCGGCATTGACTACGCCCTTCTTGCTGGCGCCTGCCGCGTCGACGGCTTCATAACGGAAGGCCGGCATCGCTTAGTCCTTCGTCACGCGCAGCAATTCGGCCGGCGTGGTGACGCCCTGCTGCAGCCAGCGTTCGCCGTCTTCGCGCATGGTGATCATGCCGCCCTGCTGCTGCGCGGTGGCGCGGATTTCCGCTTCCGAAGTGCGGTCGTGGATCTGGGCGCGGATATGCTCGTCGGTCTGCAGCAGCTCGTAGATGCCGACGCGGCCCTGGTAGCCGGTGTTGCCGCAATGTTCGCAGCCGACGGCCTTCCATTGCGCGCCGTCGAAGCTCTTGCAGCTGGGGCACAGCTTGCGCACCAGGCGCTGGGCCAGCACGCCGAGCAGGGAAGACGACAGCAGGAACGGTTCGATGCCCATGTCCAGCAAACGGGTCACGGCGGCGGCGGCATCGTTGGTGTGCAGCGTCGCCAGCACCAGGTGGCCGGTCAGCGAGGCCTGCACCGCGATCTGCGCCGTTTCCAGGTCGCGGATCTCGCCGATCATGATCACGTCCGGGTCCTGGCGCAGGATGGCGCGCAGGGCCTTGGCGAAAGTCATGTCGATACGCGCATTGACTTGGGTCTGGCCGACGCCGTGCAGGTCGTATTCGACCGGGTCTTCCACCGTCATGATGTTGGTGGAAGTGTTGTTCAGCATCGACAGCGCGGCGTACAGCGTGGTGGTCTTGCCGGAGCCGGTCGGCCCGGTGACCAGCACGATGCCGTGCGGCTGGTTGATCAGGCTGTTGAACTGCCCCGTCATTTTCTCGCTCATGCCGAGGTGGGACAGGTCGAGCCGGCCCGCCTCCTTGTCCAGCAGGCGCAGCACGGCGCGTTCGCCGTGGCCGGTCGGCAGCGTGGAGACGCGCACGTCGACCGGCTTGCCGCCCACGCGCAGCGTGATGCGGCCGTCCTGCGGCAGGCGCTTTTCTGCAATATCCAGCTGCGCCATGATCTTGATGCGCGAAATCAGCGAGCCGTGGATCGCCTTGCGCGGGCGCACGATGTCGCGCAGCGCGCCGTCGACGCGGAAACGCACCACCGAGGTCTGCTCGAACGGTTCGATGTGGATGTCCGATGCGCCGTCGCGCAGGGCTTGCGTCAGCAGTGCATTGATCATGCGGATCACCGGCGCATCGTCGGACGATTCCAGCAGGTCTTCAATGGCCGGCACGTCCTGCAGCAGCTTGGTCAGGTCCAGGTCGGCGTCGAATTCTTCCGCAACCTGGGAAGCGTCGCCGCTGGCACTGGCGTAGGCGGTGGCAATCGCCGCTTCCAGGTCGGCGCGCGACAGGTGCTTGAGGTTGATGCGGCCGAAGCGGCGCGACACTTCCGCAATCGCGGAAGCCGGGGTGGCGGCCGACATCATCACGTCGACCGCGTGCTCGGCTTCGGCGCTGGGCTGGGCCAGCACCAGGAAGTCGCGCGCAAAGGCGTAGGGCAGCAGGTTGCTCATTGCTGTTGCTTCTGTTCAGGCGTGCTGCGCGGCGCCGGTGGCACCGGACGCACCATCTGGCCGCCGCCGCTCGGTTCACCGTTCACCAGCTCCGGCAGGACTGGACGGCCCAGGTCCTGCATCACCATGCTCGACGCAGGCTTGGACGCTTCCTGCGAAGCGCGGATGAAGTCGTAGCGGTCGGCGGTCAGGCTCATCTGCTGTTCGCGGTTGCGCACCACCACCGGGCGCAGGAACACCATCAGGTTGGTTTTCTTGCGGCTGCGCTTCTGGTATTTGAACAGGTTGCCGATGATCGGGATATCGCCCAGGCCCGGCACTTTTTCCACGCCATCGCTGGTGTCGTCCTGGATCAGGCCGCCGAGGATCAGCACCTGGCCGTCGTCGGCCAGGATATTGGTCTCGATCACGCGGTTCTTCAGGATCAGGCCACTGTTCGAGGTCACGCTGGTGTCGATGCTCGAGCTCTCGTTATAGATCGCCAGCTTGATGGTGCCGCCTTCCGAAATCTGCGGCCGCACCTTCAGGGTAATGCCGACGTCCTTGCGGTCCACCGTGGTGAACGGGTTGCCGGTGGTGCCGGCCGAGGTGTTGTAGGAGCCGGTCACGATCGGCACGTTCTGGCCGACCTTGATGGTGGCCACTTCATTGTCCAGCGTGATCATGTTCGGCGTGGACAGGATATTGCTGTCGCCGTCCGAGCCCAGCGCGTGGGCAATCGCGCCCAGTCCCAGCTTGCCGTTGGCGAGCTGTTTGAACACGCCCAGCGTCAGGCCGGCGCCAGGCGGCGTCGGCACCGCGGTGCCGGTGCCGCCATTGGCCAGGTTGTTCAGGCTGATCAGGTTGTTGCCGGAGTCGGTCGCGAAGGAAGTGCCGCCGCCGATGCGGTAGCTGCTGTTGGAGTTGCCGCTCAGGCCCGCCCACTGCACGCCGAATTCGGACAGCTTGTCGGCGTTGACTTCGACGATCATCGATTCGATGTAGACCTGCGCGCGGCGCACGTCCAGCTGGTCGATCACGGAGCGCAGGTTGCGGTACACGGCTTCCGGCGCGGTGATGATCAGGGTATTGGTGGTGGCATCGGCCTGGATATAGCCGGCCGCACCGCCGGCGCCCGACGACTGCGCGCCGCTGCGGCTGCCGCTTTGCAGCGCCGGGTTGCTCGGGCCGTTCTGGCCGGTGCCCGCTTGCGAGGACTGGCCCATGCCGTACTGGCCGCCCGGGTTGTTGCCGGTGCCGCCGGTTTGCGAAGACAGGCTGGCGCTGCCCGACTGGCTGCTGCTGCTGCTGCCGCCGTCGCCCGACACCACGGAGCGCAGGGTTTCCGCCAGCTTGGTGGCTTCCGCATTCTTCAGGTAGACCACGTGCACATTGCCCGCCTGCGCGGTCGGCTGGTCCAGCTTTGCGATCAGGGACTTGGCCAGGTTGGCGCGCGCCGCAGACGGGGCGCGCACCACCAGCGAATTGGTGCGCGGGTCCGGCACCAGGGTGACGCGGCCGGCATCGCCGCCGGCGCCCGGTTCCATCAGCTTGTTGATCATGGCGGCCAGGTCGCTGGCGATGGCGTAGCGCACCGGCACCACGTCCAGGTCGGCCGACGACGGCGCGTCGAGCGAGGCGACGATCTTGGCCAGGCGCTTCAGGTTGTCCGAGTAGTCGGTAATGACCAGGGTGTTGTTGCCCGGGTTGGCGTTGATGGTGTTGTTCGGCGTGATCAGGGGACGCAGCACGGTCACCAGGTTGGCCGAGTTTTCGTGGTTCAGGTGGAACACCTGGGTCACGATCTGGTCGCCCTGCGGGCTTTTCTGGCCGCCGATGACGGTCGGCGAGGCCTGCAGCTTGGCTTCCGCTTCCGGCACCACCTTGGCGTAGCCGTCGCCGCTGACGATGGCGTAGCCTTGCAGGCGCAGCGCGGAGGCCAGCAGCTGGAAGGCTTGCGACTTGGTGATGGATTTCTCCGAGACCAGGGTCAGCGTGCCTTTGACGCGCGGGTCGATCAGGAAGGTGATGTTGGTGTAATGGCCGACGGCCTTGATCACCGATTCGATGTCGGCGCCGACAAAATTCAGCGCGGCTTCGTCATTGGGCTGGGCCCAGGCCGGCACCGGGGCGGCGGCAGGCGCCAGCGCACAGCACAGCAGCGCGGCAGCGCTCAGTCGGCGCAGTGCCGGGAAGGGGGTTGGGCTTGCAGTGTGTGTTTTCATTATCGGAACTCTAGTGCAATGACGTTTTTAACGCTATTTGGCTTACGCTGGCCCAGCATGCTCAGCAGGCCGCCAAGCTGGTCTTCAAATCCTGTTGCCGCTTCCGCCTGGCCGGAAAACTCCAATCGGCCACGCTCGAACTTTCCCGCACCGCTCAACAACAGCGGGCCGCGCTGCGAATTCAGCGCCAGCGCGGCTTGCTGCCCTTTCCAGTCGAAGGCCAGCTGGTAGCTGCCCAGCGGCTTCACCGGCGTCAGGCGTGACGACATGTCCTGCATTTCCAGCGTGGTGCGGCCATTCAGCGCCACCGCCTGCCCTTCCCGCGCCAGGTGCAGCGAAGTCCAGGACAGCTTCATGCTGCCGCTTGGCGCCAGCGTGTTCAGCGGCGCACCCAGTCCCGCCAGGCCGTCGGCCGGCAGCATCAGGGCCGCCGGGCTGACGTCCCAGCTGTTCCAGCCGCCGCGCAGCGACACCGGCTGCGTCAGGGCGTCCGGGTTCTGCAATTCCAGGTCGACGCTGCCGAACAGGACCAGCGGCGACAGGCGCCAGCTGAATCGTCCCGGCAACAGCGGCGTGACCGCGCCATCCTTGCTGGCGGCGCCACCGATGAAGGCGGAACCGCGCCACAGCGTACCCTGCGCATCGCCCAGGGTCAAACGGCCGCCGCTCTGGCTTTCCACGACTTGCCCCATCCAGCTGGCAGGCAGGAAAACCAGCACCGTCAGGCCTGCGCTGAGCACAATCGCCAGCAACCACAATACTGTGCGCTTCATTGTGCGGACGACTCCTGGCGCAGGGTCAGGTTGGCGTCCACCTGGCCAGCCGGGCCTTGCTGCGTCACGCTGCCTTCCTGCACTGCCACGCGCTGCTCGCGGCGCATCGCATCGAGCCAGGTCACCAGGCCGGCAAACGGCACACCCTTGAATTCCACTTTAATGTAATCGCCCGTGACCGCCAGGTTTTGCGTAACCAGGCCGGCCGCTTGCAGCCGCGCCGCCACACCGTCCTTGCTCAGGGGCTGCGGCTGCACCGGCGGCTGGGCCGCCAGCTGGCTCGCCTCGCCGGCCAGCGCTTGCAGTTCGGCCACCTGCTGGTTCAGTTGCGGCAGCTCCTTCTGCAGCCTGGCACGGCCGGACAGCGCCGGGTCGACCAGCACGCCCCACACCAGGCCGAGGCCGACCACGGTGCCGCCGATGGCCAGCATGCGCTGCTCCTGCTCGGTGCGCGCGCCCCACCAGGCGGCGGCAGCAGCACGGTAGCCGTTGATGGCGTCATGCAGTTTTGCCATTATTTGCCCCCCGCCTTCACCAGCCACACGCCAGGGCCGCTTTCGGTGGCGCTCATCTTGCGCTGCGCCAGCGCGGCCTGCACTTGCGCCAGCGCGTTGGCGTCGACGCTGTTCGGCTTGAACCTGACCGTCATGCTGCGTTCCTTGTATTCGATGCCTGCCACCGCTTCGCGGTTAGGCAGCACGGCCAGTGCTTCGCCCAGCACGGCGCTCATATTGGTGAATTCATCGGCAGTACCAGCGCCGTTGCTGGCGCGCGCCAGGGCGATATTACGGCGCATTTGCGCTACCGGGTCGCCAGTGACGGGCTGGTTGGGGTAGGCCGCGCGGAATACCTGCACCATGTTCTGTTTCACGGCATCGGCTTCGCGCTTGAGGCGCATCCATTCCCAGTTCATGCCGACGATATTGACCAGCACCGCCGCGATGGCAATGCGGTACGGCCACTTCCAGCGCGCCCAGGCGCGGGCGGTGGCGCCGCTGACGGCGCCCAGGCCGGCGGCCAGGTCGAACGTCACCGCTTTCGCAGCAGCGATACGGTGCACCCAGTTGTCTTCTTCAATCGTAATGCCCGGCACATTGGCTGCCGCCGCGGCATACTCGGCGCGCTGGGCCGGCGCCACGTACAGCGTGAGCGGGGCTTCGCCGGCCAGTGCGCGCAGGGTGTGCAGCGCGGGTTCGGCGGCATTGGGCAGGGTCAGGCCCAGGCCTTCATTCGGCGCGCTGCGCAGGGTCAGTTCCAGGCCGGCCTCGTCCACGCCCAGGGCGGCGGAGACGCTGCCCGGCGCCAGCGGCAGGCTCAATTGCACCGGCAATGCCGATACGCCGTGCGCGCCTTGCGCCACCAGCGCCTTGACCAGCACTTCCAGCCAGGCGCGGTTGGCCACCGCCACCACGCGCTCGTCGCTGTCGCCGCTGGCAGGCGCCAGGGCCAGCACGCAGTCGGCCGGGTCGCCCAGCACCTGTTCTTCCACCAGGTTGGGCAGGGCGGCCTTCAGCCGGGCGCCCGACAGCGGCGGCATTTTGACTTTCAGCAGCGAAACATCGGCGGCTGCCAGCAGCAGCACCACGCGGCGCGCGCCCGACACCAGTTCGCCCAGGTTGCCCAGCGCACCGGCGCCCTGCTGCATCACATTGCCGCCATCGCCCACCAGCGCGAACTGGCAGCTCGCCGGCACGCCGTTGTCGGCGGCGGCAGCGCGGGCTGGATACCGAATGTAGAGTGTTGTCAAAGCTGGCCTTCCCTATTCCTTAAATTTCCCGTATCCACACCACCTGGGTGCCGTTCTGGTCGCGGTGGATCAGCGACCATGACACCAGTTCCGCCCGATCCAGCTTTATCCGGCTCATCACCAGGAAATAATCGCTGCGGCAGTCTATATCGCTGTCCTGCAGCAGCAGCGGCTTGCGCGCATTATCCTTGAAGGTCCCGACGTTGAGGAACGGGGTGCGCTTGCGCGCTATCACCAGGTTCTGCCCTTCCGACACCGAACCGTTGATCAAGGCCGCCAGCAATTCCGCCGGTGCCGTGTTGACATTGATCGGCGTCGCCGCCGGCAAGACGATGACCAGGTCACGCAGCTTGTCGATGGCCTTCTGGTCAAAGCCGGACACCGACAACAAATCTTCCGCCCGCAGCATCTTCATCGGCTGCCCGCTGCCCGCTGCTACCGTCTCGACGTCCGGCGCTGGCGGGGTCCCGGGAGGCTGCTGCAGCAGGCCTGCGCCCTCGCTGCGCGCCACCTGGGTCGCGACCACCTTGGCCAGCGCCGGGTCAAGCTGCAGGATTTGCAGCAGGCGCGCAAACACCGCCACCTGTTTCTTGTTGATGCCGCCGGAGCCGGTCGTGCTGGCCAGATTCGCAAGATTGTAGCGCGATTGTGCGTCGTAATTCTGTCCGGAAAAGCTGGCATCGAAACTTTCGCCTTCAATCCGTTCGCGCTTGATAAGGTCGTCAAGCCGGGTGGGCGCCACCGGCGTCGCCCAAAGACCGTCGGCAACCGTCATGCTGCGGCTGTTCAGCATGTCCTGGCGCAGCACAAGCCTTGCGAAATCAAGGACCGAGCGCAGCAGCCAGCGCGCCTGGGAATGCAGGCGCTGGTTTTCAATCGAGCGCACCTGCACCTGCTGCTGCCAGAACAGGTTGGCCACAATGGTGACCGCCAGTGTGGTCAGCAGTAGCGCGGTAACAACAGCGACACCGCGTTGGCGCGCACGGAAACGTCGTTTCATACGGCCCCCAACAGGAAAACCTTGACCAGGGGCGCCGGCTGGCCCTGGATCTGCAGCGAGATTTCCAGCCCGGTCGGGCCTTCGGCCTTGTTGGCCGCAGCGGCTTTGGCCGCAAAATCCTTGCATTTGCCGGGGTCGGGATCGGCGCATTTCATGCCATCGGCAGGCGCCGTCGCGGCATTGTTCGGCTGGCGCCAGCCGCCGCCTTCCCACAGCCTGAACTCCATACTGCTCACGCTGGCCTGCAAGCCAACCGTCGCCTGGGTGCTGGATTGCTCCAGGGCGGCTTTCCACAGCGCGTCCAGCTGCTGCAGGTCGCGCGCGCCCCGCGACTCGCTGCGCGAGAGCACGCCGTCGCGGATGGTGTAGCTGACCACCTGCAGCTGCGAAGGCGCATTTTCCACCAGCACGGTACGCACGAAGACCAGGCGGTTGTTCTCGGCCAGCATGTTCTGGCGTTCGCGCAGCAGGGGCTTGTCGGCAAACTGTTCCAGGTCGCTTTGCATCTGGGCGAACGTGAGCTGGGTGCCGCGCGTCTGCTCCATGTTCTGCGTGAGCTGCTCGCGCGAGCGCACGATGCCGTCCAGCCCGCGCCAGCCCAGCACGGCGACAATGGCCAGCACGGTGATCGCCACCAGCAGTTCGATCAGGGTAAAGCCGCGCCTGTTCTTCATTCTTGCAGCACCAGTTGGTTCAGCGACGTGATGCGCCGTTCCGGCGCGCTGGCTTCGTAGACGCTCACTTCGATGCGGCGCATGCGCGGGTTCGGCAGGGAGTACACGACTTCTTCACAAATGAACTTGAAATCGGCTTGCGGGCATTCGAACGTGGTCTTGCCCGGCGCCGGCCAGACCTTGGCCAGGCGTACCTGCACCATGCGGTTCTCGGCCGACCAGATGGCCATCATATTGGTGCGCAGCCCGTCGCTGTTCTGCGTCAGGCTGCCCATGGCGCGCAGGGCGGCGCCCAGCGCGGTGCAGACAATCAGCAGCGCCACCAGCACTTCCAGCAGGGTAAAGCCTCGTTGCCGCATTCGTCAGTCCACCGTGAAATGGCCGACACCGTCGGCGTGGATATTGGCGCGCAGATCGCCGCTGCTCATGGTCAGCGTGAAAGGCCGGTCGACCGGTTCGCGGCCGAACACGATGCGCATGGTGCCCGGCACATTGGTCGGCGGGTCAAGCAACAGCGTGATAGGGCTGAACTGGAAAGAACGTTCGCGCAGCAGGTCGTCCTGCGGCAGCGTTTCCCAGGTCTTGTCATTACGCACCAGGAAACGGTAACTGTCCGGCCCCGCCTCGAAAGCGATCGGCCGGTTGCGCACGATGGCTTCATCGCGCGCCAATTGCATCAGGAGCGCGATGCGCTGCGCTTCCTTCTGCATGGCTTGCGCCTGGGACGGCGCGACATTCATCACGGTCAGGCCGAGCGTGATGCCGATGATGACCAGCACCACCAGCAGCTCGATCAGCGTGAACCCGGCAAAACGCCCGGCACATTGCGCTGCCGCGCGCTTAGATTTCCCAGGAACCGATATCTGCATCGTCGCCGCTGCCGCCTGGCTGGCCGTCGGCGCCATACGAGAACACATCGACTTCACCCTTTACGCCCGGGTACAGGAACTGGTATTGGTTGCCCCATGGGTCCTTCGGCATTTTTTCCAGGTACGGCGCCTTCCAGCCGTTGGCGGCAGGGCCGGCGGTCGGCTTGGCTATCAGGGCTTGCAGGCCCTGTTCCGTGGTCGGGTAGCGCTGGTTATCCAGTTTGTACATCTTCAGCGCCTGCATGATGGTGGAGATTTCGACCTTGGCGGCGGCAGTCTTGGACTGCCCCACGCGGTCCAGCACCTTAGGCAGCACCAGTGCCGCCAGCACGCCCATGATCACGACCACCACCATGATTTCGATCAGCGTGAAGCCGCCGGAGCGGCGTTTGCTTGGTATTTGCATAAGATTCACTAAAAATTAAACTGGCAGTATAAGTGATTCAATCGTGCTTGCGGCCAATTGCGCCTGCGCGGCGCAACAGTCCGTCGTTCGAGCCGGCGATATTCGACGGCACGGCTGGCAGCGGCCTCACCACCGGTACCTGGGCGACGAATGGCTTGATGCCCAGCGCCTCGTCCACCTCCTTAGGATAGACCACCTGGCCGCGCGTGATGACGGCAGCTACCTTGCGCAAGTCTTCGATATCCCTGGTCGGGTCGCCATCGACCAGCACCAGGTCGGCCAGCTTGCCGGTCTCGATGCTGCCGCGGTCGGCGCTGGTGCGGGTGTAGCGGGCGCCGTTGCGGGTGGCAACCTGGATCGCTTCGGCCGGGCTCAGGCCGGCTTTCACCAGCAGCGCCAGCTCGGAATGCAGGGTGAAGCCTGCCAGGTCGTCGGTGCCGGCCACGATCGGCACGCCGGCTTTATGCAGGATGCCGACGAACTGCACCATCTTGGCGAAGGACTTTTCGTAGCGCGCCTGGGTCGCCGCATCCGGGATCTTCATGGTGCCGACGTGGAAGCCGCGCGCCACGTCGGGCGGCATATTGTCTTCCACCGCCGCCCACGGCTCGTTGACGTCGCCGTCCTTCTGTTTCAGGAAGGCGAAGGTAGCCAGGGTCGGGTCGATCACGATCTGCTTTTTCTTGAGCGTGGCGACAAAGTCTTTCACTTCCTTCGAGTTGAAGTCCAGGCCGGCGACTTTTTCGGCCGGCAGGTAGAAGCGCTCCAGGCTGCGCGTTTCCACGCCCGGCTTGAACAGGAAGTTCAGCATCACCTGGTTGATGTGCTGCAGCTCGTCGTAGCCGGCATCCAGCGCCTGCTGGGCGCGCAGGCCGGCCGGCACGTGGCCGGAGACGCGCATGCCGCGCGCATGGGCGTAGGCCACGGTGTCCTTCAGGATCTCTTTCGGGAAGGAGTTGTAGATCTTGAGCTGCGGGTAGCCATGTTCGGCATACCAGTCGATGGCGCGCCTGGACTGCTCCAGCGTTTTCACCACGAAGCCGCCGTTGGAGGAATACGAGCTTTCGCCCTCCAGGAAGCCGGCCGGCACGATCTGCGGCCCCAGCAGCTCGCCGTCGTCGGTTTCGTCGATCATCATCTGCAGCTGGGCGTTGTCATTGCCCATGTCGCGCAGCGTGGTCACGCCGGCGGCAACGTGCAGCGCACCTTCCCAGCGGGTGATGTGGCCATGCATGTCGAACAGGCCCGGCAGCATGATGCGGCCGCCGGCATCGATCTCATTGACGGCGCCGCGTACCGGCGAGCCGGCCGGCAAAATGGCCGAGATGCGCCCGCGCAGCACGTACACGTCGGACGGCGCGCCGACGGTGGCTTTGCCGCTGTCGAAGATGCGGGCGTTCTTGACCACGGTCAGGCCTTGCAGCGGATGCTGCAGCTTGGCGGCCAGGTCGTTCAGCATTTTCGCTTCGGCGACTTTCTGGCGCTCGGCCAGCACCTTGCCGTTGTCCTGCCAGCCCTCGATGGCGAACACATAGGTGCCCGGCTCCACCACGGCAAACAGGGAAGGATTGGCGCCCTTGGTGATCCACAGGAATTTCGGGCTCAGCCCAAGGCCGGTCTGCGCCACCAGCTGCACCTGCTGCGACTGGCCCTTGGGACCTGCAACCTGCACTTCATCGAGCACGGTTTGCTTCAGGGTGCCGGAAGGCAGCAGCGGGATGCTGGCCGACCGCGTCCTGGCCAGTGCGGCAATCGCGCGCGAGTCCACTTCGAAGCTGCCGTTCAGCGCCACGTACACGGCCGGGCCGCGCACTTCCTGCGCGCCCTGCTCAGTGGTGGATTTCCACTGCGCCTTGTCGCCCTTGCGCTCGAAGGTCTCGTCCACCACGGCGCCGAAGGTCGAATTGCCCTGGGAGTGGTAGTAGGACATGGTGCCGTCGGGTGCCAGGCGGAATTCCTCGGTCAGTTCAGGGCCGCGGCCGTTGTCCTTGTAGATGTAGCGAACCTTGGTCAGGCCGTCGTCGTGGTTTTCCACCACCTGCTCGCCCATCTGCTTGCCGTTGTTCTCGGAAATGATGACGTAGCGGGTGGTTTGCGTAACGGCTGCCTGTGCGCTGAACGCACTCGCAATCGCCAGCGCCAGGACGGCGGAAACTCGCTTCATTTGTGGGATCTCCAGTTTATTGATGTGGTGTCCCGCACACAGGGCAGGCCTCGTTGCGGGTGATGCTGATGCTGTTCCACTCCATGCGCAATCCATCCAGCAGCAACAGGCGGCCGGACAGCGATTCGCCGATTCCCATCACCAGCTTGAGCGCTTCGGCCGCCTGCATGGCGCCGACCACGCCCACCAGCGGCGCGAACACGCCCATGGTGGAGCAGGCCACATCCTCGAACGGCTGGTCTTGCGGGAACAGGCAGGAGTAGCAAGGGCCGGCCACCCTGGTATCGAACACGCTGACCTGGCCGTCGAAGCGGATCACGGCGCCGGACACCAGCGGCACGCGGTGCGCCACGCAGGCGCGGTTGACGGCGTGGCGGGTCTTGAAGTTGTCGCTGCAGTCCAGCACCACGTCGTGCTGCGCCACCAGCGCTGCCAGGCGCGCATCGTCGGCCCGTTCGACCAGGGCGTTCACGTGGCACTCGGGGTTGATGGCGTTCAGCGTGGTGCGCGCCGATTCAGCCTTGGGCTGGCCGACACGCGCGGTGGTGTGGGCGATCTGGCGCTGCAGGTTGGTCAGGTCGACGCTGTCATGGTCGACGATGGTCAGCTGGCCGATGCCGGCCGAGGCCAGGTAGAGCGCTGCCGGCGAGCCAAGGCCGCCGGCGCCGATCACCAGTGCCCTGCCCTGCAAGATCGCCTGCTGCCCCTCGATGCCGATTTCGTCGAGCAGGATATGGCGCGAATATCGCAGCAGCTGCTGGTCGTTCATCTACTTCGCTGCCAGCTCAGGCTTGGAAGCTGTCTTTACCGGCAAACCCTTGAAATGGCGCAGCGCCTGTTCCAGCTGGAAGTCGTCCTTGCCGCCGAATTCGAAAGGCTTCTGCTTTTTCGCGGCAGCCAGCAGGCGCTGCTCTTCCTCCAGTTCGTCGCGGCGGATGCGCCCTTGCTTGTCTTCCTCGCCCTCGCTGTTGACCAGGTGCTTCTGCAAATCGGCTTCGCGCAGGCGCAGGCTGTTGATGGCATCGCCCTCCGCGGTTTCATCCACCAGCACGTCCGGCACGATGCCCTTGGCCTGGATGCCGCGGCCGTTCGGCGTGAAGTAGCGTGCGGTGGTCAGCTTGACGGCCGAATCGGCGGTGATCTGGCGCAGCGTCTGCACCGAGCCCTTGCCGAAAGTCTGGCTGCCCATGACGATGGCGCGCTTGTAATCCTGCAGCGCGCCGGCCACGATTTCGGAGGCCGAAGCGGAGCCGCCGTTGACCAGCACCACCATCGGCACCGACTTCAGCGCGGCCGGCAGCTTGGCCAGCGGGTCGCCGCCGCTGCGGCTGGAATAGTTTTCCGAGGTGGCATGGAAAGCCTGCCTGGAATCGGCCAGCTGGCCGTCGGTGGACACCACCAGCGCATCCTTGGGCAGGAAGGCGGCCGATACGCCGACCGCGCCCTGCACCACGCCGCCCGGGTCGTTGCGCAGGTCCAGCACCAGGCCTTTGATGTTCGGGTTCCTGGCATACAGGGCGCCGAGCTTCTTCGCCATGTCTTCCACCGTCGGCTCCTGGAATTGCGAGATGCGCAGCCAGGCGTAGTCCGGCTCCACCATCTTCACCTTCACGCTCTGCACGCGGATTTCCTCGCGCACGATGGGAATCAGGAGCGGCTTTTCTTCATCCTTGCGCGACACCGTCAGCACCACCTTGGTGCGCGGCTCGCCGCGCATTTTCTTGATCGCCTCGTCCAGCGACAGGCCTTTCAGCGGCTGGCTGTCGAGGCGGGTGATCAGGTCGCCCGCCTTGATGCCGGCGCGCCAGGCCGGCGAATCCTCGATCGGCGCCACCACCTTGATGTAGCCGTCTTCCACCCCGACTTCGATGCCGATGCCGACAAACTTGCCGTGGATGGATTCGCGCATTTCCTTGAATGCGCTCTTATCGAGGTAGGTGGAATGCGGATCGAGCGAAGAGACCATGCCGGCGATGGCGTCCTGCAGCAGCTTCTTGTCGTCGACCTGTTCGACGTAGTCGGACTTGATCAGGCTGAAAACTTCGGACAGGGTGCGCAGTTCTTCCAGCGGCAATGGCGTGGCGGCCTTTTGCGCAAGGGCGGAAAACTGCATCGAGACGGCTATGCCAGCCACCATACCAAGGCCGACCAGGCCCAGACTCTTCGTTTTGTTGCCCATTGATTGCTTTCTGGCGCTAGAACTTGACCCACCCGGCCGGATCTATCGGCTTGCCCTGGTGGCGCATTTCAAAGTATAAACCCGATTCTTCATAGCCGCCGGTATTTCCGACGGTGGCGATCACCTCGCCCGCTTTCACCACGTCGCCCGCGCGTTTCAGCACAGACTCGTTGTAGCCGTAGCCGCTCCAGTACTGGCCGCCGTGGTCGATGATAATGAAATTGCCGTAGCCGCGCAGCGATGTTGCGTACACTACGCGGCCCGCCGCCACGGCGCGCACTTCGGCGCCGGCGGCGGCCTTCACCACCATGCCTTTCCAGGCCACGCCCTCGGCATTCTTGCTGCCGAAGCGCTTGTCCACCTTGCCGGAGACCGGCGCCGGCAAATCGCCTTTCATGCGGGCGAACACGCCGTCCGGCACGACCGGCGCCAACGCCACTTCGGATGGGCGCGGCGATTTCTCGTCGCGCTGCTCGGAAGGTTCCGGCTTGGTGGCGACCTTCGGCTCGTCTTCCGCCGGCAGCGGCTTCGGCACCGGCTTGCCGGCTTTTTTCGCTTCCTGCGCCAGGCGTTCGCGCTCGGCCTGCGCCTTGGCACGGGCCAGGGCGCGCGCTTCCGCTTCCGCCCTGGCCTTGGCGGCCCGTTCCGCGGCCAGCTTTTCCTGGCGCGCTTTTTCGGCGGCGGCGATGCGCGCCTGTTCTTCGATCAGCTTGTTCAGTTTGTCGACCAGCGTATCCAGGCGCTGGGCATCCTGCTCCATGCGGCCGGCTTCCTTGCGCTGCGCCAGCAGCTTCTTCGACAGGCTGGCCAGGGCGGCGGCGCGGCGGCCTTTTTCCTGTTCCAGCTTGGCTTTCTGCTGCTTCTCTTCCTCGGCGATTTCGTCCAGTTCCTGCTTGGCGTTTTGCGCTTCGGCCTGGTTTTCCTCGACCTTTTTCAGGTTCGCGCGCAGCGAATCGAGCAGCTTGGCCTGCGACTGCGACACATAGGCCATCAGTTGCAGTTCGCGGTTGATACGGTTGGGATTGTCGCCCGACAGCAGCAGCTTGATGCGGTCTTCATTGCCGGCCACGTACTGCTCGCGCAGCAGCTTGGCCAGTTGCTGTTTCTGGGCCGCCACGGTGGCGGACAGGCGCAGCTGCTCGGCAGCCAGCTCGGCCACCTTGCTATTGATCTGGGATTGCTCCGCCGCCAAATCGCGCAGGGTGCGATTGGCGTCGGAAATGGCTTCCTCCGACTCGGCCAGCGTATCGGCCGCGTCTTCCTTGGCGCTCTCGGTCTTGCCGATTTCCGCCTTCAGGTTGGCCAGCTTGCGCGACAAGGCCGCCCGCTCCGTCTCGGCAGCAACTTTTTGCTTGCTGCGTTCGGTCGGTTTGGGAGCGGCCCGGGCAGCGTCGGCGCCATGCACGGCGCCCAGCGCCAGCAGCAGGGCCAGCGCCACGCCGCGCCAATTCCGGGCGCGGCCGCGGCGAGTCGGATGCAGCGCCACGGGGATTACTTGGCCTTGCCCTGGTTGGCCACGGCTGCCTGCGCGGCAGCAATGGCTGCCGGGTCGCCCAGGTAGTAGTGCTTGATCGGCTTCAGGTCGGCATCGAGTTCGTACACCAGCGGCTGGCCGTTGGGGATGTTGAGGCCGACGATTTCCTCGTCGCTGATGCCGTCCAGCATCTTGATCAGGGCGCGCAGGCTGTTGCCGTGGGCCGAAATCAGGATTTGCTTGCCAGCCTTGATGGCCGGGGCGATGTCATCGTTCCAGGCCGGCATCACGCGCGCCACGGTGTCTTTCAGGCATTCGGTCAGCGGAATGGAATCTTGCGGCAGGCCGGCATAGCGCGGGTCGTTGAAGGAGGCGCGCTCGTCGCCCGCTTCCAGTGCCGGCGGCGGGATATCGTAGCTGCGGCGCCATACCAGCACCTGCGCATCGCCGAACTTGGCGGCGGTTTCGCCCTTGTCCAGGCCTTGCAAAGCACCATAATGACGCTCGTTCAGGCGCCAATCATGCTTGATCGGCACGTACATTTCATCCATACCGTCCAGGGTCAGCCACAGGGTGCGGATGGCGCGCTTGAGCACGGAGGTGTAGCACAGGTCGAAGGAGAAGCCGGCATCTTTCAGGATTTTACCGGCAGATTTGGCTTCGTTGACGCCTTTTTCGGTCAGGTCCACATCGGTCCAGCCGGTGAAGCGATTTTCCAGGTTCCAGGTGGACTCGCCGTGACGCATGAATACGATTTTATACATAGAGCTATAACAATAGAGTTGGAAATGGGTGAAAATCGCCGCCGAAGCCACGAACAAGCATCTATTTTATAATGCGCAGATTAAGTTCAACCATTGGATTACCGTGAAATTCATCATCGACAATATTTTTCTGATCGCCATCGCCCTCGTGTCCGGCGGCGCCCTGCTGTTCCCAGTCCTGACCCAGCGCGGCAAAAAAGCCTCGCCAGCCGAAGTCACCATGCTGATCAACCGCGGCAAAGCCGGCATCCTCGATGTGCGCGCCAAGGACAAGGCGGAAAGCCGTATCATCGATTCCAAGCATATTCCCCTGGCCGAACTGGGCAACCGCATGGACGAACTGAAGAAGTTCAAGGACAAGACCCTGGTGGTGGTGTGCGATAAAGGGATCAGCGCCTTCAGCGCTGCCCGCATGCTGGAAAAGTCCGGTTTCTCCGACGTGGTCGTGATGGAAGGCGGAATCGATGCCTGGAAGTCGCAAAACCTGCCGCTGACAAAGTAAAGGAGTTGCCATGACTGCCAACGTGACCATGTACAGCACCCTGGTGTGCCCATATTGCGTGCGCGCCGAGCGTTTACTGGAAAGCAAGGGTGTCACCGCCATCAACAAGATCCGCGTCGACCTCGACCCGGCCCAGCGCCAGCTCATGATGGAAAAGACCGGCCGCCGCACCGTGCCGCAGATCTATATCGGCGACACCCACGTTGGCGGATTTGACGACCTGTATGCCCTCGACCAGGCCGGTGGCCTGGACCCCTTGTTAAAAGCTTAAACGCCCCCAAATACAACGGACAAGCGGGCGAAAGGTTGGAAAATAAACTAGTTTTGCTACAATTGCCGTCGCGTTTGACTTGGGCTTACCCCCGTGGCCTGGACAAGCATTAACTATATAACTGATACGAAAGCGTTCCATGTCTGAAGAAAACCTGCAACCCGTGTTCCAAATCCAACGCGTCTACCTGAAAGACATGTCGCTGGAACAGCCTAATTCCCCAGCTATCTTCCTGGAACAGGAAGCCCCTTCGATCGAAGTGGCACTGGACGTTGGCGCTGAGCCGCTGTCCGAAGGCATCTTCGAGTCCACCGTGACCGTGACCGTGACGGCCAAGATCAAGGACAAGGTCGCTTTCCTGGTTGAAGGCAAGCAAGCCGGTATCTTCGAAGCCCGCAATATTCCAGCCGAACAGCTGGACCCGCTGCTGGGCATCGGCTGCCCGAACATTGTGTACCCATACCTGCGTTCCAACATCGCCGACATGATCACCCGCGCCGGTTTCCCGCCGATCCACCTGGCCGAAATCAACTTCGAAGTGTTCTACCAGCAGCGCCTGGCAGCCATCGCCCAGCAGCAAGCTGCTGACGCTGGTGCGACCCCGGTCGAAGGCTCGGCAACCGTACAGTAATACTTCTGCGATATCATGGGGAACCACGGTTCCCCCGCATGCAAAGGCCCCAGTGGGCCTTTGCGCATTTTTAAGGTCTTAATCGATGAATTTACGCCGCATTGTCGCCATCGCCGCAACGCTGCTGGCCTGCGCCAGCGCCCAGGCTATCGACTACCGGTCGGTAGGCGCCAATCCTGCCGTGCTGTACGGCGCCCCGTCGACCATGGCTGCCAGGCGCTTCATCATCCCTTCCGGCGCCCCGCTGGAAATCGTGCTGACTTACGGCGAATGGGTCAAGGTACGCGATATGGCCGGCGACCTGGCCTGGACTGAAGCCAAGGGCTTGAGCAGCAAACTGCGCAACGTCATCGTGCGTACTGCCAATACCAAGGTGCGCGGCGCGGCCGACGAAAGCTCGCCGGTGGTGTTCGTCGCCGACAAGGGCGTGCTGCTGGAGCTGACGGAACCTGCGGCCAATGGCTGGACCAAGGTAAAGCACCGCGATGGCCTGGTGGGCTACGTGCGCAGCAATGACATCTGGGGTAACTAAGCAAGATGCCGCAAGGACATAAACGCAAGATCAGCGTGCTGGGCGCCGGCGCCTGGGGCACCGCCGTTGCGATCGCGGTCGCCGCGCGCCACGACGTGGTGCTGTGGGGCCGCAATGCCGCCGCGATGGCTGAAATGGATGCCGCCCGCGACAATACGCATTACCTGAAAGGCTACCCTTTCCCGCCTGCGCTGCAGGTGGCTTCCGACTTTGACGCTGCCGTGGCCCATGTGGGCCAGGACGGTTTGCTGATCGCCGCCTGCCCGGTGGCCGGCCTGCGCCCGCTGCTGCATGCGCTGAAGGACAGGCAGATCCCGAATATCGTCTGGCTGTGCAAGGGCTTCGAATATGACACCGGCATGCTGCCGCACCAGATCGCGCGCGAAGTACTGGGTGAAGGCGTGCCCTCTGGCGCCCTGTCCGGCCCTTCGTTCGCGCAGGAGGTGGCCAAGGGCCTGCCTTGCGCACTGACCATCGCCTCCAGCAACGCCGCCCTGTGCGAACTGGTGGTGGGCGCGGTACACGGCGGCACCATGCGCGTCTATTCCAGCGAAGACATGGTCGGCGTCGAAGTGGGCGGCGCGGTGAAGAACGTGCTGGCCATTGCCACCGGCGTGGCCGACGGCATGGGCCTGGGCCTGAACGCGCGCGCCGCGCTGATCACGCGCGGCCTGGCCGAGATCACCCGCCTTGGCAGCGCGCTGGGCGGGCAGGTCGAGACTTTCATGGGCCTGACCGGGATGGGCGACCTGATCCTGACCTGCACCGGCGACCTGTCGCGCAACCGCCGCGTCGGCCTGGGCCTGGCGCAAGGCAAATCGCTGGACACCGTGGTCAACGAACTGGGCCATGTGGCCGAAGGCGTGCCTTGCGCCAAAGCGGTGCGCGAACTGGCGCGCCGGCTCGGGGTCGACATGCCGATCACGAATGCCGTCGCCAGCGTGCTGTTCGACGGCCTGCAGCCGGCCGACCTGGTGCAGGGCCTGCTGGCGCGCGACCCGCGCTACGAAAGCTTTAACCCGGCAGCAAAATAGTCAGCAGCAACAGGGAGTCGGCGTTCGCCTGCAATGCATGGGGCGCGCCGCCTTCCAGGTACAGCAGCTCGCCCGCACGCAGGATGGTGCTGCGGCCGTGGGCGTCGAACGACACTTCCCCTTCCAGGCATTGCAGCGTGATCTGGCCGCGCACCGCGTGTTCCGGCAAGGCCCGGCCGGCGGGCACGGTCATGCGGATCAATTCGAGCTGCTCCGTCTTGGCCAGCGCAATGGAAGAAAATTGCGACAGGCTTTCCCCGGTCTCGCGGCTGATCCGGATCACTTGCCCGGATGATGCATGTGGTAGCGCCATATACCCTCCCTGGAGAATCCCAATGATAGCAGCAGGCGCCGCCGCGCTTATTTCTGTTCGCCGCCGATAAAGCGGTAGATGCCGGCCCCGACGCCGGCGCCGATCAGCGGCGCCACCCAGAACAGCCACAGCTGCGCTACGGCCCAGCCGCCCACGTACAGCGCCACGCCGGTGCTGCGCGCCGGATTGACCGAGGTATTGGTGACCGGGATCGAGACCAGATGGATCAGGGTCAGGCACAGGCCGATGGCGATCGGGGCGAAGCCGGCCGGCGCGCGCTTGTCGGTAGCGCCCAGGATCACCAGCAGGAAGAAGGCCGTCATCACGATTTCGGTCACCAGGGCCGCCACCAGGCTGTAGCCGCCCGGCGAATGCTCGCCGTAGCCGTTGGAAGCGAAGCCGGCCGCAACGTCAAAGCCGGCCTTGCCGCTGGCGATCAGGTACAGCACGCCGCCGGCGGCGATGCCGCCCAGCACCTGCGCCATGATATAGCCCGGCAAATCCTTGGCCGGGAAACGGCCGCCCAGCCACAAGCCGACCGACACCGCCGGGTTCAAATGGCAGCCTGAAATATGGCCGATGGCGAAGGCCATGGTCAGCACCGTCAGGCCGAAGGCCAGCGATACGCCATGCAAGCCGATCCCCACGCCGGGGAATGCCGCCGCCAGCACCGCGCTGCCGCAGCCGCCTAGGACCAGCCAGAAAGTACCGAAGAATTCCGCACCCAGTTTTTGCATTGTCAGGCTCCATTGAGAGTTAGTAATTGTGCAAACAGACTAACTATAAATGGAGCAAATGACAACGGTGTGATGTGTTGCATCGCAGAAAAATAGAGCGACCGTTCTAGAAAATTCGCTTGTTTTACGCAAGCGATTTCAATAGAGTAAATGTTATATATTTACTACCAAAACGGAAGCCAATGAGCAAAGGTTCGTTTGCCGGGATGAATTGCCCCATCGCCCAGACCCTGGAACAGGTCGGCGAATGGTGGACCTTTGTCATCCTGCGCAACGCCTTCTGCGGCATGAGCCGCTTCCAGGACTTCCAGCGCCACCTCGGCATCAGCACCAATATCCTGGCCCGCCGCCTGGGCAAGCTGGTGGAAAACGGCATCCTGCTGCGCCAGCCATGCAGCGAGGATGCCCGCATCGTCCACTACCGCCTGACGCCCAAGGGCCATTCGCTGTATCCCATCCTGGCCGCGATGACGGTGTGGGGCGAGCAATGGGTGCCGCATCCGGACGGACCGCGCATGACGCTGGTGGAACGTGCCACCGGGCTGCCCGTGGCCGGGGTCGGCATCCGCGCTGCCGATGGGCGCGACCTGGCGCCGGCGCAGATCGATACGGTGGCCGGCCCCGGCGCCGATGACAAGACGCACGCTTTGATGCGCATGAGAGAGGAGACAAGCAAAAAATGAATACCGATAAAGTCTGGCTCAAGTCCTATCCCGATGGCATTCCGGCCACCATCGATCCCGGCCAGTACCGCTCCCTGCCGCACCTGCTGGAAGAATCCTTCGCCAAATTCGCCGCGCGCAAGGCCTATGCCTGCATGGACAGTGCCATGAGCTACCGCGAGTGGGAAGAGCACTCGCGCCACCTGGCCGCCTGGCTGCAGCAGCACGGGCTGGCCAAAGGCGCCCGGGTGGCGGTGATGATGCCCAATGTGCTGCAATACCCGGTCGCGGTGGCGGCCATCCTGCGCGCCGGCTGCACCGTGGTCAACGTCAACCCGCTGTACACCGCGCGCGAACTGGAGCACCAGCTGACCGATTCCGGCGCCGAAGCCATCTTCATCCTCGAGAACTTCGCCACCACGCTGGAAAAAGTGCTGCCGCGTACCAGCGTGAAGCACGTGGTGGTGGCCAGCATGGGCGATTTGCTGGGTTTCGCCAAGGGCATGCTGGTCAACTTCGTGGTGCGCACGGTGAAGAAGATGGTGCCGCCTTTCAGCCTGCCGGGCGCCGTGCCATTCCGCGAAGCCTTGCGCCAGGGCGCCCGCCAGAGCCTGCGCCCGATGCAGCTTGGCCACGACGACATCGCCTTCCTGCAATACACGGGCGGCACCACGGGCCTGTCCAAAGGCGCCACCCTGAGCCACCGCAACGTGATTGCCAATATGCTGCAGAACGATGCGTGGGCCGGGCCGGCCCTGCTCAATGCAGCCAAAGACCAGCAGGTGGTGACGGTCTGCGCGCTGCCGCTGTACCACATCCTGGCGCTGAACGCCTGCATGCTGATGGGCGCGCGCTGGGGCGCGATGAACCTGCTGGTGCCCAATCCGCGCGATATGGCCGGCTTCGTCAAGGAGCTGGCCAAGTACCGCGTCAACTTCTTCCCCGGCGTGAACACGCTGTTCAACGCCTTGCTCAACCAGCCCGGCCTGGCGCAGGTCGACTTCTCCGGCCTGCGCATCACGCTGGGCGGCGGCATGGCGGTGCAGCAGGTGGTCAGCGAGCGCTGGCTGGCCGCGACCGGCAGCCCGATCCTGGAGGGCTACGGCCTGTCGGAAACCTCGCCGACGGCGACCCTGTGCCGCCCCGACCAGAACGGCTTCAGCGGCACCATCGGCCTGCCGGTGCCCTCGACCGAAGTGGCGATCGTCGACGACGACGGCAATCCCCTGCCCTTCGGCCAGGCCGGCGAAATCGCCATCCGCGGCCCGCAGGTGATGGCCGGCTACTGGCAGCGGCCGGACGAAACCGCCAAGGTCATGACGCCGTCCGGCTACTTCAAGTCGGGCGATATCGGCATCATGGATGAACAGGGTTATGTCCGCATTGTCGACCGCAAGAAGGACATGATCCTGGTCTCCGGATTCAACGTTTACCCCAATGAAGTGGAAGGCGTGGTGGCTGCCCACCCGCTGGTGCTCGAATGCGCCTGCATCGGCGTACCCGACGCCGGTTCGGGCGAAGCCGTCAAGCTGTTCGTGGTGCGCAAACACCAATCGCTCACCAGCGAGCAGCTGATGGACTACTGCAAACAGCAGTTGACCGCCTATAAGAAACCGAAATACATCGAGTTCCGCGACGCCCTGCCCAAGACCAATGTGGGCAAGATCCTGCGCCGTGAGCTGCGCGACGAAAAGGTCGCGGCGTAAGTTTTTGCTGCATTCCCTGTACTGCCCCCGAACATCTCAATAACAGGAGTTAAGTATGGAAGCCAGTATTGCCGCAGTAAGCCAACCTAAAACCAACCCTATCGTGCTCGATGAGAAGCGCCAGAAGACCGTGCGCACCCTGATCAACGCCTCGCACCGCAAGCTGCTGTTCCTCGACCAGGTGGTCGACTGGGAAACCGGTATCGACTTTTCCAAGCCGCCCAAGGTGGCCGAATCGAGCTGGATCTACGGCACGCCCTACTGGGACGCGCTGACCGAAGCGCAGCGCAACGAAGTGCTATGGCTGGAGACCGGCCGCGACGTGTCCTACTTCATCTGGCTGGAGCAGACCCTGCCCGAGCTGTATGTCGGCTACGTCAACCAATACCACGGCGTGCTGAGCGACGACGTGCGCGAATACCTGATGGTGTTCTCGCGCGAGGAGATCGTCCACACGCTGATGTTCCGCCGCTACCTGGACAAGGCCAACCTGCGCCTGTGGAGCCATCCGGAGAACATTCCCAACTACTCCCTGTTCGAGCGCCAGCTGGCCGGCAAGCATCCGGTGTACGGCATCTGCTGGAACCTGCTGATCGAATGGTTCGCGGAACTGAACTCGATCTTCCAGACCCAGACCGACGGCATCGACCCGCTGACGCGCAAGATGTTCAAGGAACACCACCTGGAGGAAGTGCGCCACATCGCCTTCGCCAAGACCATTTGCGAAAACTACTTCGAAGCTGCGCCGAAGGAAGAAATGGCCGAGATGTGCGAGTTCTTCCAGAAGGGCTACGGCTTCCTGCTGGACGAATACACCTACATGCCGGAAATCGCCCTGCATGCATCCTTCGACTTCCCGATCAAGCCGGGCGACACCGACAAGATCCGCGAAGTGCGCAACTCGCCGAACAACCAGCGCCTGAATGAAGCCCGCTTCCGCGACGTGCGCGAGTGGTGCCTGAAGCACAACATCATCAAGCAGTAAGCCCCTTCATCCCTGGACGGCAGCTTCCATGGCGCAGCGCGCGCCAGGGACGGCTGTCGCCGTTTCACGAAGAATCTGGAGCAAGCATGATCGATATCATTCCCCACGATTCCGGCATCACGGAATTGCGCATCGCCCGGCCCCCGGTCAACCTGATCGACGTGGGCGTGCTGAAATCCCTGCGCCATGCGCTGGCCCAGGCCGACGGCGCCGGCCAGCGCGGCATCATCCTGTCCGGTGCGCCGGGCGTATTTTCCTCCGGCGTGGACGTGGCCGCGCTGGTCGGCGGCGACCGTGACGCGGTGCGCGAATACTGGCAGCAGGTGTTCCTGCTGGCGTCCGAAATGGCCCTGTCGCGCCAACCGATCTTTGCCGCCATCACCGGCCACTGCATGGCGGCCGGCGCCCTGCTGGCCGTGTTCTGCGACTACCGCGTGATGGCGCAAGGCCCCTGGCAGGTCGGCCTGAACGAAGTACGGGTCGGCGTGGCGCTGCCGGACTGCTTCCAGGTTGCGCTGCGCCGCGTGGTGGGCGCCCTGCAGGCGGAACGGCTGCTGGTGTTCGGCCGTATGCTGTCGCCGCAGCAGGCGCTGGATGTGAACCTGGTGGACGAACTGGCCGAACCGGCGCAAGTGGTGGCGCGCACGCGCGAGCGCCTGCAGGAGCTGCTGTCGGTGCCGCCGCAGGCCCTGGTCAGCACGCGCGCCATCGCCCGCCGCGACCTGCGCGACGTGTTTGCCGACGTCGATGCGCTGCCGGTCGATGAATTCGTCGACGCCTTCCTGCAGCCGGAAACCCAGCAGGCGCTGCGCCACGTCGCCAGCCGCATGCGCCAGCCCGCTGCCACCGCTGCACGATGAACCTGTATTTCCGCCTCTTGCTGGTCTGGCTGCGGGCCTGCTTCAAGCCCGCCATCCAGGTCGGCGACATGATCGAGATGCAGCTCACCGTGCTGCCCAATGACCTGGACTTGAACGGCCATATGAACAATGGCCGCTACATGACCATCATCGACCTGGCGCTGGTCGAATATATGACCCGCGCCGGCTTCATGCGGCCGGCCCTGAAGCGCGGCTGGCGCCCGATGCTGGGCGGCTCGATGATCGCCTTCCGCCGCGGGCTCAAGCCGTTCCGCCGCTATACCCTGCGTTTCTGCGCCCTGTGCTGGGACGAGCGCTGGACTTATATCCGCTTCGAATTCGTGCGCGACGGGGAGGTGATGGCGGTCGGCCACACCAAGGGCGGCATTGTCGGCCCATTCGGCGTGGTGGGCAGCAATGAAATGTGCGCAGTACTGGGCGTGGATCCGGCTTCGCCGGTGTTCCCGCGCTCGGTCACGGCCTGGATCGAAGCCGACCGCCTGATGCGGGCCTGAACTGGAGAACCAATGCAAGCCATACAATCGATCGCCGTCATCGGCGCCGGACCGGCGGGGCTGACCGCCGCCGACACCCTGCGCCAGCTGGGCTACAAGAAAGTCACCGTGTTCGAACAGGGTACGCGCGTGGGCGGCAAGGTGTGCACCGCGCAGACGCCCGCCGGGCCGGTGGAGCTGGGCGCCGTCATCGCCTCCGCCGAATGCGAACTGGTACTGGGACTGGCGCAGCGCCTGGACGTGCCGCTCGCACCGTACCCGGTGGAGCAGCGTTTCCTCGATGAGCAAGGCGTACGGCACGATGCCGCGTCCTTCCTGGCCGGCCGCTACAGCGCGGATGAAATCCGGCAAGCCATCGTCAACTATGGCGCCGCGCTGGAGCGCTATGCCATGGTGCGCTACGACACCCTGGCCGGCATGCCGCGCGCACTGCATGAAACGTTCGATCGCTTCGCCGCCAGCCACGGCTTCACGCCGGTGGCCGAACTGGCGCGCGGCGCACTGGTGGGCTTCGGCTACGGCTATTACGAAACCGTGCCGGCACTGTATTTCATGAAACTGATCCCGTGGCTGTTCCGGCCCGACGGCCAGGGCGGCCTCGCGCCGGGCAGGTTCCACGTCTTCCCGCGGGGCTTCCAGGGCTTGTGGGAAGCACTGGCGCGTGAACTCGATGTGCGTCTCGGCGCCGCCGTGACGGCACTCGACAGCCAGCAGGGACGCCCGCTGCAGCTCACCGTCAATGGCCGCGACCAGCACAGCTTCGATGCAGTCGTGGTGGCGACGCCGCTGCACACGGCGGGCAGTTTCCTGCCGGCCGGCAGCGAAGCCACAGCGATGTTCGCGCAATTGCGCAGCAACCGCTACCTGGTCAGCGCCTTTGCCGCCAGCGGGCTGCCAGGCGGGGAATTCCTGTTCCTGCACCAGAACGAGCGCCCCGAACGCATCGGCCATATGAATGCCTGGGCCAACCGCAATCCTGCCCAGCCCATGTACCTGGGCTGGCAATTGGCCGGCGACGCAGCCAGCACCGGCGAGCTGCGCGAACTGCTGGCAGGCGACATTGCCGCCCAGGGCGGAACGCTGGCGCGCGTAGTCATGCAGCAGGAGTGGGACTACTTCCCCCATGTCGACGGCGCGGCCCTGGACGCCGGCTATTTCGAACGCATCGACGCCCTGCAGGGCCAGGGCCGCGTCTATTACGCGGGCGGCGCCCTGAACTTCGAGACAGTCGAACACAGCGCGCGCCAGGCACGGGCCCTGATGCGCCGCCATTTCGGCTGAGCGCACAAAGGGCATCCCTTACGGTTTGTGCCTATGGAAAAACGACGAGGGCGGAGCCTATAATGGCTGCGCGAACCGGCACGCCATTGCCGCCCTCGGAGATACCGCATGAAACACCTGATCGTTGCCAGCCTGGCCCTCGCGCTGACCGTGCCTGCATTTGCAGGCACCACCCACGCCAAGGCCTCCGCCACCCATCACAAAACCGCGTCGACCACCTCCAAGCACCACGTGGCCAAGAAAAAAACCTCCGCGCATCATAAGACCGCGAAGGCAAGCACCCACCACAAGCACGCATGATTTTCGTCTGGGGCAGGAAGGCGGTCTACACCCACGCCGGCTACGTCGCCGATTTTTGCCCCGTATGCCGGGCAAGCCGTGCGTTTTCCGTACAACGCATCGGCATGGCCTGGCATGTGTACTACGTCACCGTTTCCAAAGGCGAGCTGGCCGGATACCAGCACACTTGCTGCGATTGCGGCATGGCGCTGCCCATGGAAGTCGGGCACTACACCCAGCTGAGCGCCGAGCAGCTTCCGCTGGCGCAGCTGGAGCAAACCACCAATCCCCATTTGTCGATCCGGCACGCCGCTGCGCTGGCCGCTGCTGCGCGCCTGCGCGAAGCGCCGCTGCTGCTCGATGAGTCGGAGCGCCGCCGCCAGCTCGATGCCGCCCTGCGCCTGCAGGCCGATGCACTCGACGCGTTCGAAGCGACCACCCGCCTCGACCGCGAAGTATGGTGGACCATCGGCGGCGCATTCGCGTTTTGCACCCTGGTGCTGGCGTCCCTGCGCCAGCAGGCGCCGGAAAATATGGACACCGGCTTCATCATCGCCTTCTTCCTCAGCCTCGGCGCCGTCGCCTGGCAATTGAGCCAGATGGGAGAGCGCTTCCTGCGGCGCGACATCCTGCCCAAGCTGGCCCGTTCACTGGCGCCGCTGCAGCCCAGCGCGGCGGAACTCGATGAAGCCTTCGACCGCATGCGCGAGCAGGGCCGCAAGCTGGCCAGGCGCATCGATAGCGTGCGCGTGCAGCAAGCCATTGCCGCCCTGCGCGCTTAAGTGAGGCCTGCGAATTATATTGCGTTAACTTTCGATACATCGTAGTTTACCTTTCGCATTGCAAATAATTTGAAAGTATACGAAGATGAAACGAAGAATTTCGCTGTTAATCCTTGCGTTTTCCGCCATCACGGCACTGGCGGGCCAGCCGGCCGCAAGCGGCGACGCCGTCGTCGCCCTGGCCGGCAATGGCTTTGTCACCCGCACCGATTCCGGTTCGACGGAAGTCATTAACAGTAGCGGCTTATCCAACTGGACCAGCGCCAACGCCGTCACCAGCATCTGGTTCCGCATGGCGGCCGCAGGCAATGCCACGCTGTCGCTCGATGCGAGCCTGGGCGGCAGCAAAACCAGCAAAATCCGCGTCACCGCCAACGGCACGCCGTTCGACATCACGTTGACCAAGGGCCGGAGCAAGACTTACGCCGTCGGTACCATCAACGTACCGGCCGCCGGCTATGTGCGGGTTGACCTGCAGGGCATCAGCAAATCCGGCACCTACTTCGGCGAAGTATCGGCGCTACGCGTCAATACCGGCACGGCGCTGAACTACGCCGATGACGCCGCCAACTACTACTGGTCGCGCCGCGGTCCATCCGTCCACATGGGCTACACGGTACCGGCCAACACCGAGTACTTCTACAACGAAATGACGGTACCCGCCGGTGAAGACAAGATCGGTTCCTACTTCATGGCAAACGGTTTCGACGGCGGGTATTTCGGCATCCAGGTGAATTCGCCGACCGAGCGCCGCGTGCTGTTCTCGATCTGGGATGCCGACAGCGGCGCCAGGACCACGCTGGTGCGCAAGGGGCCGAACGTGGTCGACAACACGTTCGGCGGCGAAGGCACCGGCGGCCAGTCCTACCTGCTGTACAACTGGGTAGCCGGCAATACCTACCGCTTCATCACCCGTATCCTGCCGGACGGCGCGGGCGGCACCGACTTCTCGGCCTGGTTCCATGCCCCCGAAACCAATGCCTGGCGCTTCATCGCCACCTGGAAGCGCCCTGCCACCACGACCTACCACGCGGGCGTCTACTCCTTCCTGGAGAACTTCCTCGACAGCCAGGGCTACCTGGGCCGCAGCGTCCAGTTCAATCAGCAATGGGCGCGCAGCACCGGCGGCAACTGGAGCGAAGTGCTGACGGCACATTTCACCGGCGACGCCACCGCCGCCAACGCCCAGCGCATGGATTACGCGGGTGGCTTGCAGAACGGCAGGTTCTACTTGCGCAATGGCGGCTTCTTCAGCCCGAACGTGCCGATCAACCAGAACTTCACCCGCCCGGCAACGGGACAGGCGCCAACAGTGGATATCGGCACCCTGCCGTAGACATTTTTGTATCCCAGTGTATCTGGCGCCATGCCAGATACACAACTTGCGAAAACACCCCACGCCACCGACACAAGCGATACACACTGCCCCCTTAATCTGGTCACACCTTAACCAAGGAGACCAAGATTATGAAAACCACTTACGCAGGACTGGCAGCCACCCTCGCAATCGCACTGTGCACCTCCGCCGCACACGCCGCGGAACCCAAGAAAGAAATGGAGAAGTGCTACGGCGTGTCGAAGGCCGGCCATAACGACTGCGCCGCAGGGCCGGGCACCTCGTGCGCCGCAACCTCCAAGATCGACTACCAGGGCGACGCCTGGGTACTGGTCGATAAAGGCACCTGCACCTCGATCAAAACCCCTAAGGGCTTCGGCTCGCTGAAGGCCAAGTGATGCAGCGCGCCATTGCATCCGCGATCGCGCTGGCCGCAGGCCTTGCTGGCGCGGCACATGCCGCCGCCCCGGCCGCCCAGCCGGCCGCGAAGAACATTGTGATCGTGCCCGGCGCATTCATTGACGCATCCAGCTGGCGCGTGGTGCACGACACGCTGCGCCTGAAGGGCTTCAACGTCACCGTCGCCCAGTTGCCCCACACCTCGCTCGACGACGACATTGCCATCGCCCGCAAGGCGATCTTCCAGCAGTTCGGCAATGTGATCGTGGTCGGCAACGGGATCGGCGGCGCGGTGATGTCGAACGTAGCCACCGGAGAGAAGGTGAAAGCACTGGTGTATGTCGCTGCCCTGATGCCTGAAGTCGGCGAAACCGCGCAGCAGCTGCTGTCGTCGATGCCCGGCGCCGGCGAAGGCGTGAAGCCGGACCGCGCGGGCTTCCAGTTCTACGACGCCGCGCGCTTCCACGCCGACCTGGCCGCCGACCTGACGCCGAACCGCGTCAACTTCATGGCGGCCTCGCAGGTCCCGGTCAGCAACGTGCTGATGGGAACACCAAGCTGGTTCGCCACATGGCACCAGAAGCCGAGCTTCGGCATCGTCGCCACGCAAGACCGCCTGGTGAACCCTGAACTGCAGCGCTGGATGTACCAGCGCGCCGGCGCCAAGGTTACTGAAATTGCAGCAAGCCACGCAGTACAAGTTTCGCAGCCGGAAGCGGTCGCGAAAGTCATCGAAGACGCTGCCCTCAGCGTCCTGTAAGTCCCACCCCAACCAAAGGAGATACATCATGAGCATCGCTACCAAAACCCGCACTGGCCTGGCCGGCGCCGCCGCCCTGATCGCACTGGCTTCCCTGTCTGCACCATCGTTCGCCGCCGAAAAAGTGAAGGAAGAACCGGGCCGCTGCTACGGCATCAACACCTGCAAGGGCACCAGCCTGTGCGCCACCGCCAAGAACGACTGCAAAGGCCTGAACCAGTGCAAGGGCACCGGCGTACTGGTGAAAACGCCGACCGAGTGCAAGGCACTGGGCGGCTCCCTGACCGAAGCCAAGTAACATCCGACGGAGGCACGCCATGCACGCCCATCGCTTTGGCCTCGGCCTGCGCCGCGAACACTACCGCGATTTCCTCGACGGCGACATCGAGGTGGATTTCGTCGAAGTGATCTCGGAGAACTTCATGGTCGCCGGCGGCCAGCCGCGCGACATCCTGCGCCGCGTGAGGGAGAAGCATCCAGTGGTGCTGCATGGTGTGTCGATGTCGCTCGGTTCCGCCGACGGTTTGCGGCCGGACTACCTGGCCCGCCTGTGCGCCCTGGTGGAGGAGATCGAGCCGATGTTCGTCTCCGACCACCTGAGCTGGTCGCGCATAGGCCGCTTCAACTCGCACGACCTGCTGCCTTTGCCTTACACGCAGGAGGCGCTCAACATCATCTGCAACAACATCGACCAGGCGCAGGAAGCGCTGGGACGCACCATGCTGGTCGAAAATCCATCGAGCTACCTGGCGTACGCCGAATCGACCATGACGGAATGGGAGTTCATTGCCGCCATGGCCAAACGCACCGGCTGCGGCTTGCTGCTGGACGTGAACAATGTCTTTGTCAGCGCCAGCAACCACGGTTTCGATCCGCTCGAGTTCCTGCGCGGCGTGCCGATGAACCGCGTTTGCCAGGTCCACCTGGCCGGCCACAGCCAGGGCGACGGCCTGCTGATCGATACCCACGACAGCGCCGTCAACGACGCCGTGTGGGCGCTGTACCGGCAGGCGATTGCACGCTGCGGCCCGGTCGCCACCATGATCGAACGCGATGGCGATATTCCGCCGCTGGCCGACCTGCTGGCAGAACTCGATACCGCGCGCCGCCTCGCCGCGCACAGGGAGGCAGCATGAACCTGGCCGATCTGCAGGGCGACTTCCACGCCATGCTGGCCGCATCCGCGCCTGGCATAGGCGTGCCGGCCGGCCCAGGCCGCGCCGTGTACCAGAACAACTACCGCGCGCAACTCGTGGGCTGCCTTGAAGAGAGCTACCCGCAACTGCGCGCCTTCATCGGCGAAGAGGCCTTCCTGCACGCCGCCGCAGCGCACATCAAGCGCCGCCCGCCCCATGCCTGGACACTGGACGCCTACGCCGACGATTTCTGCGATACGCTGCAAGCCCTGTTCCCCGAAAACCCGGACCTGCACGAACTGGCCTGGATCGAACATGCGCTGGGCCAATCGTTCATTGGCCCTGATGCAGCTCCCGTCGCCGCCGGTGCACTGTCGGCCGTCGACTGGGACCACGCGCACCTGAAGCTCACGCCAACGCTGCACCTGCGCACCGCCAGCACCAACGCCGCCGACCTGTGGTTCGCCCTGCGCGACGGCAGCAGCACGGCAGAAGGCGAAATGCTGCCCGCTCCCGGCGGGTTGCTGGTATGGCGGCGCGGCTTTGTCTCCTGCCTGCGCGCACTCGATGCAATTGAATTTGCCGCCTTGACGCAGCTTCAGCGCGACGGCAGCTTTGTCGGCTTGTGCGCCCTGCTGGTAGAGCGCATCGGCGAAGAGCAGGGCATCGCCAGTGCCGGCGCCATGCTGGCCGACTGGCTTGGTAGCGAACTCATTACCGGAGTTGATCATGAATGAAACCCGCCGCCTGTTCCTGCTGTCCGCCCTCGCCGGCCTGGCAGGCACCGCCAGCCTCGCCTTCGCCCCGGCGCTCGCCGGCGCAGCCCTGCCAATCCGCAGCGCCACCGAGGTCCTGCGCGCCGTCGCTGCCGCACAGCCAGCGCTCAGCTACCACGCCGCCGGTCCCGACGACGGCCGTCCCATCGTGCTTGTCCGTAGTCCCGGCGACAGCACCGAAGGCCACATCGAAACGGCATCGCTGCTGGCCGCGCAAGGCTACCAGGTTCTGCTGCCCAACCAGCGCGAATCGGATGCCGCCACGCTCGGCCAAGACCTGCTTGCCTTCATCGACAGCCTGCATATTCCGGAAGCAGTCTTTATCGGCACCGGCCAAGGCGCCCAGGCGGTACGCGCCGCGGCAAGCCATCGCCGCACCCGCTTCATCGGCCTCGTGCTGGCAGACGGCGGGGCTGCACCCCCAGCCGTCGCGACAATCGGCCTCGCCACTGGCGCTACCCCGCAACAAATTGCCGACGCAGCCATCACGCTTGCGCGCCAAGCCAAATGGCGCACCTGACACCAGACAAACACGGAGACCACCATGAACCCCAACTTCGCCCAATCGCCACGAGTTGCAAGTGCCACCGCAGGTACGTTCTCAGGCCGCATCGCAGCACTCCACGCCCTCGCGGCACGCCTGCTTCCCGTATCCGTGCAGTTGCTCGTCGCACGCCTTGGCATCGCCGCCATCTTCTTCCTCTCGGGCCGCACCAAGGTCGAAGGCTGGTTCACGCTCAAGGATTCGACGGTCGACCTGTTCCGCTACGAGTACATGTTGCCCCTGGTCCCGCCCGAGATCGCCGCCCCGCTCGCGACGTTTGCCGAACACGCGCTGCCGCTGCTGCTGGTCGCCGGCCTGTTCACCCGCTTCGCCGCCTTTGGCCTGTTGGTCATGACCGCCGTCATCGAAATCTTCGTCTACCCGCAAGCCTGGCCCACCCACCTGAGCTGGGCCGCCCTGCTGCTCCCCCTGATTGCCCAGGGCCCGGGCAAGTACTCGCTGGACTATCTGTGCAGGCGCCAACTGTCATGACGCTGGAGGACACCAGAGTCTTCCTGGCGCAGTGGTGCGGCAGACAGGGCCCAAATGAAAAAGCCCAGCCGGTGAAGGCTGGGCTTTTGGGATGCTGGTGCCGGCTGCAGGACTCGAACCCGCCACCTGATGATTACAAATTAGCTGAGAAGACACTATGTCTTTGATTATTAAGCGAATTATACCGTAACCAACAGCAAACCAAAGTACTTCTAGATCAGTAACTTAGCGCAATTCTGCGAAATAGGCAGAAACTAGTTGCTGTACCGGCGATGTACCCATTCAAAGGTATCCACACTCACTGCAAAGACCTAGTGCCAGCACATCATCTCGGCTCTTAATTCATTGCTGTCGCTGACTGCGTTAAGCGCTCCAGAGCGATGCCTAAAGCCCGATCATCGAAAAGACGGTCTTTTCGCAGGGCCGCGTCCGGACCACCGCGCCAATTCCTGAGCCCCTCACGCAAGGCCGGTACGTTGGCTGCGACGCCTTCACGAGCCAGTAGCCAGTCCACGGTGGCCAATAACTCCATGCCGAAGGGAGATTCAAAACCGTTAATCAATGCAGCAGTGGATTCCAAAGCTTGTGTGTATGCCTTAGCCTCACTCTTGAGATAGGCTTGGACAAATGACTTGCGCTCATCGTCAAACCAAATTACGTCGAGCGGATCAGCATCGCTGATGCGCTTGTCGGAATGCAGATAACTTCCATCAAGATTGTTCAACAAGTGGTCAAGCCTGTTTGCGTATGGGCCGTACTTATGTGCCGTGAACTCCAACTTCAAAGGATTGTCACCAGGGTTGTAACGCTCGATAGCGCGTTCCACAAACCACGCTAACTTTTGAATCTCCAACAGACTGCATTCCATTCCCAAAACCCAATACCGCCGCACAAGTTCGGCGATCAACGCACGAGCGGGCGTTAGCTTTTCTACGCCCGCCCGCTTAGCCACATTTTGGTATTGCTTGGTGGGCTCGAACACCAAGATATCAATGTTCAAATCTCCCAACGCCAGTTCAATTTGTTCGCGCACATCAGTCCACTCCAATCCGCCATTGCCAGCCCCTAACGGTGGAATGGCGATAGATCGAATTTGCTGATCGACCAAGAAACGCCGCAGGTCCTGCAAACCTTCCACAACCCACTCCATACGTGATGGCGCTCGCCAGTGCTGCTTAGTGGGAAAGTTAACAATCCATCGCGGTCCATCCAATTCGTGCACAGCCGTTATGAACATCTTGCCCGTCTGCACTTCCTTTGCTTTGCATGCAGCGGCATAACGCTGGAAATTCTCAACAAACCGTTCCTTGAACATCAGCGCAATGCCTTTGCCCATCACTCCAACGGTGTTGACAGTGTTGACCAGCACTTCGGCACGGGCTTCTAACAAGTTGCCTTGAGTGAACGTAATCATTAAAAATACCACCCTGTTCGAGCATAAACCGGCAGATTCAAATTACGAGCTTGAACTTCCTGTTCGATGCGTTGTTTCAAAGATTCCGTGTAGCATATGATGCCGAGAAGCCCACCAACCGGCACGTGCTTATGAATCAGTGCCTCGGCTTGGTAACGCTCAAATTTGGCTGGGTCTTCCGGATCACGCTTGAAATCCCTACGCTGCAGCAATGGCCAATCGATTTTATCGAGGGAGGCCAAGTCTGAATAGTAATCTGCCCACTGATAATAGGCATGGCTATCCGTGAACAGAAATGGCAGACCTAGCCCAGCAATGTGGTGCAGGCTAGAGACCAATATTACGATTTCTTCATTTGGCCGTTTCTTAATGCCGCCCCATCCCGTGTGGATGTTACGTAGCATGGGGGAGAATGGCGTAAAGTAAAACGGCACATAGTCATTCAGAAAGCCTCCCGGCGCTAACGGCACTACGTGATGAGCCCGTTTGTCGATAAGCTCTGGGTTACCTATATTTACCCAAGCCGGTGCCTTCACCTCGCTGTTGCCGCAATGCAGGCCGTTCTCCAGAACCCATAAAAGGTTGTCGCGATGGATAATCCGCCAAATCAGTGCCTTGTCCGGATTAAGATTATTATAGAGCATCAGCGAAACATTCCTCGATTTACATCCACGTCCAGTGTGAGGTCCAAGTCATCAATCATTCCCAAGATTGTGTCAGCTACTGCGTCATTGGGCGCGTAAATTTTGAAGAACTTACTTACAGGAACTGGGCCAGGGGCAAGGCACTCAGCCATGCATATGCTCTTACATTCAGGATCGTGATAATTCCGAATATTCATTGTCTCCCAGTCAATCGCATCAAATCCCGGCTGAAAGTCCAATAATTGCGGTTCCGTATTTGCCAGGGGATGTCGAGGAATGACTTTCCAGTTTTCGCGTTGCGCCTTACTGCGACGGACCGTAATGAGCGCAAAGTCCTCATGAGGGCGATCTTCTTGTATTCGACCGTCAAATGGATTGCGAGCAAACCAATGAAAAGGCACGTAGTTTTCGAGACCGTGCTCTTTCCTACCTTCAATAATTTCTTGATCAGCTACGTCTTCAAAATTTTGAAGGTGTGCACGGGGCAACAATCCCCGCTCAAGAATTCCAGGGATGTTTTCGAGGCTGGTCAAATGATAGATAAGCTTCTGCTCTCTAATGTCAGGCATCTCAAACCTCCGTTCAATAAGGTGCGACAGACAATCAGAGGGCAGCAATAGCACCGCCTTGGTCTGTTGCATGTCTTGTTAACTAGATGTAGCTCACTCAAGAACTACCAGGTCATGGTGGTCAGAGTTGGCCATTCGCTATGATTGCTGCCCCCCCCCTACCTGGGCTGATGCCAACTCCAGTACCCGCCGAACTTCTCCTATATGGCGCGGCCATACTATCAGATGAACTTACCTTGAGCCAACAACAGTAAAACCCGCTACAAGACTGATTTGTCGCCCCTGCCTTTCATCACTTTGGCGGGGGATGCCCAAATCAGGTGAAGTGCTGCTAATGGAAAATGCCCGGCACAAAACCGGGCATTTCTTACAACGAACAGCTATTTCGTCTTGCGTGGAGGCGATGTGCTGCGACGGTTATGCTCGGTAACCGTAGATGCCGGATGAGTCTTTGCATAGCTCTCTTTGACAAACTTTCCGCTTACCGCGCTGCGGTGATTCACAACGATGCTCTTGGTCGACTTGGTAGTCATTTTGTACCTCGTAAGTGTAGTGGTTTGCCAAAGGCGACTGTTGCCGCCCTTGGGGTCAAGCTCGCACGTAATTATTTGCTACGAGCGGCCCTGCAGTGCTCGCATACATGCTCACGTTTTCCTTTACGAAGACGTGTATAGGCGACCACATGCACGGACTTAGGATAATGACAAGATTTCATGTCAATCCCCTTTCGTGACGTAATCTGACCTCAATCACGACTTGACGCTTGCCAAACAGCGGCTTCGCTACTACACTTCCGCTGCTACCCAATAGCATGCAATTCAAGAGAAAACCAGAGGTCGTTTGTTTGGTTTTCTTTTCCCTAAGGCCTAAAGAGCGGGAACTCTTTAGGCCTTATTCATATCTCCCCATCTCGCAAGTGCTGCATCAATACTCACACCGAAGTCCGTCGTGACAGGGAGCGGTGAGCGACACCGTGCGATCAACGAGCTGGGCATCAGAAGGTGGGAGGCGAACGTGTCTGCTTGCCACTCGGAATTCCTGTAAATCTTCGGAGGATTCCGAGGGTCAATCCGCGACAACGCGACGCCTCTGTGCATCATCAAATGACCCAGCTCATGGCACATGGTGAAACGGTCGCGAGCCTCACCCTTACATGCCTTCTCGTACACATCCTCTCGAATAAAAATCAAGTTCTTGTCGGGATAAGTACGACCGTGATCGTTTCCCATCTCTTCCATTTCCAGCACTTCGAATCGCGCTCCTTCATACAGCAGATCCAGTGCTTCATATACTTCAACTACAGGAAAATACGGCCGGTCCTGTAACCGCAAGAATTCACGTAGCACTGCCGCATTCGCAGCGATATTGTCTTTAGAACGCGGCGGGACGATGATTCCGTCGGTTCGCGTTCTATAACCAGGTCCGGATGGCATTATTTCCCTCCAAGAATGCTATGCAGCCTCGACTTCTCTTCAGTTGAAAGGCTGCTGAACCGTCGAGCAAACTCAGTGGCAAGCGCTGCATCTTGATAGTTCGAACTTTCCAGAGGCATACGCACCTCCTTTCTAGCTTGATTAATCAATACCTCAAACCGTTGGCGATCATTTGCCACGGTTGGTATCTTGGACGCCAGCAGGTCCAAGAAATTGTCTGGTACTCGTTTGCGACCTGTTTCAATTGCTGAAAGGAACGCTGGGGATAACCCGACCAGTTCCGACAATCCCATCAAGGTAATGCCGAGGTCAATCCGCAGTTTCTTAAGTTCCTTCCCCAACTGGGTAGTCATGTTTTCCTCCTAAGGGGTTTCGATACGCTATCTCAACGATTCTCTTGAATCGAGGGACTGCGCGTATAGGCGAGGCATCCTCACAAGTGTCACTATACACCTTTCGAACAAAAAATCAACCGTTTAGGAAGAAAAATTGTTCAACACGCGATTGCGCTCGATACCGTTGTAGTAGAACCACAATTAGGCCCGGAAGATGCTATGACCTACTTTCACGCTATTGAAGGGGAGAATGGCGATGGCATTTGCCGTTTCACTCATCCGGCAATACATCTCGTTCAGCTCGGCGTTGTCAATTTCACGAAACCGGATACCTTCCGCCAAAGTGGCCGGCACGCACAGTAAAGTCCATGCTTCCACCGATCCCAGTTCCACAAGGGCGTCCAGCTCAAATCGCGTGATCGGATTCACAATCATAGTTTTGGTTTCATTGTCTTCCCACGCCAGGAAAAACTGACCACCTACCTCGACCAGGAAGTGAATTTGGCCGTCGCCGTATATTTGGCCTTCCGAGTCGTAGCGAAATTCCATCTGCTCGATGCTGGTCAAGCGCAGCATCGCAGCGCGAATCGCCTTTACTTCTTTCATTGCTTGCTCCTTTTTCGATTGATCAGTCACAAGGACCACCGGAAAGTGCCGGCTGGCCCAGGTCATCTGGAAAAGTCGCACCGCATTTGTCGTTAGGTGCGTTCCAATTGCTGCAGTACCAGAACGGTCGGTCACGCTTGTCAGCCTTGGTCCGCAAATGGCCGGTTCCGCACATAGGGCAGTAAATCGGGTCCGCATGCTTGTCCTCCATTGTCTGCGTAAGCAGCGCCCGACTTTTGTTGACGAGTTTCTTCGGCAGGTCTCTTACAAAGCTCTCGCGGCGCATTAACCGCAGTTGCTCTGCTGCCTGTCGGTCCGCTGGTGCCGGAAGCGCAAAAGCAAGCCAGTCGTGAAAGTGATCCAAGAACGCCATGATGAGCTGCTGCTCAGCCCGATCTTTCTCCACTTGGCGTGAGAGCCGTGTCATAGCGGCCATGATGGTCGCTTGCACATCGCTCAAGTAGTCCTTCTCTTCTTGCTGTCGAAGAAAATCATCAATTGCTGCTCGAATGAGGTGCCCCACAGGCATCCCGATATGTCCAGCACGTTCTTCCATAAGCCGGCGTTGATCATCCTCCAGCCGCACAGAGTAGGTGCGCTTCACTGCCATAGATTCCTCCGAAAGACTGTATTGCAAATCCGCAGTACGTTCGCAGTGCATTTGAAAAAAACGCATTGCGTCAGAACGTGCTGCCTGCCTAGCTCCACCCTCAAAAACACCAGCGGAGCGTATTGCCCCCTTTATGTTCCACTACCTATATTTCGGGTTGGTCCTGTACTACATTGCGTTGTTCTTGGCCTCCGTCAGTCGCTACAATTTGCCTGGCACAACGTTCGGCCCTGCGCCGGACGCATATTGGACGCATCGACTCAACAAAAAACTTACTTTCCGTGTCACCGACTCAACGAAAAACCAACAAGAACTCAACAAAAAACTTACACACCACAACGAAAACTCAACAAGAACTCAACAGAAGTCCCAGCAGCCCTTGGGTTCGTTGGTCGCACTGATGCAGCATCGGTAACCAGAGCGTGTACACGCCATGAAAGTCAAAGAACATCAGCCGAAAGTGGCGGACGCGAACCGAGCCAGCGAATAACCTGGAGCGCTCGCCTGTTTCCGCGGTTACGGGGCGGTTTCGGCAGCTTAATGCCGGCACTTGCATACGCCCCCTTGATTTCATCCCACTTCTGAGTCAATCGCTCGTGTGCTTCCTGCAGCGACGCAGCCACCACTTTTGCGCTAGGATAGTCTGGAAGCCTGGCGGTGAACCAAACCATGCCTCCGCTTACAGATTCCACAATCTCGACCTTGAATCCACCGATACGTTTTGCTCGCTTCATTCTTCATTCCTCGAAATTCGGATCATTAATCATGACTGTTGGCCTGGATGTTGACCGCAGCCCCATGTGCCCGGTCGGCCTGTTTGAGTTCGTTGACCAAATTCTTTGCCAAGTCTTTTCCGCTGGATTGTTCGCCCGCTTGTCCGCCAACTGATGCCGATCCTGGTGAAAGTGGCGCTACGCTTAAATCAGCCGTGGACGATGCCACCGGTGCCGGCGGCGTAGCGCGGTGAACAGAAGATTCGCCAGAACTTGGCTGACCAGATTGGACCTGCGGAGCTGCAGGTTGGCCACCTGGTACCGACGTTGCAGGAGCCCCTGCCGCTTTGACCTCGTTGATGCTCGCGGTCTGGGCTTCAATCCTGTCCGCCATACTCAATCCGGACGATGGGCCGCCAAACTCCTTAATTGCATCTTTTGCTGCGCCAGCACCTGCGTTTGCGAGCGCACCAGCTGCTCCTGTTGCAATTCCAGGAATGCCCGTAGCCCCTGCCGCACGTGCTTGCTCAATGGCGGCGCCACCTGCCTTTATCGCCCCGCTTAAAGTTCCGCCCGCTCCTACTGCGGCGCCGGCAGCACCGCCGGCAATTGCTCCAACTGCTCCGCCGGCGACGGCAGCGGCTCCAACCACATCACCACCTGAAAGGGATGCAGTACCACCGATCAAGTCGGCTGCCATTTGCGGAGCTTTCAAGGCGATGAATGCCAAGAGTCCCGACATCCCGAATACCGCCCACATTGGCGTCAAATCAATGATTGAAAAGTTCTGCAGCTGCGCTTCCATTGCAGCTGTTGTTTGTTGGGCTGCATACAAGACGAAGTAGACCGCCAAGAAACGAACGCCGATCACAATCGCACCAGATATCGCTTTAGTGGTCATGTCGCGGCCGTACTTGATACTGCCCATCGCGATAATGATCGGGTAGCACGCCAGGTAAAAATACATCTGCACAAGGATTACGGAGTATTGCGCAGTCAAGATCAGGAATGCCACCACAATCAGTATGATCACGATTGCGATCATGATCGCTACGAGCGGATTGCTCGCCGCAGCAACGCCGGCCGGCACGGGCATGCCTCCAATATTGGCGCTATCCGAAAACTTCTGCATCAAAAGCGAAACCATATCAATGCCCTGCCAAAATATGTCCGCAGGGTTGAGGACGCTTATGCCGCTTGCTTTCTCTCCGAGTTCGCGGAATCCAGTAATTAGGCTCACCATGTTCCCAACATTCATCAGGAACGCGAGAAACCCATACCACATTACGCGCATCACCAACGTTGATAGAAGCTCTTGCGGCCCCTCGCCCCTCAGTAGCTTAGGTAATATGGCCATGATGAGGTCGATGGTCGCCAAAGCAGCGGCCAACCACTTCGCGGCCGTCAGAATCACCTCCCCGAAATTCGTTGATGCGGTCCGATAGTAGGTCAGGAACTGGCCCACGTCCGCCGGTTGCGACGGCGCGGCCGCAGCCGACGAACATACAGCCATCGCCGCTACGATCGCTAAGAGCAAACTACTTCTTCGCATTGCCAACCTCCCCCGTCACTGGTGCAGCGTCGCGCTTCCCTCCTTTGCTAGTTCCAAAGCCCGTGAATCCGCTTTCGCTCCATTTGCGCACATGACGTTCGCTTTGCTGCGTAGAGCTGGCGAGTCCGGAATCTTCTGTTCCGCTTTCGAGCAGCGGCCACGCCAGCAGAAATACGAGGATCGCAATGACTAGTGAAATCCATTTCTTGTGATTGATATTCATCGATGCCTCTCTTATTGGTTCTTTGTTCCGAAACCTGTGAAACCGCTCTCGCCCCACTTCCTCACTTTTCCACTACTCTGATTCATGAAGGTCTGGACTGCATCGGTTTGATCTGCCTGAATTTGCGCCTGGCCGGCAAGGTAAGCGTTCTGCGCCTGCATTTGCGTCATGGTTAGCTGGCGAAGCTTTTGCAACTGGTCGATCGTTTGCGAGGCGATCATGTTCCCGGCTTGCAGCGCCTGGAGTGAACCAGGAGAACTGGCCGAGATCCCCTGAATCTGCGCGAGCGTGGTTCGCTCATTCGCGAATTGATTCGTCTGTAATCCAGCCACCTGCAGGGCGCTATTCAACCCGTCTAATTGGGTCTGAACCAACCCCTGAAACTTGCTGCCGAAGTTACTGCTAGCTGTCGTCTTCGCGTACCCAGGGAACTTCAACTTGAACATCTCTTCAATGTTTGCGCCTGCGTGCATCAGCGCATTCGTTTTGGATACGATATTTGCCAAGGCATCGAGTTCCTGCCGTGCCTGCCCCCAGGCTTGAACGGGGGCGGAAACGAGGTTCTGAAGCTGCTGTTTCGCCATCTGTACCTGCTCAATCGCCTGCTGAACCATCTGATACATTTGGAGCGTCTGATTAATCAACGCAACGTTATTCAAGACCTGGGTGATCTCAGTTGCGCCACCAAACTGCGCGTCAGCAAGCGGTGTGATGCCCAGCAAGCCTGCCAGCAGAAGGGCGTTCTTGTTCATTCCTCGACTCCTTCGTCTTTTTTGCTGTCTTTAGATTGATCTCGGTTGGAGATGCGTGCCCCCTTTGCGGTGGCACGCGGCCCACCGACAATCTCTTTGATTTGAGCGATGGATTTTCTTGCGACGGTCCTATCAGTCGGTTCAGGAATCAAGGCGCCTTCGCGTTCGGCCTCCAGGACGCGAGCCCGTCGAGCCGTCACACGAACGCCACCAACTGGAATGAATTCGCCCTTGCGGTAACGGCCAATCAAGCCCCGGAACCAGCGAAGTGCATTCGTTCGAATCGAGCCGGTTTCCATCGCATCCGCCAATTCATCAAGCAAGGCCTGTGCGTCCTCATTCGGGATTTGTTCGCACAGCGACGAAACTGCTTGGCGCTCGATCGACGACAACGACCTTGGGATGTGTAGTGGTTGTTGTTTTGATTCATGTTGTGATTTAAGTGGTGACGTAACTGTGTCACCTTCGTTGGTGACAGGTCTTGTCACCACCGTCCCTGACAATTTGTCGGGGTCATCTTCACTCTGCGACTTTGGCGGTGACAATTTGTCAGGGCTTGGATTCCCACCGCGCTCAGGGCCCGATCCCGCGTCTAAGTTAAGGCGGTAAAGGTTCTGGATACGCCGGCCGTTCCTGGCGTCAAATCGGGGTTCAATGGAAACCAGGTTCGAAATGCTGAAGTCCTGCAGCACCCGCTGCACCGTCCGCTCCGATACACAGCACTTTCGAGCGACGAAAGGCACACCAGGCCAGCATTCGTTTCGTTCATTTGCCGCGTCGGCCAACGCCAAAAGGATCAACTTCGGCGTTGGCACCATTTCGTGGTCCCAGGCCCAATTCATTGCGCGAATACTCATTGTGCCGGCGCCTCGTCCAGAATTCGGCTGATGACACTGGCCTTGAACAAGATGCGCCTGCCAATCTTCACCTTTGCAGGGCGAAGTCGATTTGCGAATTCATTATTCCCGGAGAGCGTTACGCGTAGACCCTCGGCGCTACGGCAAAAAAGTTCGGCGCAGTCATGAAGGGAGAGAAGGACGCCATAGCGTTGAATCAGAATTTCTTCGGTGGTCATTTTTGACTCCAGTTATTAACCTGGCGCCAAAGTTAATTTGACCGAAGTTAGCCGTCAACCTTATAAATATTACGTAATGATCAAGTAAGTAACGGGAAATTCCGAACTCGGTATGGACATCAATAAGGCTTCACAATCCCGAACTTCGTATTTTGGAAACCCGATTTCTACATTTCGGGAAACTGAGTAACCAAGAAATCAATCACCTATCGAAAAATCATACTTAAATTAAGTATAGCGCAAATAATTGTCAATTCCCGAGACCAAACCGGTCACTGTGGTTACAAATTGTTTCAATTATTCTGCCTCTATGGGCGCTCAAAATGCGTCCCACTAAACAGAGCCATCTCGATGTCAGCGGCTCGCCACTGCGATGAACTCGTGCCGGCTGGAAGGTGGCATTGCGGCCTGCTTATTGCTTGAGTGTTCAGCTGGCTTCTTATGCCTTCGACAATGTTCATAAATTTGACATACCCTGAGATCATATTCGGATTCGAGGAATCAGTTATTTCCGGGAGGATTTCTGCTTTTAAAAGTGCTTTTCGAATCCTATTATCAAGCGCACCATAACGCTCAGGGTCAAGAAATCTAAGTAGTTTTGAGGCGTAAGTAAGTCCCATGCCTGGAAATTTCAAAGCGCTAGAAATGGCGCGCTCCGTATCATCGAGATTGGATATTGTCTGATCCATTAGCTGTTGTAAATTGACTTCGCCCGCACCATCCTCAAATTTTTGAAGAGTTCCGTTTTGACTTCCGCCCCATTGGATCATTTCCTTTATCAGATAGACTGATGCGGTCTTTTCGCTGTCACAGTTGATTCTCAACCACTCGAACCTTTTTTCAAGTGTTACGATCCATTCGAATCTCGGAAAAGCATCCTCTGGATAACCGTAGAGTGAATGCTTCCCGTTCCAGCTGTAAGCTCTAAATTGATCTGCGAAATTATGGACGTCGATCATGATCATTCACCAGGCCAGTCGGGTTTGGATTATAAAAAGCGTGCAAAATCGCTTCGAACGTTTCTTCAAAGCATAGCCAGCAGGCCATTCAACGTTGAGAGCGTGTCTTTAGTGTCCTGCGTTTGGTTGCGATCCAACAAAATCGACTGCATGCCGGCGCCACGAGGACCATCAACGTCGGCGGATCGGGTATCACCAATCATCAGCACTTGCTTAGGTGCGCAACCGAGCATTTCACATACTTCTTCGTAAAGTGCTCGATCAGGCTTCATGGCCTGCCGCTCGAAGCTCCAGGCATAAGCGTCCAGCTGCACTGGTAGCAGCCTCTTGATAGGCGCGGCATAGGGTTCGGCGAGGTTAGAGCAAACAGCAATTTTGATACCCCTGCGCTGCAATGCCCGAATCGTAGGGAGTACGTCAGGATACAGTGCGATGGAGTCCAGCTCAGTCTCCAGATCACTTTCCAAGCCGTCCAGCTCGGCCGGCGTCAATTCGATACCGAGAAAGTCAGCGGCCCCCTGCAGGCTCCAGGATTGAGTCATTAGCGTCCTGGCGTCGTTTGCGGTCTTTGCGCGACCTTTTACCATCCCTATCTGTAGCAATTGCGCAAACGGACTCCGCTTGCTGTTGATGGTGGCGATCGTGCCGTACACGTCAAACACGACAGCGCGTACTTTCACCATATCGTCGAGCGTGGCCACCAGTTCCTCAGCGCGCAGGTGTGTGTAACGACGAAGCATTTGCATCGACTGGTGCCCACTGATCAGCGCTACTTTTTGGTCGCTTAGCCCCGCTTCAACCAAACGGCTAACCGCTTCATGGCGCAAATCGTGAAAGCGGAGATCGGTGATTCCGATGCTTTCTTTGATGCCGCCCCAAATTTTGGCGAACTGATACGGGCGTCGGGTTCCGTCTCGGCCAGGCTCTCCGAAGAACACCAGATTTGTTTCTTTAGGTCGGATAGGATTTCCCATTGCGCTCTTGAGCGCAGCGGTTGCGGCCGGTGAAAGTGGGATGGTCCTTGCTGAATTATTTTTGGTATCAGCAAGGCGAACAACTCGATTTTCCATATCGACGTCTTGAAGCCGCAGATTCAGAATCTCAGACTGGCGCATCGCGGTCTCGATGGCCAACGTCACGATCCATGCAAGCATTGGATTGCTATGTCCTTCGACAGCGCTAATCAAGCGCCGTTCTTCATCTGCTGTCAGCCGGCGATCACGCCCTTTACCTGGGCTTGGCTTACGGATTGCAGCAACGGGATTGTGCGTTAGCCCCAGCCCCCACTCTTGGATCGCGACAGTGAAAAGGTTGCTGAGAAGTGCCAACTCGATACGAACTGTATTGTTCGACTTTCCTTTCGCGATGCGATGGTCACGGTAGGATGCTACAAGCTCATTCGAGATTGCGGCCATAGAATATTTGCCAAGAAAGCCGGCAAGGTGTTTGGCCGTAATTTTCTCGCTGCGCTGCGTAGTAGGCTTCTTGAGCGGCGTAACTTCCTGCAAATACTGTTGAAGGGCCGCTTCGATTGTTGTGCGTTCGGCGCCGGCGCGCGAGATGTAAACGCCCCGCACCATTTCATCCTCGGTGCTCCGAGCCCAGTCGGTCGCTGCCCGTTTTGTGCGGAATGTCCTGGATGTAATCGGCCATCCCTGCTTGCGGATTACGGCCTTCCAAGAGCCAGATTCGGTTTTTACAAATGTCGCCATTGGGCCTCTGTGATCTGTGACTGTACCTAAAGTGTACCTATTCGAGATTCACAAAGACAAACGCCTTACGTGCAAGACACGTAAGGCGTTGTTTTCACTGCTAATTCTTGGTGCCGGCTGCAGGACTCGAACCCGCCACCTGATGATTACAAATCAACTGCTCTACCTGATGAGCTAAGCCGGCTTTAAAACTTTCGCCGCGATTATACGCTATTTAATGCGAGTGAGGGTTGGACGGCTGCCTTTCTTTGGTGGCTCGCCGCCATCATCCGGTCCATTGTCGTCTTCGTTGCGTGGCGCCGGGGCGCTTGGCACGGAAGACAGGGTCGGAACGGGCGCAATTTCTTCGACCGGCACAGGCGTTTTCGCTACGGTAGCCTGGCCCAGCAATGGCTCGAACGCCATGCCCTGGCCATTTTCGTTGGCATAAATCGCCATCACGTTATTGACCGGCACGTAGATTTCGCGCGACACGCCGCCGAAGCGGGCGTGGAAATGAATGGCGTCGTTATCCATCTTCAGGCCGGAGGTGGCGCCGAAGCTGATATTCAGGACGATTTCGCCCTTCCGCACGTATTCCATCGGTACCTGGGTTGCTGCGTCGACCTTGACCGCCAGGTAGGGGGTATAGCCGCAATCGGTGCACCATTCGTAAATGGCGCGCAGCATATAGGGCTTGGTGGAGATTTCTGACATGTTCAAACTATATGGTGCGGCGCGCGCATTGCAAGCAAAGGCGCGCCGCCGGGGCCGCAATTAACGGCGCATTACTTTCTCGGACGGAGTCAGCGCTTCGATGTAGGCAGGGCGCGAGAAGATACGCTCGGCGTACTTCATCAGCGGCGCTGCGGTCTTCGACAGCTCGATACCGTAGTGGTCAAGACGCCACAGCAGCGGGGCCACGGCCACGTCCAGCATGGAGAACTCGTCGCCCAGCATGTACTTGTTCTTCAGGAACAGCGGAGCCAGGGTCGTCAGGCGGTCGCGGATTTCTGCGCGGGCCTTGTCGTGGCTCTTGTCGCTCGTCTTGTTGCGCTCGCTTTCCAGCGTGTGCACGTGAACGAACAGCTCTTTCTCGAAGTTGAACAGCATCAGGCGGGCACGCGCGCGCATCAGCGGGTCGGCCGGCATCAGCTGCGGATGCGGGAAGCGCTCGTCGATGTACTCATTGATGATGTTCGATTCGTACAAAATCAATTCGCGTTCGACCAGGATCGGTACCTGGCCATACGGGTTCATGGTCGAAATATCTTCCGGCTTGTTGAACAGGTCAACATCGCGCACTTCAAAGTCCATGCCCTTTTCGAACAGGACCAGGCGGCAGCGCTGGGAGAATGGGCAGGTTGTGCCCGAATAGAGAACCATCATTTTCCTAGTTCCTTAGAAACAAAGGGGGCGAGACCGCGAACGGTTCACCCCAGTTGGGCCGCCCGGCGTACCTGGCGGCGCAAACAGGCGCCGGAAATCCGGCGCACGCAATTATTTGACTTCTTTCCAGTACGACGCGTTGAGGCGCCATGCCAGGGTAGCGAAGATAGTCATGAAGATCAGCACCCATACGCCCAGCTGCTTGCGCTTCTGTGCGGCTGGCTCGGCCATCCACTCCATATAGCCAACGATGTCGGCGACGGCAGTGTCGAACTCCAGCTTACTCATGGTGCCCTTCGTAACTGGCTCGAAGCCCACGAACTTGTGCACCTTCTTGCCGTGATCATGCGGGTCTGCCACTTCTTCAAACTTGGCAGCCTGCACGCCCTGCAGCTCCCACAGCACGTGTGGCATGGCCGCATTCGGCAGCACCATGTTGTTGAAGCCGGTTGGGCGGGTGTCGTCCTTGTAGAAGGTACGCAGGTAGGTGTACAGGTAGTCGCTGCCGCTGTTCGACGGCGTTGCCTTGGCGCGGGTGATCACGGACAAGTCCGGCGGCACCGTGCCGAACCAGACCTTGGCATCCTTGGCTGGCATGGCGGTGGTCATCATTTCGCCCACTTTTTCGCCGGTGAACAGCAGGTTGTTCTTGATCTGGTCTTCGCTCAGGCCCAGGTCGCGCAGGCGGTTGAAACGCATGCTCGACGCATTGTGGCAGTTCAGGCAGTAGTTGACGAACAGCTTGGCGCCGTTTTGCAGGGCAGCCATATTGTGCGAGCGATCCGGTGCCTTCTCCAGCGGGAAGCCGCCTTCGTTGGCGAAGGCCAGCACTGGTACCAGGGCCAGGAGGGCCAGCAGTTTCTTTGAAAAGATCATTTATTAGTCCTTTGCTTAGCGTTCTGGTCGTTCGATTAGTGCGCGTGGAACACAACGCGGTCCGGCACTTTTTTGAACGTACCCATGACGCTCCACCATGGCATCAGCAAGAAGAAGCTGAAGTAGTACAGGGTTGCAACCTGGGCGATCAGCGTGCCGACTGGGCTAGGCGGCTGGGTACCCAGGTAGCCCAGGGCTACGAAGGAGATGGCCAGGCCAGCGTACACATACTTGTGCCAATCAGGACGATAACGGATCGATTTCACTGGCGAGTGGTCGAGCCATGGCAGGAAGGCCAGGATCACCACGGAACCGCCGAAGAACACCACGCCCCAGAATTTCGCATCCAGTGCGCCTGGCAGCATGCCCACGATCATCAGCAGCGCGATCACGCTGACCGCGACCTTGACCATGCTCGACAGCTTGGACTTCATCCACAGGAAGGCCGTGTAGGCAGCGATGCCCACCATCAGCACCCACAGGAAGTCCGAAGTCGTGGCGCGCAGCACCGAGTAGAAAGCGGTGAAGTACCAGGTCGGAGCAATGTGCGGCGGGGTCTTCATCGAATCGCCCGGCAGGAAGTTGTTGTACTCCAGGAAGTAGCCGCCCATTTCAGGCGCGAAGAACACCACAGCCGAGAAGATGGTCAGGAACACGGACACGCCGAACAGGTCGTGCACGGTGTAGTACGGGTGCGATGGGATCGAATCCACTGGGTGGCCGTCCGGGCCCAGGTTTTCTTTCACTTCGATGCCGTCCGGGTTGGACGAGCCGACTTCGTGCAGCGCGATCAGGTGGGCAGCCACCAGGCCCAGCAGGACCAGCGGGATGGCGATCACGTGGAAAGCGAAGAAGCGGTTCAGGGTCGCGTCGGACACCACGTAGTCGCCACGGATCCACAGCGACAGGTCAGGGCCGATCAGCGGAATAGCGCCGAACAGGTTGACAATCACCTGGGCGCCCCAGTACGACATCTGGCCCCATGGCAGCAGGTAGCCGAAGAACGCTTCGGCCATCAGGCACAGGAAGATGGCGAAACCGAACAGCCAGATCAGTTCACGTGGCTTGCGGTAGGAACCGTACATCAGGCCGCGCGTCATGTGCAGGTACACGATGATGAAGAAGGCCGAGGCGCCGGTCGAGTGCATATAGCGCACCAGCCAGCCCCATGGCACTTCGCGCATGATGTATTCAACCGACGCGAAGGCCAGGCCGGCGTCCGGCTTGTAGTGCATGGTCAGGAAGATGCCGGTGACGATCTGCAGCACCAGCACCAGCATGGCCAGGGAACCGAAGATGTACCAGAAGTTGAAGTTTTTCGGGGCGTAGTATTTGCCCCATTGGTCGTTCCACAGCTTGGTGGCCGGGAAGCGGTCGTCGACCCAGCCCAAGGCCTTCTTGGCAATTGGTGCGTCGGCAGGGAATTTGGTTTCCTTGAATGCGGCCATGGATTATGCCTCGCCTTTCTCGTCTTTACCGATGATCAGCTTGCTGTCGCCCAGGTACATATGGCGCGGCACTTGCAGGTTGTCCGGGGCAGGCTTGTTCTTGAACACACGGCCGGCCAGGTCGAAGGTCGAACCGTGGCATGGGCACAGGAAGCCGCCGAGCCAGTTGTCTGGCAGCGAAGGCTGTGCGCCAGGGGTGAATTTCGACGAAGGGGAGCAGCCCAGGTGGGAGCAGATGCCCACGGCCACCAGGATTTCAGGCTTGATTGAGCGATGCGGGTTGCGCGCGTATTCCGGCGTCAGGTCGTCCGGGGTACGCTCAGATTTCGGATCGGCCAGCTCGGCCTCGTCTTTCGCCAGCGTTGCCACCATATCCGGGGTACGCTTCAGGATCCAGACTGGCTTACCACGCCATTCGACAGTTTTCATTTCGCCCGGCTGCAGCGTAGAGATATCCACTTCCACCGGTGCACCAGCTGCCTTCGCGCGCTCGGACGGCTGGAACGTGCTTACCAGGGCGCCAGTTGCACCCAAACCGACCACACCACCTGCCGCACACGTTGCGACGAGGAGTCCGCGACGGCTCGAATCGACCTGCTTCTCGTTACTCATACAAACCCCAATCAGTCAAAAATCCAAAATCTTTATTGTCAACAAAGCTTCTAGCAACCTTAAATTATAAAGTAGTGAAGTTGCGATTTAAAGCAAAACCTTGCAATTAGCTAATCCATCCCAATGTTGCGCCCCTTGCGCGTTCCATGAATTTGCAGCAAAGTTGACACAAATCCATAAATTTTTGGGGAGAATATGTTATGGGAATGATGCAAGACTTCAAAGAATTCGCCATGAAGGGCAATGTCATCGACCTGGCGGTCGGTGTCATCATCGGCGCGGCCTTCGGCAAAATCGTCGATTCCCTGGTGGCCGACGTCATCATGCCGCCAATCGGCATGCTGCTCGGCGGCCTCGATTTCGCCAACTATTACATTCCTCTTAACGGACAGGCGCACAACCTGGCCCTGGCCGAAGCGAAGAAACTGGGTGCGGTGATCGCCTATGGCAATTTCTTCACCATCTTGCTGAATTTCGTCATCCTGGCCTTCGTGATCTTCCAGATGGTACGCCTGGTCGCCAAGCTGCGCCGCGAGGAAGCGCCGGCTGCCGCGGCGGCAGAACCTGTACCACCTTCAGAAGATATCGTGCTGCTGCGCGAAATTCGCGATTCTTTGCGAAAATAGGAGTTAACTCCCATTTTGTAGCAATACCGCCATGCGAAGACTCTGGTTATTGTTTGCACAAACGGTGACCATCGCTTTGGCACTGTTCTTTGTATACACGGCCGTGCAGCGGCCGGCGCCGGCCACCGGCACCCCGGCTGCCGCAGCGGCCAGCCGCACTGCAGTGCTGGCCGAGGCCATGCCGCCCTCTCCCGGCTCCTACCGGACCGCCGCTGGCCGCGCCATGCCCGCCGTCGTCAACATCCTGACCACCAAGGCGGTACGCAAGCGCCATCCGCTGTCGCGCGATCCGTTCTTCAAGCGTTTCTTCGGCGACCGCGACGAGGAAGATGACCAGAACAGCCTGGGTTCCGGCGTCATCGTCAGCCCGCAAGGCTACATCCTGACGAATTACCACGTGGTGGAAGCGGCCGACGAAATCCAGGTGGTGCTGCCGGATGGCCGCAAGGCGGCCGCCAAGATGGTCGGCACCGATCCGGAAACCGACCTGGCGGTGGTACGCATCGAACTGGACAAGCTGCCGGTGGTGAACCTGGGCCAGGTCGAACAGGCCAAGGTAGGCGATGTGGTGCTGGCCATCGGCAATCCCTTTGGCGTCGGCCAGACCGTCACCATGGGCATCATCTCCGCCCTGGGCCGCAATAACCTGCATATCAACCACTTCGAAAACTTCATCCAGACCGATGCTGCCATTAATTTCGGCAACTCGGGCGGCGCCCTGATCGACACCCAGGGCAACCTGCTGGGCATTAACTCGGCGATTTACTCGCAGACCGGCGGCTCGGTCGGCATCGGCTTCGCGATCCCCGTCAGCACGGCGCGCAACGTGCTGGAAGCCATTATTAAAGACGGCCATGTGGTGCGCGGCTGGATCGGCGTCGAGTCGCAGGAAATTACGCCGGAACTGGCGCGCAGCTTCAGCCTGGACCGCGATTCCGGCGCCATCATCGCCGGCGTGGTGCGCAACGGCCCGGCCGACAAGGCCGGCATGAAGCCCGGCGACATCCTGCTGTCGGTGGACGGCAAGCCGGTCAAGGACACCAATGAAATGCTGAACCTGATCGCCCAACTCTCGCCCGGCGGCCAGTCGACCATGCGCATCCTGCGCAAGAGCCGCGAAAGCGAACTCCAACTCACCGTGGGCAAACGCCCACCTGCGAAAAAATAGCCATGCACCTGCGCGACCTGACCCGCTACCTGACGGAACTGTCCGACAACAACAACCGCCCGTGGTTCGTGATGAACAAGCCGCGCTACGACATCCTGCGCGAGGAATTCCTGGAGCTGGTGACCCAGGTGATTGCCGAACTGGGCAAGTTCGACGCCCAGGTCAAGTTCTGCAACCCGAAGAAAGCCATGTTCCGCATCAACCGCGACGTGCGCTTCGCCCACGACAAGAGCCCATACAAGACCCACTTCTCGGCAGCTATCGCGCCCAACGATATGCGCCGCCCGAGCATGGCGGGCGGCCCGACCTGGTATTTCCAGATCAGCCCCGACGGCGTGCTGGGCATCGGCGCCGGCGAATATATCCCGCCGCCGCACCGCCTGAAGGCGCTGCGCAAGCACATGGTCAACGATGCCGCCGGCTTCAAGAAGGCCCTGGCCAACAAGGCGCTGAAGGCGCGCTACGGTTCGATCACCGAGGAACACAAGCTGCAGCGCCCGCCGAAGGGTTTCGACCCGGAACATGAGCATATCGAATTCATCAAGCTGAAAAGCTTCTTCGTCTACCAGGAAGTGAAGCTGCCGCTGAACAAACCGGACGAGCTGCTCGGCATGATCGCCGGCGCCTTCAAGGACGCCTGGCCGCTGGTACAGTGGATGCGTTCCGCTCCGGTGGAAGAAGTGGAAGCGGCGTAAAATACCGCATCATGGCACTCCTGCGCATCCTGCTGCTGGCACTGGTCTTTCTGCTCAACCACTCGGTTGCCGCGGCGAAATCGGTGCACACCTGCTGCCTGGACGCCGATTGCCCGGTTTCTGTCTGTGCCGACATGGGCTGCCTGCCCGCTTGCGCGCCGCCGCTGGCGGCAGCAGCGGCCCGACCTGCGCTGCCGCCGCTTGCTGGCAACGATGACGCGGCCCTGGCGCCGTCGCATCACTTCTCCGATCCGATTGACAGCATCTGGCGCCCACCCCAATAGAGCGGCCGCCTTGTCCGCGCGGGCCAAGCGCCCGCTTCCTGCCACATCTTTGGAGTACACCATGAAGAAAATCATCATTGGCGCCAGCCTGTTGCTGGCATCCGCTGCCGCCTTCGCTGCCAGCAACGACTGCTGCATGAGCATCGAATGCTGCCTGCGCATGCTCGGCTGCTGCTGAAAGGCTAGCTAAAACATGAGCACACACCGCATCGCGGTTATCGCCGGCGACGGCATCGGCAAGGAAGTGATGCCGGAAGGCTTGCGTGCCATGCACGCGGTCGCAGCCCGCTTCGGGCTGGACCTGGAATTCACGACCTTCGATTGGGCCAACTGCGACTACTACGTGCAGCATGGCCAGATGATGCCGCCCGACTGGTTCGACCTGCTGAAGGGCTTTGATGCCATCTACTTCGGCGCAGTCGGCTGGCCCGATGCGGTGCCCGACCATATTTCCCTGTGGGGCTCCCTGATCAAGTTCCGCCGCGAGTTCGACCAGTACGTGAACCTGCGTCCGGTGCGCCTGATGCCGGGCGTGCCATGCCCGCTGGCCGGGAAGAAACCGGGCGATATCGATTTCTACGTGGTGCGCGAGAACACCGAGGGCGAGTATTCCGCCGTCGGCGGCCGCCTGTTCGAGAATACCGAGCGCGAGGTCGTGCTGCAGGAAGCCGTATTCACGCGCAAAGGCGTCGACCGCATCCTGCAGTTCGCCTTCGACCTGGCGCAATCGCGCCCGAAAAAGCACCTGACTTCCGCCACCAAATCGAACGGCATCGCGATCAGCATGCCGTATTGGGACGAGCGCGTGAAAGCCATGTCCGCCAGCTATCCGGAGGTGCGCTGGGACCAGTACCACGTCGACATCCTGGCGGCGCGCTTTGTGCTGAGCCCTGAGCGCTTTGACGTGGTGGTGGCGTCCAACCTGTTTGGCGATATCCTGAGCGACCTTGGCCCGGCCTGCGCCGGCACCATCGGCATCGCGCCTTCGGCCAACCTGAATCCGGAACGCACCCTGCCGTCCCTGTTCGAGCCGGTGCACGGTTCGGCGCCGGATATCTACGGCAGGAACATCGCCAACCCGGTCGCCATGATCTGGTCCGGCGCCATGATGCTCGATTTCCTCGGCAATGGCGACGCCCGCTACACGCAGGCGCACGACAGCATCATGCGCGCCATCGAAACGGTGCTGGTGCAGGGTCCGCGTACGCCGGACATGGGCGGCTCGGCTTCCACCACCGACATGGGGATGGCCATCGCCGCCCTGGTTTAAGCACCCAGCAGTGCCCTGACCGCCGGCAGGTGGCGTTCGCTGACCGGCACCCGGTCGCCGCAGCGCAAGACCAGCTGGCTGCCCCCTTCGGCGTCGCGCTCCAGCGACGCCACCTCGTCCACCCGCACCAGGGCGCGCCGGTGCACGCGCAGGAAGCCGGCCGGGTCCAGGTGCTGCTCCAGCCGCGCCAAGGGCACCCGGTGCAGCACGCGCCGCTGCGGCAGGCGCAGTTCGACATAATTGCCCGCCGCCTCGATCCACAGCACTTCCGCAACTTGCACGCATTCGATGCGGCCGACCGAGCGCACGTTCAACTGCTGCAGGTATGTCTTCCCTTGCGGCTCCACGAAGGCGCGCATGGCGCGGGCATAGGCGGCGCGCTGGCGTTGTTCCAGCATGGCGGCGGCGCGCTCGAGCGCCTGCGCCAGGCGCTGGTCGTCGAAGGGTTTAAGAAGGTAATCCAGCGCATGCACTTCAAAGGCTTCGATGGCATGCTCGTTATAGGCCGTGGCGAAGATCACCAGCGGCGGCTCTTCGCGCTGCGCCAGCTCACGCGCCAGCGCCAGTCCGGTTTCCTGCGGCATCTGGATGTCGAGGAAGATCACATCCACTTCCTGGCCTGCCAGGGCTGCGCGCGCCGCCGCGGCACTGGCGCATTCCCCAACCAGCTGCCAGCCCTCATGCGGCGCCAGGCCGTAGCGCAGGTTGATGCGGCCGGGTTCTTCGTCGTCGACGATCAGGGCGCGGATCTTCATGCGGCGAAATACATCGGCATATTGATCTCGGCGACAAAGCGGCCATCGGCGCGCCCGGTGCGCAAGCCGGCGCCGCTGCCGCAAGCGATGCGCAGGCGCGCCTCGATATTGCGCAGGCCCATTCCCATGCCGGGGTTAGCCGTCACTTCACGCGCCGAATTGCTGATATGGATGTGCAGCATGCCTCCTTGCTCGGAGAAGCGCAGCTTGATATCACAGTCGCCGTCATGGCAATCCAGGTCGTGGCGCAGCGCGTTCTCAACCAGGGGCTGCAGCAGCAAGGGCGGGCAATCGGCAGCCAGCACCGCTCCGCTGTCGCCTTCGATGGACACATGTAGCCGGTTACCGTAGCGCATCGACTGCAGCGAAAGATAGTCGCGTACGAACTGCAATTCCTCCGCCAGCGTGACCCAGTCGCGCGAACTGGCCGCCTGGGCATAGCGCAGCAGGCCGCTCAGGCGGCTGATTGCGCTCAGGGTCGCGCCCTTGTCGTCCATGCGCACCAGCGCACTGACGGCGTTCAGGGCGTTGAACAGGAAGTGCGGCTCCAATTGCCCTCGCAGTGCGGCCAGGCGCTGCTGCTCCAGCTCAAGGCGCAGGCTCAGGTTATCGGTCTCGCGCGCACGCTGGATTTGCCAGATGCGGATGCCGGCCACCGTAACAAAGGTGAAGGTGGTCCAGGTCAGCTCGAGGAAGACGGCGAACCAGCTCCTGTCATTTTGCAGGGAGACGAAGGCGCATTCCAGCGGCAGGAACAGGAGCAGGACCAGCAGGTAAGTGCGCACTATCCCGCGCGGGCTGGCCAGCGACTGCGGCCAGCGCTCGAGGACGACATACAGGACGGCGCTGAACAACACCATCAGGGCATGCGCACCGCCCCAGTCGCCGAGGAGCTCCCAATAAGAGGGATTGGCGCCGCGCTGCAGCAGCGAGCCATAGGAGGAGGCAGCCCCGGTCAGGCAGACGACGCTCCACACCAGCACGCTGGTGCCGAGGATACGCAGGAAATGCAAGGTTCTCATGGCTGGACAGTATACCGCTCCTTTTCACCGGGGCCGACGGGCCTTGTCACACGGTCGTCCGCCTTCGTCACACCGGCTTTCCTGCATTTCAGGTCGTCATTTCTGCATTTCGTCGCACACCGGTAGTGCTGGACACCGCACATATCTATAGTTCAATCAACGAAACGCGAAATGAACTTAACCCAACCGAATGGAGAGCAAAATGAACATCGCCAAAAACATGGAATACATCTTCCTCGCAGCAGTTGCCGTCATCAGCGCAACCGGCTTCGCCACCGCGGCCACCCCGCTGAAACACAGCGCGCCGGCAGCCGTCGTCGCCAAGGCCCAAACCCAGGCCATGCCAGTGGTGACGGTCACCGCCAAGCGCCTGACCGCTGCTGAAAAAGCCGCACTGTAATTCGAACGCAATCGATATCCCACGGAGCCTCAACATGAAAAAGTTCTTCACCGCCACGATGATGACCGCAATGATGTTCGCCGCAGGCGGCATCGCCCACGCGGAAGAAATCATCACCGAAGCGCGCACTGTTGACGGCCGCCCTGTGAAAGTAGTCCTGGATGGCGTGGTAGACCTGAAGCTGAAGCAAGGCGCACCGGCACTGGTGCTGTCCGGCGACAAGCGCTACCTGCAAAAGATTACGGTGACGCAGAACGGCGACACCATCCGCATCGGCACCGAAAATATGCGCGGCATCCATATCGGCCCGCGCAACCTGAAAGCGGAACTGAGCCTGCCGCAGCTGCGCGAACTGGTTTCCGCCGGCGTCGGTTCGGCTGAAGTAAAGGGATTCGACGGCGACGAAGTTCGCCTCTCCCTGGAAGGCGCCGGCGCCGTGAGCATGGCATCGCGCTTCAAGAAGGTCGATGCCCGCCTGACCGGCGTGGGCAGCATGACTGTCAGCGATACCCAGGCCGACGTGGTGGACCTGAACCTGAAAGGCGCCGGCCAGATCGCGATCTCCGGCCAGAGCAAGCAGCTCAACGCCAGGTTGGGCGGCATCGGCAGCCTCGATGCAAAACAACTGCAAAGCGATAGCGTGGATGCCGACATGACCGGCCTTGGCAGCGCCACCTTCAACGCAAAGACTTCCGCCAACCTGCGCCTCTCTGGCATGGGTTCGGCAACTGTGTACGGCAAGCCAGCCAACCGCCAGTCCACCGCACGTGGCATGGGCAGCGTGTCCTGGAACTGAAGCCAACGATTCCCTACCAACTCGTGAGTTGTTTCACGGTGCTTGCCGCCCGCTAACCCCGGGCGGCTTTTTTATTCCCGCGTCCTTGCCCAGCACGATGCGCAGTTGCGCCTCGCCGCTGGCGCGGATTTCGACCCGCGTCTGTTCCACATTGAAGGGGATGGTGTTGGTCAGGCGCACGACCTGCATTCCTTCCGCCCGTAAGCGCCGCGCCACCGCGGCGGCCATGCCGCGGATGCCGTTGCCGTTGCTGACTTCAAGGCGCGTCGGCGCGCCGCGCTCCACTCTTGCGACTTCAACCAGCCCGGCGCCGACCTGCCGCACTTCGACGCGCGCCATCCCGTCCGGCCACAGGCCGCCGCCAGCCCCGCTGGCCTTGTCCTGGCCGGCCGCGCCCTCCTCCCGCTCGCGCAACAGGCGCGCATGGCGCATTGCTTCCAGCGCACGGGCGCTGTCGCCGATCGCCTCCAGCAGCGCAGCCAGGTGTTCCCACGCAACCGCGCTGGATGGCGCCATCAGGCAGGCCCGTTCCAACGCCGCCTGCGCTTGTTCCAGCTGTCCGCCAAGGTAGTAGGCGTAGCCAAGGTCGCCAAACAGGGCCGCGCCGGGCGTGCGCCGCGCGCGCTCTTCCAGCAGCGCAATGGCTTCCTGGTAGCGGCCATCCCCGGCCAGCGCTCCGGGGGCGGGCGTGGCGGCCGGCGTGGCCGAACCGAAGGCGGGAGGCGGCGGCAGCACCGGCATGCTGCACGCCGCCACCAGCCCAACGGCGGCGGCAATGATCGTCTTACGCATGGCAAGCTCCTAACGCGCGCTTTGCGCAACAGGATGGAATACGGCTTTCATCTGGATCGATGCGGGCCCCAGCAATACAATCATGAGTGCCGGGAAGATGCAGAAAATCAGGGGAAACAGCAGTTTCAGCGCCACCTTGGCCGCCGCCTCCTGCGCTACCACCGCCCGTTTGCGGCGCAGGTTATCGGCATGCACGCGCAGTGAATCGCCCATGCTGGTGCCGAAGCGCTCTGCCTGCACCAGCATTGCTACCAGCGCGTCCACGTCTTCCACCCCGCTGCGCAGGGCCAGGTTGCGCAGCGCACGCTCCTTGGAAAAGCCGGAGCGCATCTCCATCAATACAAGCTGCAGCTCCTGCGCCAGCGCCACGCTCTTGATGTGGATTTCGCCGGCGACTTTGGCCAGCGCACGCTCCATGCTCAGGCCGGCCTCGACGCAGATGGTCAGCAAGTCGAGCGCGTCGGGCAGGCTTTCGAAAATGTCGCGCTGGCGCAGTTGCGCGCGGCGCGCCAGTACGCCATTCGGCAGGTAGTAGCCGATGGCCGCACTGGCAAACAGTACCAGCAGCAGGTGGCCGCTGCGTCCCGCCAGCGTTGCCACCAGCGCCGGCAGGGCCAGGGCCAGCAGGGATTTGGCCGCAAAATACAGCTTTGGCGCAGCCGGTTGGCGCCAGCCGGCATTCATGAAGCGCGTGCGCAGCAGCGACTGCTCCCAGCCGTCTTCCGGCAAGGACAGGCGGCTGAACGGCTCGGCCACCCGCGCCACTTTTTCGATCCACTCGCCCTGGCCCGGCGCGGGCATCATTTCGGCAGCGCCGGTGAAAGACTTCAGGCGTTCGCGCAAAGGCACGCTGGAAAGCGCCAGCATGGCCCACAAGGCCAGGCCGGCCACCGCGCCAAACACCAGCAGCAGCAACAGGATATCGCGGATATCGGCGCCGCTCATACGCGCACCCTGATCACCTGGCGCATCCATAACATGCCGGCCACCATGGCGCAGGCGCCGTACCACAGCATGCGTTGCCCGCCCGGGTCCTGCCACAGGACCGCGCTGTATTTCGGATTGCTTACCTGCATGGCGGCCATCAGGCCAAGCGGCATCAGGGTCAGGACCCAGGCCGACATGCGGCCTTCCGCCGACATGACCCGCACTTGCGCCAGCAATTGCAGGCGGGCGCGCGTCATGCGCGAGACATTGTCCAGCAGTTCGGCCAGGTTGCCGCCCGATTCGCGCTGGATCAGGACCGCAATCACCAGGTAGCGCAAGTCGGTCAGCGGCACGCGGGCGGCCAGGCTGTGCAGCGCGTCCTGCATGGTGACGCCGAAGTTGACTTCCTCGTAGGTGGCGCGGAATTCGCCGCCCAGCGGATCGGCAACTTCATCGCCCGCCATCTGCATCACATTGGCAAAGGAGTGGCCGGCCCGCAGGCCGCGCGCCAGGAAGTCGGCCATCTCGGGCAGTTGCGATTCGATGCGGCGCACGCGCGCGGCCCGGGTTCGCAACAGCAGCATGGCCGGCGCCGCCAGCGACAGCACGCCAACGATGATCGACGGCAGCGGCGGCATGTGCACGGCGGCCGGCGCCAGCAGTCCCGCCAGCGCAGCGCCGGCCTGCACCTGCAGGAAGCGCGCCACCTGCCAGCGCAGGCCCGCTTGCAGCAGCAGCCGGTCCAGCGCGCCGATGTGCGGGATACGCCGCAGCAGCGCATCAAGCGCCGGCGCTTTGGCGTAGCGGCGCTCCTTGAGGATGCTGATGGCGCCGCCGGCAGTGTCGGTGCGGCCCGACATCAGCCGCAGCCGGCGTGCGATGCGCTGCGCGCTGTGGCCATGCGTGCTGCTCCACCACAGCCAGGCCGCCTCGCACAGGCAGATCACGGCTGCGAACAGCAACACGGAAAATCCGGTCCAGGCGAAATCCATGGCGGCCTCCCTATTCGTACACCTTGCCGGGATCGAAGACGCTGTCCGGCACCGGCACCCCGAACATGCGCAGGCGTTCGGCAAAGCGCGGCCGCACGCCGGTGGCGTAGTAATGCCCCTGCACCTTGCCCTGCGCATCCACGCCGGTCTGCTCGAAGTGGAAAATCTCGTGCATGGCCACGGTGTCGCCCTCCATGCCGGTCACTTCCTGCAGGCTGACCAGCTTGCGCGTGCCGTCGGTCAGGCGCGACAGCTGCATCACCACCGTGATTGCCGAGCAGATCTGCTGGCGCGCCGTGCGCGGCGCCAGGTTGGCGCCCGCCATGCCGACCATGCTCTCCAGCCGCGACAGCGCATCGCGCGGCGAGTTGGCATGGATGGTGGCGAACGAGCCCTCGTGGCCGGTGTTCATGGCCTGCAGCATGTCGACCGCCTCGGCGCCGCGCACTTCGCCCAGGATGATGCGGTCGGGCCGCATGCGCAGCGCATTGCGCACCAGCGCGCGCTGCGTCACCTCGCCCTTGCCTTCCACATTCGGCAGGCGCGTTTCCAGGCGCACGATGTGCGGCTGGCGCAGCTGCAGTTCCGCCGCGTCCTCGATGGTCACGATGCGCTCGCTGGGCGGGATGAAGCCGGACAGCACATTGAGCAGCGTGGTCTTGCCGCTGCCGGTGCCGCCGGAGATCAGCACGTTCAGGCGCGCCTGGCCCAGCGCCTTCAGCACTTCCGACATCGGCGGCGTCAGGCTCTTGAACTCGAGCAGCTTCTCCATCGACAGCGGCTGTGCCGAGAAGCGGCGGATCGACAGGATCGGCCCATCCACCGCCAGCGGCGGGATGATGGCATTGACGCGCGAGCCGTCCGGCAGCCGCGCATCGACCATCGGGCTCGACTCGTCGACGCGCCGGCCGACGCGCGACACGATCTTTTCGATGATCTTCATCAGGTGCGTGTTGTCGTGGAAGGTGATGCCGGTCAGCTCCAGCCGGCCGCTGCGCTCGACATAGACCCGGGCATGGGTGTTGACCAGGATATCCGAGACGCCGGGATCGGCCAGCAACGGCTCCAGCGGCCCGAAGCCCAGCATCTCGTTCTGGATGTCCAGCACCAGCTTGTGGCGCTCGCCCTGGTTCAGCACAATGCGTTCGTCGTCGACGATGCGCGCCACCAGCAGCGCCAGTTCGTGCTTGAACTGTTCCGGCGTCAGGCGCTTCAGGCGTTCCAGGTCGATGCGCTCGAGGATCATCTGGTGCATGGACTTCTTCAGATCCTGGTAGGCGCCATCGGCCATTGCCGGGGCGCTCGAGGCCTGCTGCCCATCATCGCCCAAGGCCAGGCGTTCGCGCAGACTCATGGTCGGCTCCCTTTCAATGTTCGGTTTCGGCGCGGCCGAACAGCCGGTCGAACAAGCCTTTGCTCTCGGGCAGGCGGCGCTCGGTGACCGCCTCCACCAGCTCCGCCAGGCTGCGCGCCACCGGGCTGCTGCGCGCCAGCTGCAGCAGCGGAATGCCCTGGTTGACCGAATCGGTGGCCGACAGGTAGTCGTTGGGCACCGTGTGCAGCACGTCGGCGCCCAGCGCCTGCTCCAGGTCGGCCAGGCGCAGCTTGCCGCCCTTCTCGTAACGGTTGACGATCAGGCGCGTGCGTTCCTGCGGGTAGCCCAGCGAACGGAAGATGTCGAGCAGGCGGCGCCCGTCGCGGATATCGGGCAGCGCCAGTTGCAGCACCGGATAGATGGCGTCGGCCTGGTCCAGCGCGCGCAGCGACAGCGCATCGATCTGGCGCCCCACGTCCAGCAGCACATAGTCGTAATGCTGGCGCGCCACGCGCAGGATGGCGTCGATATGGTCCGGCTTCATCTGCGTCGCCAGCGCCGGGTCGTCGGCTGCCGCCAGCACACCGTAGCCCGGCGCCACGTGCACCAGGCACGATTCCAGGAATGCCGCGTCGAGGCGGCCGATCTGGCTGCAGATATCGGACAGGGTCATGGCCGGCTTCTGGTCCGACACGTACAGCGTGGCATCGCCAAACTGGCCGTGCAGGTCGAGCAGCAGCACCTTGCGTCCGGCCAGCGCCGCCAGCGCGTAGCCGAAATTGGTGGCGAGGAAGGTGGCGCCGCTGCCGCCCTTGCAGGAAATGAAGGCCAGCGCCTTGCCCTCGCGCAGCGCCGTCACGCCGCGCTCGATCTCGATGCGGTCCAGCGCCTCATGCAGCGCGCGGTGCACCAGCGGCAGCGGCAGCACTTCGCGCATGCCGACGCGCATGGCGCGGATCAGCAGTTCGTGCTGCGGCGCGCGCGTCAGCAGGATGAACGAGGCGTCGGGATAATGCCGCGCCAGCGGCTCCAGCAGCTCGGCCTGGCCCGGCTCCGCCTCGCTGGCATCGAACAGCACCAGCTCGGGCGGCTGCGGCAGCAGGCGCTCCAGGGTGTCGCGCAAGTTGCGCCGCGTGGCCGCCAGCTGCAAGGCCGGCAGGCGCGCCGAGCCCTGTGCCGCCAGCTCCGCCTGCAGCCGTTCGTCATTGCTGATCAACAGCGCTTTCATGGGACCCTCCTTTGCTTGCGGGTTCAGGGGCAAGGTGCCTGGCCCGGCACGTAGCCCAGCGATTCGGCAGCCACCAGCGTGCTGGCGGACGGCAGCACATGCGGCACCGGCACCAGCGGCAGCAAGGGCTCATAGTCCAGCGCGGGGCAGGCGGCGCCGCTGCCGCACAGGCTGACGCGCACGAAGCTGATGCAGCTCGGGCCATGCGGGTCGCGCGCGCAGTTGACGCGGTTGGCCAGCGGGCAGGCCGGCAGCAGCGGCAGCGGGGCCAGCACGCCGGCGCTGTTCTGCCACAGGTAGTCGATGCGGATACTGGCGCTGCTGACATTGGGGGCCAGCGGCAGCGCGCCGTCGTCGGTACGGAACATTGCGGCCCGGCGCAGCGCCTGCATTGCCGCCGGGTCGCTGAAGTCCGTGATCGCGGCGGCGCGCGCGGCGCGCTGGCTGACTTGCGGCAGCATGTTCCACAGGAACAGCAGGCGGCCGTATTCGAACAGGGCAAACAGCAAAGGCATGAAGACCATGCAGACCAGGCCGAATTCGATGCTGGTGTTGCCGCGCGCGAACCATGCCTTAGTCGCCACGGCCGACCTCCGCATACGCGCTCAGCGTCACCGGGGCGGCGCCGAAATCGACCACGGGCTGGTTGTCGACGACCACCAGCACGCCGATCCTGCTCGGGGTGCTGGTCGCCTGCAGTTCGTCGCAGTGGCCGGGATCGCACATGTACTCGACGTGCAGCGTTTGCACGTCGACCCCGGCGGCGGCCAGCGTTTCATCAATCAGGTAGCGGGCGCTGTCCAGGGCTGCGCTGCGCCGGCTGCCATCGCGCAGGATCTCGAGCGGCACCGTGGACAGCAGGCGCGCGGCGTTGCTGGCGGCCCGGTCCACCGCCGCGCCGTTGATGGCAAGCCGGCCCGTGTTCAGCAGCAGCACCAGCAACGGCGCCAGCGCCGCCATGACCAGGGCGGCCTCGATGGCGGCGACGCCGCGGCAGCGCAGGCGCTTCATCGCAGCAGCTCCACGTCGGTTGCCAGCGCCGCCAGCTCTTGCGCGCTGAGGATGCCGGCGAACTCGCCCGGCACCTCGGCAGCCGAGGCCTGCGCCGTCAGGAAGAAGCGTGCCACCGCCAGCACCGTGCCGTCCACGCTGGTGCCGGCCGCGACCGGGCACGCCAGCAGGGGCACATACAGCAGGCGCCGGTCTTTGCGGCCCGGGTATGCCGTGGGCGCGGTCTTGAACAGGGTGTTGTTATAGGGTCCCAAGGCCGGCCAGTTGCTACCGGTGGCGCTGAACGCCGGCGCGGCGGGGTACAAGCTGTTCCAGTGGCTGGCAAGGAAGGCGCTGTTGTTGCTGCGCCTGGCCGGACCGTATGCCCACAGCGTGCCATATTGCGCCGGGGGCGAGGGCGGCAAGGGGTAAGCGCCATCGGCGACGCTGGCCAGGGGCTTGCCGGCGCCCGGCGTGCTGGACGCGGCCGCGGCCTGCGGCGGATAGCTGCTAAGCCAGCTCGCCAGCGACCCGCGGTATTCGCGCACATTGCTGTCCGGCGGCGCCGTGAACGGATCGCAGGCATCGCTGCCGCTGTAAATCCCGAAGCGCGAGTTGAGCTGCTGCCACAGGCCGAAGCTGCCGCTGCGGCGCAGGTGCAGCGCGCCCGCCAGCGAGGGGTAGGCCAGTTTGCCGACGCACATGAAGGGCGCCACCTGGCTGTTCTCGGTGCTGGCTGGCACGGCGGCGCTGCCGGGCGGGCTGGCCGGATCGAGCAGGAAGTACTCGCCGCTGGCGGCGCCCGGTGCCGGATTCAGCGCCAGCAGGTTGTAGGCGACGCCGAAGCGCAGGCCGTAGTCGATGCGCTCGTCCAGGCCGGCGCCGTTAAAGCGCGTCGCGGTCGGCAGGCTGCTGGGGGCGCAGATCGCCAAGGGCAGCACGCGCGTGCCGTTCGGGCCGGCCACGGCGCGCGCGCCTACCGTTGTGGCCGCGCTGCCGCCCAGCAGGCGGCCGAAAGCGACCGGCAGTACGGTGAAGGCTGCGCCTTGCGCGGCCATGTCGGTGCGCACATAGCGCAGCCCAGCGGGCGCGCCCTGCGCCGCGCCGGCGTCCAGCCAGGGCCCGGCCAGGTCGGCGGCGAACGCCAACACGGCGGGATTGAGCACGACACGATCGACGCCGCGCACGTAGCGGCTGCGCACCGCGGAGCCGGCGGCGATGACCGCCTGCGCGACGCCGCCTGCGGTGCCGTCGAGTTGCTGGGCGGCGCTGAGCGCGGCCGAATCGGCCACCTGCTGCAACTGGCTTTGCCGCTGGAAGGCCATCGACAGTTCCAGCGCCAGCGCGCAAACGCCGATCGCCAGCGGCAGCATGACGGCCGTCAGGACCAGGATGGCGCCGCGCTCGCGCTGCCGCTTCATTTGCGTTCTCCCGTCTCCGCTGCGGGAGCGCTGAAGGACTTGCGGTAGCGCGCCTGGGCCGCCGCCGCTGCCGCGCCGTCCAGTCCCGCCCCCTCGCCCTCCGGCTTGACCAGGTGCGCCGTGATGACGAACAGCAGTTCGCTGCGGTCGTTCTGGAAATCGGTGCTGCGGAACAGCGCGCCCAGCACCGGTATTTCGCTCAGCAGCGGCACGCCCCTCATGCTGTTGACCTGCGTATGCCGGATCAGGCCGCCGATGGCAAAGCTCTGGCCATCCTGCAGCTGCACCGTGGTGCTGGCGCGGCGCGTGGTAATCAACGGGAAGATGGCGCGCCCGCTGAAGCTGCCGTTGCTGACGCCGATGCCATCGCGCGACAGCTCCGACACTTCCGGCGCCACTTTCAGGTTGATGCGCCCGCCCGCCAGCACGGTAGGAGTGAATTTCAGGCCGACGCCGAACTCCTTTTCCTCCAGCGTGGTGCGGTTGTTTTCCTGCGCCACCGGCACCATCACCTTGCCGCCGGCGAGGAAGTTGCCCTCCTGCCCGCTCAGCGCCATCACGGTCGGTTCGGCCAGGATGCGCACCTGGCCGTCCTGCCGCTCCGCATCGAGCCGCAGGCTGCTGCCGTTCGACCTGGACAGCGCCAGGCCGCCGCCCAGCGTGCCGCTCAGGAAATCGGCCAGCACCATGGCAGTCCAGCTGCCGCTGGCGTGGCGCAGCGACAGGCCCGCTTCCAGCTTGTCGAGCAGGGTCTTGGAAACTTCCGCCACTTTCACTTCCAGCCTGACCTGCTGCGGCGCGCTGACCGCCAGCAGGTTCACCAGGCGCGGACCGGCTGCCGCCGCCGGCGCCGCTGCGCCTTCCTTGCGCGCCAGCGGCTGCGGCGCCTGGCGCACGAAGGCTTGCGCCAGGTCCAGCACCTGCGCCAGCGTGGCGCCATCGCTCACGCTGCCGCTCAGGACGATGGCATCGGCGGCGGCACTGGCCTTGATGCCGCTCTCCTGCGGCATCAGCACGGCCAGGCTGGCGCGCAGCGGCGACACGTCCAGCCCCACCGCCACTTCCACCACGCTGCAGGCGCCGGATCTGCCTTGCACGATCAGGTTGGTGCTGCCGATTTCAGCGCCGACCAGGTACAGCGTATCGGGCGCCACCAGCGTTGCCTGCAGCACGTGCGGGTTGCCGATGCTGCGCCCGCCGACCGTGTCGGGCAGGCGCATCAAGGTGGACTTGCCCAGTTCCAGCGCCAGTTTGCCGGGAACGGCCGGCGAACCGGCACAGCGCAGGTTGTCGCCAAGCGCCGGCGCGGCGGGAAGGAGCAACAGGGCCAGCACGGCTGGCAGGCAGGCAGGGACGGATCGCATGGCGCCTCCTCACAGGCATTCCTTGCTGCTGCGGTTGCCGTCGATGACGCCGATGCAGTAGCGCGCCGGCGCGGCGGAAGGAGGTAATGCGGCGCGCGCCAGGCGCGGCCCGGCGGCAGGCGCCGCGGCGCTGGCGGCGCCGGCAACTGCCGCGGCGGCTTCCATGCCCAGCACGCTGTGGCGGGTGGCGCCCGGCGTCGCGCCCGGCCGCGGATCGACCTGGTTGCGCAGCACCAGCGACAGCGTGCCGACGCTGCGCGCCAGGTCCAGCTGCTCGGCCTGGCCCGGTGTGACTTCCAGCGTGACGGCGTTGACCACGCGCGGCTTGGTATCGTCGCGCGCCACTTCCTGCGCCACGGCCAGCACCAGGATCCGCTCCAGCACGATCTTCGATAGCGCGGTTTCGCTGGCGCCGTTGCTGCCGTTGTTCTGTGCCGGTGCATACACCAGGATGTCGACGAAGTTACCCGGCAGGGCAAATCCCGCCACGCCCACCACGTCGTTGACGCGCACCGTGATGGCGCGCTTGCCTTCGGCAATCAGGGCAGACAGGCCGCCCAGCGTGCCGGCCGGCGCCAGCTTGGCGTCCGTCACCGGTTCGCCGCGCTGTATGCTGGCCTTCATCACACGGCCCGCCAGCGCTGCCGGCTCGCGCTGGGCCCCGGCCGGCATGCTGTTGGCCGGCCACTCGGCCAGCGCCAGCATGTCCGGCGCCAGGCGCTGGCCGAGGCCGACATCGGCTGCCGCCACCGCAATGCGCACGGTGGACGCAGCTGGCTGGCGCAGCCAGCGCGAGGCCAGCAGCACGGCGGCCAGCCCCAGCACCGTCGCCATCGCCAGCATCGACAGGGCGCGCCGGCTCTTCATACGGCACCATCGGCAAACATGCTGGACCAGGCCTGGTCCAGCGTGGCGGGATTCAGGCTGGGCACGGTGCCGGCGAAGCCGGCAAATTCCGCTACCCGCGCCACGATTTCGCGCGGCAGGCTGGCCAGCAAAGGCTGGCCGCTGCCCCGGTGCAGCTCGCCGACCAGGTAGGCCAGCGCCGCCTCATCGGCTTCCATGCCGCGCGCCCGGCATTGCTGGCGCAGCAGGCTGCGGTAGCTGGCTTCCGGCAGCGGCCCGAGCGCAACCTTGTAGCCGATGCGGCGCAGCGCAGCGCCATCGAGCAGGGTTTGCGGCGCCAGGCTGGTGGCGAAGGCCAGCGCTGCCTGGCATGGCACGCTGAACGCATGCCCGCCGGGCAGTGCAAGCCGCTCGGTGCCGGTATCGAGCAGTTGCGCCAGGCGGTTCAGCAGCGCAGTGGCCGGCAAGCGTTGGCGCCCCAGGTCGTCGATGATCAGCAAGCCGTGGCAAGCCTTCAGCTGCGGCGGCGCCAGATAGCAGCCGCCGGCGGCGTCGTGCCGCAAGTCCAGCATGGCGCCATCGAGTTCCGCCCCCAGCTGCACCACCGGACGCTGGCACAGCAGCCAGCGCAAGTCGCCGCTGCGGGCACTGGAAGCGCGGCCCGGCAAGGGCGGCGGCGCCAGGTGTACCGCAGCGTCGTACAGCTGGATGATGGCGCTGCCCACGGCCACCGCATACGGCACCGCCACCACGCCCTGCAGCAGGCGTCCCAGCTTGCGCGCCAGCGTGGTCTTGCCGCTGCCGGAAGGCCCGTACAGGCAAACCGAACGTCCCGCATGCATGGCCGCGCCCACCAGTTCATGGATGCGCGGCGGCAGGCAGTCGTCGGCAAACAGGCTGGCTACGTCGGCAGCCAGCACTGGCGGCAATTGCAGGGCCTGGCGTTGCAGCAGCGCGCGCCAGGCCTCCAGCGGGACCGGCGCCGGGCCCACATAGGGCGCGCGCTCGAGCCACTCCGCCGCGCGCTGGCGGCCGATGCCGGTCAGCTGGTACTGCACGTCGATATCCGAATCGCCGCGCCACGCCACTTCCACCAGTTGTTCGCCTTGCAGGCCGTCCAGCACTTCCCGCAGCACATTGATCGACAGCCGCAAACGGCCGGTCAGCACCGACAAATGGCATTTGCCCGCGCCCAGCAAAGCCTTGCCCGCCAGCTCGGCCAGCAGCGCCGGCTCCAGGCCGGTGTCGCGCACCGTGCGCGGCGGGGCTGGCAGCAGCGGCTGTTCATCGTCCGTAAAATCGATCATGGTGTCCTCCTGTTGGAAACGATGATAGCCATGGGTTTCCGGTTGGATATTGAGGTGGAGCAAAAGATCAGCGATGCGCCAACGCAACGGTCGCCAAGGTGCCGGCCGCGATCGCTACCGCGTACGGCATGCCTTCCGGCTTGCTGCTGCCGCGCCAGCGCGCCAGTTGCAGCCAGCACAGGGCCAGCAAGCCGCCCGCCAGCGCACTGAGCAAAGAAAGCTGCAGCGCCTGCCAGGGCCCGACGAAGCTGCCCGCCATGGCAAGCAGCTTGACGTCGCCGGCCGCCATCCCGCCCAGCGCATACAAGGGCAGGAACAGCAGCAAGCCCACCGCTGCGCCGGCCAGGCCCTGTACCAGCAGCGCGCCGCCGCCCAGGCGCCAGTGAAGTGCCAGCGCCAGCAGCAAGCCTGCCGCTACCAGTACATTGGGGATCCGGCGCCAGGCCAGGTCCGATACTGCCGCCTGGAGCACCAGGCACAGCAGGATGATCTCGAGTCCGCTCATGGCGTCAAGGCTGGCAACCCGGCCGCCGCCGGGCGCCAGCCACCCCCATCAAGGCGTCAGCGCGCTCACCACGCTGTTGAACACGGCGGTCAGCTCGCTCGAGACGCTGGTCATTGCCGTGCCGACTGCCAGTGCAATCAGCGAAGCGATCAGGCCATACTCGATCGCCGTCACGCCCCGCTCATCCCTGATGAAACGCCTCACTGCAGAAAGTGCTTTCATGATGAACTCCCTTTCGCTAGGAAAACTCTGATGCCTGGGCTGCGCATCATTGGCTTTACTATAGGAGCCATTCCTACGAGCAAGTTGATATTGCGCAAGTTTTCCGCACAGAACTTTTTCTCTCTGTCCCGTGTTCTATGTCACACTGGAGGTATGGGAGGGGTGTTGCAATGAGGTCGCGTTTCGCATGAAACTACGCAAAGTTAATTGCCGAGAATGCAAAAAAGATTTATCCTGATCAGCTATTCTTTAGAAAGCCCCTTGTTTTGCCGCTGAGCGCCTAGTTATCGGACACTCACATGGATTCCCTTTTGAAACATATGGTGGACATGACCGGCCACCGCGATCACACGATGCTCGACATCTCGGTGATCTCGGCGGTAGCGGAATTGGCATCCGCCACGCAGGCACGTGTGCTGAGCATCGTCAATATACGAGGCCAGCTGTACGTGCGCGCGCGCGCCGTGATCGAGCAAGGCCGTCCCGCGCGCATGGAGGAATACATGGACCCGGCCATTGCGGGCGACCCGGTCAGCAACTTCCCGGCCCTGGCGCGCTGCCTGGCCCACCACGAATCGAGCGCCGACTACATGTCGCCCGAGGGTGAGCACACACTCTGGCTACCGATCTGGATGGGCGACAAGGCCGATACTTGCCTGGAAATCATCAATCCGACCCCGTACACCAGCGACACCATCCATATCATCGGTGGCGTTGTCAGCGTATACCGCAATTTCCAGAACCTGCTCGATTACAGCGAGCGCGATTCGCTGACCGGCCTGCTGAACCGCAAGACCTTCGACGACCAGCTGGCCAAGATGCTGCAGGCTTCGGCCGAGCACGACGTGCTGGCCTTGCCGCCGGACGGGCGCGAGCGCCGCAATCCGCAGGAACAGGAAAAACAGTGGCTGGCCGTGGTCGATGTCGACCATTTCAAGGCAGTCAACGACAAATTCGGGCATTTATACGGCGATGAGGTGCTGATCCTGATCGCCAACCTGCTGCAGTCTTCCTTCCGCGCGCAGGACCGCGTGTTCCGCTTTGGCGGCGAGGAATTCGTGGTGCTGCTGCGTTCTTCGACGCTGGATAACGCCAAGAAGATCATCGAACGCTTCCGCATGAACGTCGAACAGAACGTCTTCCCGCAAGTCGGGCAAGTGACGGTGAGTGTCGGCTTCGTCAGCATCAGCGCCTATGAGGCGCCGGTGATCATCCTCGGCCGTGCCGACCAGGCCCTGTATTACGCCAAGAGCCACGGCCGCAATATGGCCTGCCATTACGATGAGCTGGTCAGCGGCGGCCAGCTGCAGACCGTCGAATCGAACGATACCGCCGAATTCTTCTGACGCTCAGGCCCCTGCCAGGGTCAGGAAGCGCATCGGGTCCACTTGCCACTTGGCCGGCGATTCATGGCCCACGATCTTGTCGCCGCCACCGAAGCCCAGGCCGCGCGACAGGTCGACCGTTTCCGGCTTGATGTAGACATTTTTCCTGGTATTGAAGAACACGTTCACCTTCGGCGCCAGCAGGTTGCTTTCGTGCGGCTCGACCACAACGCCAAGTCGGCCCGATTCCAGCATCACCAGCGTGCCGACCGGGTAGATGCCGACGCAGCGCATGAATTCCTGCACCAGTTTCGGGTTGAAATGGTGCTTGCTCCATTCGTAAATCTTGCGCAGGGCGGCCGCGGCCGGAAGGCCCTTGTGATACACGCGGTCTGCCGTAATGGCATCGTAAACGTCGACAATTGCCGCCATCTGCGCAATCTCGCTGATTTCGTTGCCGGCCAGCTTGTCCGGGTAGCCGGTGCCATCGAGCCGCTCGTGGTGGTGGCGCGTGATGTCAAGCGCCAGCGCCGGCACGTCCGGCGACTCCTTCAGGATGTTGAAGCCATCCATCGGGTGCTTCTTGATGATGGCGAATTCCTCGTCGGTCAGCGGCCCCGGCTTGTTCAGGATCGCGTCCGGCACCAGTGCCTTGCCGGTATCGTGCAGCAGGCCGCCGAGGCCGGCCTCGCGCACGATGTGATCGTCCATCTCGCGCGCATTGGCGAAAGCCACCAGCAGCGCGCACACGCTGACCGAGTGCAGGAAGGTGTAATCGTCCTTGGACTTGATGCGCAGCAGGCCCAGCAAGGCGCCCGGGTTGCGCAGGATGGATTCCGTGATGTTCTGCACCACCGGCTGCACCGAGCCGATCTCGATTGCCTTGCCGAGGCGGGCATCGGCCATCACATTGCGCACCACGCCGGCGGCCTGGTGGCGGATCTGTGCCGCCCGCTGCAACTCCTCGCCGAGGGAAGTGCGGATGATGCGCGACGGCTCTTTAGCGATCTCTTCGACTTCACGCTCGGTGGCGGCCTGTGCTTCGGCGAGCGAAGGCGCATCCTCCACATCGAGTCCTTTGGACGCATCGATCACCACATCATGGATGCCGGCCTGGATGATCTTCTGGATCTGCTCCTGGCTGGAAATCTCGAAGCGGTTGCGGACGAACGGGTGGGTCATCCAGTCGCAACTCAGGTCGTGGATATACATGCCGACCTTTAACTGCGCCGAATCGACTTTCTTTAACATGGTGAGGCTCGCGAGATAAATCCGTGAAGAACGTTAGAATAAGTATACACAATGTTATCCTACGGGAATATGGAACTTCGCCAACTGCGCTATTTTGTCGCCATTGTTGACCACGGATCGTTGTCTCGAGCCGCACTGGTATTGCATGTTGCACAACCCGCGCTGACCCAGCAGCTACGCCAGCTCGAAGAGGAACTGGGCGCCCAGCTGCTGCACCGCAGCGCCCAGGGCGTGGTCAGCACCGATGCCGGCAAAGTGTTTTACGACCATGCGCAAGCAATCCTGAAGCAGGTGGCCGACGCCCGCTCCGCCGTCACCCAGTCGGCGCGACCTTCCGGCAGTGTCACCATGGGCCTGCCGCACAGTATTTCCGGGGCCCTGGCGCTGCCCCTGCTGACCGCCGCGCGCGAGCAATATCCCGACATTACGCTGCAGTTGACCGAAGAACTGACCGGAAACCTGGCAGAACAGCTCAAAAGCGGCCGGGTCAACCTGGCCGTCCTGTTCGACGACGGCCAGTTGACGCCGTTTTCCACCACCCCGCTGGCGGAAGAAGAACTGCGCTTCATATGCCGCCACGACGCCGTGTGGTTTACCGACCGCGACACGGTGACGCTGCAGCAAGCCCTGAACACCACCCTGATCCTGCCCGGCTTGCAGCATGGCGTACGGCCGCGTATCGAAGCGATGGCGCGCGCCGCCGGGCTGGTGATTGGCAACGTCATCGAAATCAACTCGATCGCCATCCTGAAGTCCGCCATCATGGCCGGCATGGGCGCAACAATCTTGCCGGTTGCACCAGTTTTGTCTGAAATCGAACTCGGCCAGATGCGCAGCGTGCGCATCAACAATCCCGCCATCAGCCGTACCGTGGTGTTGTGTGCTTCGCGCAACATCCCCCTGACCAACGCCGCCAACGCCATCGCCGCACTGACCCAGCAAGTCGCCACCGAGCTGTGCCAGCGCAACACCTGGCCCGGCGCCCGCCTCCTCAGTTGAGCCCGTGTCACACCTTGGGGTCACACCCCAAAGGTGACACGAGCTCAACTGTTCGATGCATGTGCTCGTGTCACACTTCGGGTGTGACCCCATGGTGGGACACGGACTGGGCCGTTAGGTCAGCTTATGTCTTGCAAGGATGCGGCGCAAGGTGCCGTCGGCCTGCATTGATTCCAGCGCACGCTGGAACAGGCCGACATCGGTGGCATCAAAATCCAGCGAGCCGGCCAGCCAGGCGGTGCTGGTGCCGACCGGCGCGCTGGTTTCGAACCCGCTTTCGCTCGCCCCTTGGCCTTTCAGCGAAGCGGAAATGATGCGGCGCTCGCCGAACGCCGCGTCGGCCATGCCGCCCAGCAGGAAACGGTGCACTTCATCGATCGAACTGGCTTCGACAAGGCGCGTGAAACCCTGTTCTTTCAAGATGGCGGCCTGGGCGGCGCCGCGCAGCAGGGCGATGCGCTTTTCCTTCATCTGCTCCAGCGGCAGAAGCTTGCCGCGCACTGCGAGCAGCACATAGTTTTCCTCAAATAGCGGCACCAGCCAGCGGTATTGCGCCTCGCGCTCCGGCAGGCGGGTCAGCGGGTAGATGGCAGTGGCGGGCATGGTGGTGGCCAGGAATTGCGCGCGGCGCCAGGGCACGAACTGGGTCGCCGGCCGCACGCCGGCCCGCTGGCATAACTCCGCCACAATTTCTTGCAGGCCGCCTGGCTGGCCGCTTTCATGCACCAGGGAAGGCAAGTGGCTGGTCACCAGCTGCATCTTGCGCGCCACACCGGCCAGCGCCAGCACCGGTCTGGCCAAAAACACGGCTGTCGCCGCCAGGATTGTTCGTCGAGCTATCATTTTTTCTTATACCCCCATCCCCAAACCGTATTTCCGTATACGTAAAGTAAACCGTAAACTCGCCCGTTGAAAAGGCCTGCACACCCGCAGGCGTTGTGACTTAGGCAAGGACGCGCTTACCCGGCGCCGACCAATGCCAGGCACGCACCGAATCATGATTTTGGAGACAGCCACCATGCCAGACGGCAGCAGCTCGCCTGTACTACACGACGTCACCCTCGACGACAAATTCACTTCCACCACCGGTAAAGTCTTCCTGTCCGGCATCCAGGCGCTGGTGCGCTTGCCAATGATGCAACAATTGCGCGATGCGCGCGACGGCCTGAGCACCGGCGGCTTCATTTCCGGCTACCGCGGTTCCCCGCTGGGCGGCCTGGACGAGACCCTGTGGAAGGCGCAAAAGCACCTCGAGAAACACAATGTGCAATTCGTGCCGGGCGTGAACGAGGACCTGGCGGCGACCGCCGTCTGGGGCTCGCAGCAGGTTGACCTGATCGGCCCGGCCAAGTACGACGGCGTGTTCGCCATGTGGTACGGCAAGGGCCCTGGCGTGGACCGCTGCGGCGACGTCTTCAAGCATATGAACCATGCCGGCACGTCCAGGCATGGCGGCATCCTGCTGGTGGCCGGCGACGACCACGGCGCCTATTCCTCCACCCTGCCGCACCAGTCGGACCACATCTTCTCCGCCTGCATGATCCCGGTCCTGTATCCATGCAATGTGCAGGAATACATCGACCTCGGTATCCACGGCTGGGCCATGTCGCGCTTCTCCGGCTGCGCCGTTGCCTTCAAGGCGCTGGCGGACACCGTGGAGTCGAGCGCTTCGATCGACGCCGATCCTTTCCGCGTCGACGTCAAGATTCCGAAGGACTTCGTGATGCCGGAAGGCGGCCTGAATGCCCGCCTGTCCGCGATCCCGCTGGGCCAGCAAGCGCGCAACCAGGAAGCGCTGATGCAGGACTACAAGATCTACGCGGCCCTGGCTTACGCCCGCGAGAACAAGCTGAATCACACCACCATCGATTCCAAGGACGCCAAGCTGGGCATCATCGCCTCCGGCAAGTCCTACCTGGACGTGCTGGAAGCGCTGGAAGAACTGGGCATCGACGAAGCCATGGCCGCCACGGTCGGCCTGCGCCTGTTCAAGGTCTCCATGCCATGGCCGCTGGAGCCGGACTCGGTGCGCGAATTCGCGCAAGGCCTGGACGAAATCCTGGTGGTGGAAGAGAAGCGCCAGTTCGTCGAATACCAGCTGAAGGAACAACTGTACAACTGGCGCGACGACGTGCGTCCACACATCATCGGCAAGTTCGACGACAAGGGTGAGTGGGTTGCGCCGCGCGGTGAATGGCTGCTGCCGCCGAAGGCCGACTTCTCCGTGTCGCAGGTGGCGCGCGTGATCGCCAGCCGCGTAGCGCGCTACATCGCCGACGCCGGCATCCAGGACCAGATCAAGGCCCGCCTGAGCTTCCTTGAAGCCAAGGATGCAGTGCTGAAGAAGGCCATCGAGACCCCGTTCCGCCCGGCCTTCTACTGCTCCGGCTGCCCGCACAACACCTCGACCAAGGTGCCGGAAGGTTCCTTCGCGCTGGCCGGCATCGGCTGCCACGTGATGGCCACCTCGATCTACCCTGAGATGAACAAGCTGACCACCCATATGGGCGGAGAAGGCACGCCGTGGATCGGCCAGGCTGCATTCAGCAAGGTGCCGCACGTATTCCAGAACCTGGGCGACGGCACCTACTTCCACTCCGGCTACCTGGCGATCCGCGCCGCCGTGGCTGCGAAGGTCAACATCACCTACAAGATCCTGTACAACGATGCGGTGGCAATGACCGGCGGCCAGCCTGTTGACGGCACTGTTTCCGTGCCGATGATCGCGCAGCAGATGGCGGCCGAAGGCATCAAGCGCATCGCGCTGGTGACCGAAGACCTGTCGCGCTACACCGACCGTTCCGCCCTGCCTGCCATCGTTTCCCTGCACGACCGCAAGGAGATGGACGCCGTACAGCGCGAAATGCGTGAGCTGCCCGGCTGCACCGTCATCATCTACGACCAGACCTGCGCCGCCGAGAAGCGCCGCCGCCGCAAGAAGGGCGAGTTCCCTGACCCGAGCAAGCGCATGGTCATCAACGAAGCCGTGTGCGAAGGCTGCGGCGATTGCGGCATCCAGTCCAACTGCGTCTCGATCCTGCCGAAGGAAACTGAATTCGGCCGCAAGCGCACCATCGACCAGTCTTCCTGCAACAAGGACTACTCGTGCACCAAGGGCTTCTGCCCATCCTTCGTCACCGTCGAAGGCGGTACGCTGAAGAAGACCAAGACCGGCACCGCGAAGAACGACGACTGGGGCGATATCCCTGCGCCGGTACTGCCGGGCATCGAGCACCCATACAACATCCTGATCAATGGTATCGGCGGCACCGGCGTGATTACCGTCGGCGCACTGATGGGCATGGCCGCGCACCTGGAGGGCAAAGGCGCTTCCGTGCTGGACATGACCGGCATGTCGCAGAAGAACGGCTCCGTGACTTCCCACGTCAAAGTGGCAAAGACCCCGGCCCACCTGCGCGCGCAGCGTATCGCCACCGGCGAAGCAGACCTGATCCTGGGCTGCGACATGCTGACCTCCGGCGCCTATGACGCCGTGTCGAAGATGCGCCCTGGCCGCACCTTCGCCATCGTCAACCAGCACGAGCAGCCGCCAGGCACCTTCGCGCAGAACGCCGACTGGCAGTACCCGGCTGAAAGCGTGGAAGCCCTGATCACCGAATCCGTCGGCGGCGCGCAATCGGTGGACTTCATCAACGCCACCAAGCTGGCTACCGCGCTGATGGGCGATTCGATTGCATCCAACCTGTTCATGATGGGTTACGCATGGCAGAAAGGCCGCATCCCGCTGAGCGAAGCCGCCCTGCTGCGCGCCATTGAACTGAATGGCGTGGCGGTTGAATCGAACAAGCGCTCCTTCCTGTGGGGCCGCCGTGCCGCCGTGGACTTCAAGCGCGTGGAAAAGGTTGCGACCCCGACCCAGGCGGTCGTGGTGCAGATGCCACAATCGCTGGAAAACGTGATCAAGAAGCGCGTCGAGTTCCTGACCGCTTACCAGGACGCTGCTTACGCTGCGACCTATGAAGACCTGGTGCAGCAAGTGCGCTCGAAAGAGACCCTGCTGGGCCTGGGCAACAAGCTGTCGACCGCGGTCGCCAAGTCGCTGTTCAAGCTGATGTCCTATAAAGATGAATATGAGGTGGCGCGCCTGTACACCGACGGCCGCTTCGTGGAGCAGCTGAAGACCCAGTTCGAAGGCGATTTCTCGCTGAAGTTCAACCTGGCGCCGCCGCTGTTCGCGAAGAAGGATGCCAAGGGCCACCTGGTCAAGGCGGAGTACGGTTCGTGGATGTGGAAGGCGTTCACCCTGCTGGCCAGGTTCAAGGGCCTGCGCGGTGGTACGTTCGACATCTTCGGCTACACCGAGGAGCGTATGATGGAACGCGCGCTGATCACCGAGTTCCGCGGCGTTATTGCTGAGCTGCTGGGCGGATTGTCGGCTGCGAACCATGAGCAGGCGGTGGCGATTGCCAACCTGCCGGAGAAGATTCGTGGCTTTGGCCATGTGAAGGAAAAGGCTGTCGCGGAGTACCAGGTGAACCGGGCGAAGATGATGGCTGCGTTCAAGGGCGCGGGTCACGCACACGCTGCTTGAAACCGGCAAGACTGGATCTGACCCAAGGGTCAGACCCGCTATGCGGCAGCCGCCGGTCGGGTCCGACCCTTGGGTCGTACCCTGATTTACCGGTTTAGAATCGCTTGACTTGACGTTAACGTAAACGTCATATAATCAAAATTCCCCCGTTCCAAGGAACAAAAATGAACGACCTCGCCAACGCCAAGAAACTGTCCGCTGAGCCTGAGCAGGCCAAGACCGCGAACAAAGTCCGCTTTGTCACCGCCGCGTCCCTGTTCGACGGCCACGACGCCTCGATCAACATCATGCGCCGCATCCTGCAATCGCAGGGCGCCGAAGTGATCCACCTGGGCCATAACCGCTCGGTGGACGAAGTGGTCACCGCGGCCCTGACCGAAGACGTGCAAGGCATCGCCATCTCCTCCTACCAGGGCGGCCACGTCGAATACTTCAAATACATGATCGACCTGCTGCGCCAGCGCGGCGGCTCGCATATCAAGGTCTTCGGCGGCGGCGGCGGTGTAATCGTCCCGAGCGAAATCGCCGACCTGCACGATTACGGCGTCACCCGCATTTTCTCGCCGGAAGACGGCCAGCGTATGGGCCTGGTCGGCATGATCCAGTGGATGGTGCAGCAATGCGACGTCGACCTGTCCACCTACTCGCCAACCCAGCTGGATGCGATCCGCAACGGCGATATCGAGCAACGCCACCGCCCGCTGGCCCAGTTGATCACCGCGCTGGAAAACGGCAAGGCCTCCGACAAGCTGCGCGCCGAACTGACCGAGGCAGCCAAGGCGGTCACCGCCCCAACCCTGGGCATCACCGGCACCGGCGGCGCAGGTAAATCCTCGCTGACCGATGAACTGATCCGCCGCATCCGCCTGGACCAGGGCGACGCGCTGAACATCGCCGTGATCTCGATCGACCCGTCGCGCCGCAAATCCGGCGGCGCACTGCTGGGCGACCGTATCCGCATGAACGCGATCAACCCATGGAACGGCAAGACCCGCGTCTTCATGCGCTCCCTGGCGACGCGCGAAGCCGGCTCCGAAATATCCCAGGCCCTGCCTGACGTCGTCGCGGCCTGTAAAGTGGCGGGCTTCGACCTGGTGATCGTGGAAACCTCCGGCATCGGCCAGGGCGACGCCGCGATCGTGCCGCACGTCGACGTCTCCATGTATGTGATGACGCCGGAATTCGGTGCCGCATCGCAGCTGGAAAAGATCGACATGCTGGACTTCGCCGACTTCATCGCGATCAACAAGTTCGACCGCAAGGGCGCGCAGGATGCATTGCGCGACGTGGCCAAGCAATACCAGCGCAACCGCGAAATGTGGAGCAAGCGTCCGGAAGAAATGCCGGTATTCGGTACCCAGGCCTCCCGCTTCAACGACGACGGCGTGACCGCGCTGTACCAGGGCCTGCTGCCGGTACTGGCTGGCAAAGGCCTGAAGACCGTGAAGGGTGTACTGGCCCCGATGGAGGTGCGCTTCAGCTCCGGCAAGAACGTGATCGTGCCGCCGGCACGCGCGCGCTACCTGGCCGAAATCTCCGACGCCGTGCGCGGCTACCACAAGAAGACCCAGGCGCAAGCCAAGCTGGCGCGCGAACGCCAGCAACTGCAGGAATCCAAGCGCATGCTGGCCGTCGCCGGTAAATCCGTCGTGGACTTCGACGACCTGATCGTCGAGCGCGACCACGCCATGGAGGCCGGTTCCAAGAAGCTGCTGGCGCAATGGCCGGATATGCAGCAAGCCTACGCCGGCGACGAATACGTCGTGAAAATCCGCGACAAGGAAATCCGTACCGGCCTGGTGCAGCACACCCTGTCCGGCACCAAGATCCGCAAGGTGTCGCTGCCGAAGTACCAAGACCACGGCGAGCTGCTGCGCTGGCTGATGCTGGAAAACGTGCCGGGCTCCTACCCGTTCACCGCCGGCGTGTTCGCCTTCAAGCGTGAAGGCGAAGATCCAACCCGCATGTTTGCCGGCGAAGGCGACGCATTCCGTACCAATCGCCGCTTCAAACTGGTTTCCACCGGAATGGACGCCAAACGCCTGTCGACCGCCTTCGACTCCGTCACCCTGTACGGCGCCGACCCTGCGATCCGCCCGGACATCTACGGCAAGATCGGTAACTCCGGCGTGTCCATTGCGACCCTGGACGACATGAAAGTGCTGTACGACGGCTTCGACCTGTGCAACCCAAGCACCTCGGTGTCGATGACCATCAACGGCCCTGCGCCTGCCATCCTGGCGATGTTCATGAACACCGCCATCGACCAGCAGGTCGGGAAGTTCGTCACCGAGAACAAGCGCCAGCCTTCGGAAGACGAATTCCAGAAGATCAAGGACTGGGTGCTGATGAACGTGCGCGGCACCGTGCAGGCCGACATCCTGAAGGAAGACCAGGGACAGAACACCTGCATCTTCTCGACCGAGTTCTCGCTGAAGGTGATGGGCGACATCCAGGAATACTTCGTGCACCACCAGGTGCGCAACTTCTACTCGGTGTCGATCTCCGGCTACCACATCGCGGAAGCGGGCGCGAACCCGATCTCGCAGCTGGCCTTCACGCTGTCGAATGGCTTCACCTTCGTGGAAGCCTACCTGGCACGCGGCATGCACATCGACGATTTCGCGCCGAACCTGTCGTTCTTCTTCTCCAACGGCATGGACCCGGAATACACGGTGCTGGGCCGCGTGGCGCGCCGCATCTGGGCCGTCACCATGAAAGAGAAATACGGTGCCAACGACCGCTCGCAAAAGCTGAAGTACCACATCCAGACTTCCGGCCGTTCGCTGCACGCGCAGGAAATCGACTTCAACGATATCCGCACCACGCTGCAGGCGCTGATCGCGATTTACGACAACTGCAACTCGTTGCACACCAACGCCTACGATGAAGCGATCACCACGCCGACCGACGAATCCGTCCGCCGCGCGCTGGCGATCCAGCTGATCATCAACCGCGAATGGGGCCTGGCCAAGAATGAGAACCCGAACCAGGGCGCCTTCATCATCGAAGAGCTGACCGACATGGTGGAAGAAGCCGTTCTGCAGGAGTTCGAACGCATTGCCGAACGTGGCGGCGTACTGGGCGCGATGGAAACCGGCTACCAGCGCGGCAAGATCCAGGAAGAGTCGCTGCTGTACGAGCACCAGAAACACGACGGCACGCTGCCTATCATCGGCGTTAACACCTTCCGCAACCCGAAAGGTTCGGAAGCCCCGGCCACCATCGAACTGGCCCGTTCCACCGACGACGAAAAGCAATCGCAGCTGACCCGCCTGGCGGACTTCCACGCCCGCAATGCGGATGCGGCACCGGCCGCCCTGGCCGCGCTGCAGAAGGCCGCCATCGACAACGAAAACGTGTTCGCCAAACTGATGGACGCCGCCCGCGTCTGCTCGCTGGGCCAGATCACGACCGCGCTGTTCGAAGTCGGCGGCCAATACCGCCGCAACATGTAATCGAAGCAAGGTGTCAGACCCAACGGGTCTGACACCGGTTTACCGGTTTCAATGGAAAAACAGCCACACCAGCAGCAGCACAATCCCCGGCACCCCCAGCAGCCAAGCCAAGAAATACTTCCCCATGACAGCCTCCCTGTGACGTTGAACAATAGTCACAGGCTACGACCCGCACCGCAGGCCGTCAGTTAGCTGGAACACACGCAGCTCAACGAACAAGCTATCATTTGGTGATTTGATAACCTTGCGGGGATTGCAATGGCATTAGTGTTGGGGCCTATCTTGAAGTTCTGTGGCTGTGCCGACGGCATGTGGGCTGTCAGCGCGCTGGCGGTGTGGACAGGCGAAGTAGCGCCGGCGGTAACAGCGGCCGTGCTGCCTGGTGCCGCGGCCGAGGTTCGACCGCTGGCCGTCGAGTCCCGCCGCTTGCGCACCCGTTTGCACAAGCGCGCAGTGCATGTCGTCGAGAGCTGGCGGTTCACTATTGAGCAGCACGCCACGCGCGAGCAGCAAGTCCAATACCTCGTCGACGGCCAGGCATTCACTTTCACCGTGCCGGCGCGCGACAGCGCCCCCACCTGCGCCTACACCTCCTGCAACGGCTTCTCCGACTACAAGAAAATGAAGGACATCCCGCAGGACCCGGTCTGGAACAAGATGCGCGACAACCACGCGCAGCGTCCCTACCACCTGCTGCTGATGGGCGGCGACCAGATTTACAGCGATGCAATGTGGACCACCACCGCCCTGAACGACTGGGCCGCCGCGCCAAACGACAAAAAACTCGCCAACAAGCCGATTACCAAGACGCTGCAAACCGAAGTCGACGATTTCTTCTTCGGTAACTACCTGAAGGTGTGGGCGTATCCGCATGTGGCGCGCATGTTCGCCACCGTTCCAACAGTGATGATGTGGGACGATCACGACATCATCGATGGCTGGGGCTCGTATCCGGACAAATTCCAGCAGTCGCCCGTGTTCAAGGCGATCTACAACATCGCGCGCGACTACTTCCTGCTATTCCAGCAGCACAGCACATCGGAGGCCGACGTGCCGCTGCGCCTCCCGTCGCAGCCTGGCTTCACCAAGGCCGCCCGCATTGGCGACTACGGCCTGCTGGTGCTCGACCTGCGCAGCGAACGCTCGCCGGAGGTCGTCATGGGCGATCAATCATGGCAGGCCGCCTATACCTGGCTGGAGTCCCAGGAGGACTGCAAGCACTTGCTGATCATGTCCAGCATCCCCGTCGTGCACCCCGACTTCAGCACGCTGGAAATGCTGCTGTGCGCCATGCCGGGCCAGCAGGAACTGGAAGACGACCTGAAAGACCATTGGCTAAGCCGCACCCACCAATGGGAACGCCTGCGCCTGATCCACCGCCTGCAGGAATGGTCGCAGCGTACCGGCGGCCGCGTGACCATCCTCTCCGGCGACGTGCACGTGGGCGCCATCGGCGCCATCGAATCCAGCCAGAAGCAGTATAAGGGCAAGCCGATCACCATCCACCAGCTGACTTCTTCGGGCGTGGTACATCCGCCGCCACCAGCGATGGCGCTGTTCTACCTCGAACACGTCGGCGACAAAGTGGAACAGCTGGAAGGCGGTATCACGACCTCGATGTACAAATTCCCCGGCACCTCGCACCGCTACATCGGCGCACGCAATTACCTGAGCCTTGAGCCTGACCGCATTGTGGACGGCCGCTCGCGCAACCGGCTATGGGCCAACTGGTATGTGGAGAATGAAGCACAGCCTTACCGGCAAGCGATCCTTCCGCTGACAGACTGATTAACTTGCGACGGCACCGGTTGTAGCACCAGCCAGTAGCGCCGGCTGCCATAGTTCCTGAAGGCTGGCAGCGGGCTTGCCGTTGATAAGGGCGAGCAGCATGTCGGCCATCCTGGCGCCGGCGGCGCGGGCGTTGGGCTGGTCGATGGTGGTGACGTCGATGTCGGCCAGGGTGTCGGCCATGCTGCCCCACACGATCAGGGAGATATCCCTGCCGATTACGATGCCGGCGTCGAGCAGCGCGCGCACTGCACCTACGCCGGCGAGGTGGTTGTCGACCACGATTGCGGTCGGTCGCGGCGTGGCGGCCAGGAGCGCTTGTACAGCAGCGTGACCAGCGCGGCGGTCGATGCAATCGTCCACCAGGTGGCGCGGATCGGCAGACAGGCCGGCGCCTGCCAGCGTGGCAAGGAAGCTGGCGCGGCGCTGCGCAGCGAAGTTCATTGCCAGCGGCGCGCTGATCATGGCGATGCGCTGGTGGCCCAGCGACAGCAAGCGCTCCAGCGCCACGCGGATGCCGGCTTCGTTGTCGTAGTCGAACCAGGCGTAAGGCGCATCGAGCTCTGTGCGGCCGTGCGCGATGAAGGGGAAGCCCGCTTTCGTGAGATAGGCAATGCGCTCATCGTGCACCAGCGTGCGGCTCACGACCAGGCCATCAACGCGCCGCCCGCGCACCATCTGCTCATAAGACGGCATTTCGTTGGACGGCGACACCGGGGCAATAATGAAATTCATGCGCTTCTCTTCCAGCGCCGCCGACATGCCCCCAACCACCTCGAGGAACATGGCGTCGCCCAGGTCTGCCGGCAGCAGCGGATAGATCGTGCCGAGCACGTTGCTGCGGCCAACGGCCAGGCTGCGCGCCATGGGATTGGCCTCGTAGCCGGATTCGCGCGCGGCACGCAGCACGCGCTCGCGCGTCAACTCGCTGACTTCGGGATAGCCGTTCAGCGCGCGGCTGACGGTCGTCTTGGACATGCCGAGTTTGTCGGCGAGGCTCTTCAGATTCATGGCGAGATTATAGCGGGAGCATCCAGCCCGTCGTCCGTGCCATCCACTGCCCGCTTGAAGAAATACAGCGTCACCAGCACGATTGCAATCGGGACCAGCGTCAGGTAAAACGCGAAGTGGCCGCTGAAGGCGCCGAACACATAGCCGGTGATCAGGGAACCCGTGGTGCCGCCCAAAGCGGAGAAGATCACCAGCAGGCCAGTCATCGCCGAATGCTGGTGCTTGGGCAGGGAGCTGAGCATCACCGAGTTGATGCCTGGGTAGACCGGCGCCATGAACAAGCCAATCAGCGGAAACACGAAGGCTGCCAGCGGCGCATCGCGCCACCCGGCACCCGCAGGAACCACGACGTCATGCGTCATCGGCAGCGCAACCAGCACCACCGCGCCCATGCCGAACAGGCAAGCGTTCATCACCGGGTACCAGTTCACGCGGCGCATCAGTACCCCGGCCGACAGCCGGCCTGCAGCAAGACAAGCCGCAAAGATGCTGGTGACCTGCACGCTCATGGCGGCCGGCAGGTGCAGGATCTCGTTGTTGAAGGTCGGCAGCCAGGTACCCACGCTCTGCTCGATCAATACGTACAGGAAAGCCGTCAGCACGAATACGCACACCAGCGGCTTGAAGAACAGCTTGAGCATGGCCGCAAATTCCTGCGGCAAGCTGCGCGCTCCCGGCGGCGCGGCCAGGCGTTCGTCGAACGGGGTGAGCAGCAACAGCGTGAAAGTCAGCGCGCACAGGCCAGCCAGCGCCCAGTACACATGCAGCCAGCTTTGAGGATGCGGATCGTCAGAATCGATGAAGAAGCTGAACACCCAATAGGCGCACAGCACGCCCACCATGAAAAAGCCTTCCAGCGTATTCATGATGCCGGCATGCTGGCGGCGGTCGGCGGCCACCAGGCCAAGGGTGGAGTAGACCGACACTTTAACCAGCGCGAAGGCAACGCCGACGCACAGGAACAGCATCTTGGTGGTCAGGAAGGAAGGCAGCAGCGGCATCGACAGGCAAGCCGCCGTGACAATGGCGAGCCCGGTCAGCATCGCCTTCTTGTACCCGATGCGCGGCAGGAAGCTCGCCACCAGGAAGGAAACCACGGCAATCGGCAAGTCCTTGAACCCTTCCAGCACGCTGGCGGCGGATTTGCTGACACCGTAGTTGTTGATGACCTGCAGGATCACCGTGCCAACGCTGTTCAACAGGATGGCGAAGGTGAAATAGATCAGGAACAGGACCCAGATGATGCGCCGGTTTTGCATAGTGTCTCCATTATATTTTTGAATTGTTCCAGTCCCGGGATCACCGTATCTGCCTGCCACAGCGTGGCCGCCTGGCCTACGCCAATGGCAAACATGCCGGCCGCCTTGATAGCGCTTACGCCGGCAACAGCGTCTTCCACGCCAACGCAATCGGCCGGGTCTACGCCCAGTTCCGACGCCGCGCGCAGGAAGATTTCGGGATCGGGTTTGCCGCGCGCGATCGTCGCCGCGTCGACGACATAGTCGAACTTCTCGGTGATGCCGAGGCTTTCCAGCACTGTGAAGGCGTTCTTGCTGACCGACGCAAGGCCCACCTTCAAGCCTTGCGCGCGACACCAGTCCAACGCGGCTACTGCGCCGGGCAGCAGGTCGGCGGGCGACATCTCGGCGATCAACGTCTTGTAGTGTTCGTTCTTGCTGTCGGCCAGCGCCAGCTTCTCGGCGTCGCTGTAAGTACGCGGCGCACCGGCCAGTATCAGCTCCAGCGAGCCCATGCGGTCAATGCCCTTCAGGTTTTCGTTGAAGGCTTCGTCGAAGTGCACTTGCTGCGACTGCGCCAGTTTCTGCCAGGCCAGGAAGTGGTAATGGGCGGTATCGGTGATCACGCCATCGAGGTCGAAGATAACGGCTTTCATGCGAGCTCCTGGACCGGCGCGGCCGGGGTAACGGTGACGGGCACGCCGCGGTGCCGGAAGGCCAGTGCTTCGCCGCGCAGCAGGGTGTACTGCGTGCCGCCTGGGCTGACGCGCACCTGCAGCAAGCTGCCATGCAGGTGAATGCGGAACTGGTAGTGCTGCCACTGCTTCGGCAAGGTCGGTGCAAAGCGTACTTCGCCGTTTACAACGCGCATGCCGCCAAAGCCGTAGGCCACGCCCAGCCAGGTGCCGGCCATGGCCGCGGTGTGCACGCCGTAGTGGGTGTTGCCGTGCGTGTTGTCCAGGTCGAGCCGCGCAGTCTCCATGAAGTAGTCGTAGGCCTTCCCTGCGTAGCCCACTTCGGAGGCGATGATGCTGAAGATGCAGGACGACAGCGAGGAATCGTGCGTGGTCACCGCTTCGTAGTAGTCGAAATCGCGCTTCTTGTCTTCCAGCGTGAACTGCTCGCTCAATAGCAGCAGCGCCAGCACCACGTCGGCCTGCTTGCAGACCTGGTGGCGGTAGATCACCATCGGGTGGTAGTTCAGCAGCAGCGGGTATTTGTCGGCCGGCGTTCCTGCGAAGTCCCAAACTTTCTTGTCGAGGAAGCTGTCGTCTTGCGGGTGGATGCCGAGCGCTGCGTCGTATGGCAGCAACATGGCGTCAGCGGCGCGGCGGAGTTCTTCCAGTTCGCCGTCGGCCAGCGCCACGGCGGCGGCAATGCGCGGCCATTCCTGCGGGTAATCGCGTTCGATGCGCTCGGCGGCCGCTGCAGCAAACTGCATGTGCAGCTTGGCCATGGCGTTGGTGTAGTAGTTGTTGTTCACCAGCGCGGTGTATTCATCGGGCCCTGTCACTTCGTTGATCACGAAGGCGCCCGCGCGGTTGTAGCTGCCGATGCCGAGCCAGATGCGCGCGGTCTCGATCAGGATTTCGGCGCCGTATTGCAGCAGGTAGGCATCGTCGCCCGTGGCATCCATGTATTGCTTGATGGAGTAGGCCACGTCGGCGTTGATGTGGTACTGCGCGGTGCCGGCGGGGAAATAGGCCGAGCATTCCTCGCCTGCGATGGTGCGCCACGGGTACAACGCGCCTTTGGCGTGCGACATCTGGCGCGCACGTTCGCGCGCGGCAGGCAGCCCGGCATAGCGGTACTCCAGCAGCTTGCGTGCAATCTCAGGCTTGTTGTACAGGAAGAACGGGAAGATGTAGATCTCGGTGTCCCAGAAATAATGGCCTTCGTAGCCCTCGCCCGTCACGCCCTTGGCGGAGATATTCGTTTTACCGTCGCGCCCGACCGACTGCAGCAGGTGGAACTGGTTGAAGCGGATACCCTGCTGCAGCGCGTCGTCGCCCGCCACTTCCACATCGGCCTGGGCCCAGAAGTCGGCCAGGTAGGCTTCCTGCTGCGCTGCCAGCTGGTCGAAGCCGAGGCCGCGCGCCACCTCGAGTTCCGCGCGCGAACGCGCCATCAATTCGTCGGCGGCATGGTCGCGCGAACTGTAATAGCAGCCGTACTTCACCAGCCGCACGGCCTGGCCGTCGCGTGCATCAACGGAATATGACTGCACCAGGCGCGATCCTTCGACGCGCTGCGCGAAGATATGCTGCGCATCGATCACCTGTGCGGCAGCGCTCACCAGCGTGAAGCCGCTGTTGTGGGTGCGCTGCTGCAGGGCGGCGAAATGCGGCGCCAGCTCGGTGCCGGTCAGCGCCAGCGCCGGGCCGGTGGTGGCGGAGCCGACACGCGGATCGTCGCCGGCTTCCAGGTTGCGCACCACGCCATCCACCGCGCATTCCAGCCGAAGCGCACCATCGAAGCCAAGCGGCGTCACCGTAAATTCAATCGCAAACAGGTGTTTGCTGGCGAAGCTGACCAGGCGGCGGCTGCGTACCTGCAGGCGGCGGCCGGACGGCGCTTGCCACACGATTTCGCGCTGCAGCAGGCCGCTGCGGAAGTCGAGGCGGCGCTCGTAGCTCTCCAGGCGGCCCTGCAGCAGGTCGAAGCGCTCTTCGCCCACCCACAGCACGATGCCCTTGGCGTTCGGCACATTCAGCATGAACTGGTTGTTGCGTGCCAGGCCATAAGCATTCTCGGGGTACTGGATCGGCTCCGATTCATAGAAGCCGTTCAGGTAGGTGCCGTCCAGCGAGGTACCGGCCGGGCCGGCATAGCCTTCTTCCGGCGTGCCGCGCAGGCCGATGTAGCCATTGCCCAGTGCGAACAGGGTCTCATCCAGGAAATTCGACGCCGCATCGAAGGATGTTTCGCGGATACACCAGGCATCGAGGGGGTAGGTATGCTGCATCTTCTTCCTTCTTTTCGATTCAAACCGGTTTGGATTCGGTATAAAAAATTTTTACGTAGCGCGCACGATGAGCGCCGTCGGCAAGGTTTCGGAAGTCACGGGACGCCCCTCCAGCAAGTCCAGCATCTTCTTGGCCAGCAGCACGCCGCCATCGCGCAGGTACTGGTGCACGCTAGTCAGGGCCGGCACAAAGCTCACTGCACCCGGCGTATCGTCGTAGCCGATAACCGACACCTGTTCCGGTACCCGCACATCGCGCTCGGCCAGCGCACGGATCGCGCCCATCGCCAGCAAGTCGCTGGCGGCAAACACGCCGTCGAACGACAAACCTTTCTTTTTCAGCAGGGAATCCAGGCAATCAAAGCCGGCTTCGAAGGTAAATGCCTTCGGCCGCATGATGTGCACGCTGCCCTGCCCTCCCAGCGCGTCGATGAAGCCCGCACAGCGTTCCTGCACCTCGGCGTGGTCGACGTCGCCAACGAACAACACCTTCTTGCGACCCAGTTCGATGAAGCGCTGGGCGACACTGATACCGCCCTTGCGGTTGTCACTGCCGACCACCACGGTGTCGGCACCGGCTTCCGGCGCGCCCCACACCACCAGCGGCTGGGTACGCTTTTTGAGCGCCGTCACCGCTTCGCCATGCGAACCCTGGCCCAGCAGGATCAAGCCGTCGGCGCCTTGCACCGGGGCGGTATCCAGCAACTGGCGCGAGGTCAGCACCACGCTGTAGCCGGCAGTCGTCAGCTCCTGCGTGATTCCGCCCAACAATTCCAGCGGGTACGGGTCGGACATCGGCCGCCCCTTCTCGGGCGTCATTTCCACCACAACTGCCACCGAATACGAACGCCCCATGCGCAGGTTGCGCGCGCTGACGTTCAGGCGGTAGCCTTGGGCTTCCGCGATCTGGCGCACTTTCTCCCGCGTTTCTTCCGTGACGAGGGGACTGCCACGCAGGGCGCGCGACACGGTAATTTTCGAAACCCCTGCCAGCTTGGCGAGGTCTTCCATAGTTTTATTGACAGCCATGCGGGGCATTATGACAGATTTCGAAACCACGCAACAACAAAATGACATCGATAACATTTCGTTTGACATCGATATCATTTCTTGTTTCAATGGTCAGGCCTTGGAAAGCCGAATCACATAAAACGAAAGAAGAGACAAGTATGAAAAACCATCGGAAATTCCTGTTGTCGTCCATTTCCATCGCTGTACTGACCTTGATCGGCCAGGCCCAGGCCACGGAACAGGAAGGCCAGCAAGCCGCGGTGGAAGCCGCACCAGCCCCGTCAGCGGCAGACGCCGCCGTCCAGAAAGAAATCCAGCAAGTGGTCGTGACCGGCGTGGCTTCGGCGCGCGGCGTGCGCAAGCTGGACTCCGCCTTTTCCATCACCACCGCGTCGGAAGAACAACTCAAACAAGCCGCTCCGATCAGCACCGCCGACGTCATGAAACTGGTGCCGGGCGCCTTTGCCGAATCCACCGGCGGCCAGTCTGGCGCCAATATCCAGGTGCGCGGCTTCCCGTCCGGTTCCGATTCGCCATTCGTGTCGGTGCAAATGCAGGGCAACCCGCTCTACCCGGTGTCCACCCTGTCGTTCTTCGAAGGCTCTTCGGCTTTCCGCCTGGACGACACCATTGAGCGGGTGGAAGTGCTGCGCGGCGGTCCAAGCACCATCTTCTCCAGCGGCCAGCCGGGCGCCACCATGAATTTCATCCTGAAGAAAGGCGGCGATACGCCGGAAGGCTCGGTGCGCTTCACTACCGGTACCGGCGAACTGCGCCGGGTCGATGTCTTCTACGGCGGCAAGATTTCCGATGGCTGGTATGGCACCGTCGGCGGCTTCTACCGCAACACCCATGGCGTGCGCGATTCCGGCTTCCCTTCCGATGATGGCGGCCAGGTCACTGCGACCCTGACCCGCAAGCTGGACCAGGGCGCAGCGACCTTCTACGTGCGCCGCACCGACGACAAGAACGCTTTCTATACCGGCGTGCCGCTGGTCTCCAGCAACGACGGGCACACCATTACGGAATTCCCGGGCTTCGATCCGCTCAAGGGCACCTTGATGAGCAACGAGATGCGCCGCTTCACCGTGGAAGCCGGCCCGGGCAAGACCCTCAATTACGACCTGGGCGATGGCCGCGGCCTGAAATCGACCGTGCTCGGCATGGAGTTCGACCAGAACATCAACGGCTGGAACGTATCGAACAAGTTCAATCACTTCGACGGCGACTTGAACACCATTGCCATGTTCACCGGTAACAACCCCTTGTCCATGTCGGCTTATAACACTGCCGCACTGGCAGCAAATGGCGGCGCCACCGCTACCGCCACCTACCTGGATGGCACCGCGGTCGCGGGCAACCAGCAGGTGGTGCAAGCCGGCTTGTGGGCGGTCGAGAAGAAACTGAAGTCCTTCACCGACGAGATCCGCGTCAGCAAGGAGTGGATGCAGGACAACACCCTGACCGTGGGCGGCTACTTTGCCAACTACTCCTCGGACGACGTGTGGTACCTGGGCAGCAGCCACCTGATGACGGCCGTGCCGAACGCGCGCCTGATCAACGTCAAGCTGGACAACGGCGTCATCGTCTCCAACAACGGCAAGGACGGCAGCGTGTTCTACGCGCCGGTTGCCTCTTACGACGGCAGCAACACCGCCTTGTTCATCGCCAACGAATGGAGGGTCAACGACCAGGTCAAGATCGACGGCGGCATCCGCCGCGAGCGCCAGAAGCTGGATGCGACGATCTCCAACCTGGCCAGCGGCGACACGGACAACAACCCGCTGACGGTCTACAACAACAATACTTCGATGCCGACCGGCGCCAACACCGCGCTGAACCGCACCGATTCCGCCAACAGCTTCACGATCGGCGGCAACTACAAGCTGGCCAAGGATATGAGCGTGTTCGCCCGGGCCAATATGGGCCACACCTTCGTCGCCTTTGACGACCTGCGCAATGCTGGCACCCAGGCCAGGGTCAATGACCGCAGCATCCTGCCGACGCCGAAGATCAAGCAGTACGAGCTGGGCTTCAAGACCGCCGGCCAGTTGTACAGCGCCTATATCAACTACTTCCACACAGACTTTGAAGGCATCGCCTTCCAGCAGATCCTGTCGAACGGCACTATCCTGAATTCGGTGTCCGGCTCCAAGGGCGATGGCGTGGAAGTGGAGCTGGCCGTGCGCCCGATCCGCGACCTCTCGCTCAGCCTGTCCGGCAACTGGCAGGACTCGAAGTACAAGGACAATCCGCTGACCGAAGGCAAACTGGTGCAGCGCCAGCCGAAGCTGCAATATCGCTTCACGCCGACCTACCGTATCCCGATGGGCGAGAACAATGCGCTCAAGCTGTACGGCACTTACACCTATGTGGGCGACCGCTGGGCCGACCAGTCGAACCTGCAATACCTGCCTTCCTACAAGACGGTGGACCTGGGCGCCTTGTACACCATCGGCGACAAGATCGAGCTCCGCCTGAGCGGCAACAACATCACCAACGAGCTCGGCCTGACCGAAGGCAACTCGCGCCTGACCACCGGCGGCAGCGGCCCGATCAATGCCCGCCCGCTGTTCGGCCGCAGCTGGGAGCTGTCGCTGGCCTACCGCTTCTGATGCAGTAACCCTTCCTTAGCTTTCCCCTCCGGGCGCCGCAGGATTTTCCAAGGCTGTGGCGCCCTTTTTTCGCTTGCAAACTGAGCTCTAGCATTCGCCTGGGTTTTCGCCTAAGCTGACCGTGGTGCCTGAGTGAAAGCTTGCGACGAAGGTAGGATTCGTGGATAGGCTAAATCCCGTTAACGCTCTGCAGACTGGCGCGGCATTTGCTGAACGCAAGGTGCAGCAGGATCGCGACCGGGTCGCGCAAGATGAAGACCGCCTCGACCAAAGCCGCGCAATCCTGGAGCGCGACAGCCAGGAACTTTCCCGTACCCAGCTCGCAAGCCGCCGCGCGGAAGCCGCCAATACGACCGCGCTTGCCCCACCCCGGCTCGACAACGCGATCGAGCAGCGCATTCCATCCGGCGTGCTGCCCGCGCCACCAACCATCAACACCCTGGGCCAGGCAATCGGCAAGCTGATCAGTATCGCAGTCTGATCATTTTTTTTGCGGCGGCGGCTGCAGGCGAGCCTGTGCACGAATTGCCGGTGAATAGCCGCCGGCCGCCGACCGCTTGTATAACTCCAGCGCGCGTGCATTGTCCTGGGGCAGCAACTCCCCCTTTTCCAGCACCTCGCCGAGCGCGAATTGTGCCATCCGGTCCTGCTTTCCAGCCCCGTCCTCGAGCAGTTTCAAGCCCAGCTGGGGTTCAACGCCTTCGCGCACCAGCCATGCACCGAGTGCCCCCATGGCCATGGGATTGCCTTGGGCAATGGATTTCTCCAGCAGTTCGCGCCCGCGCTGCTGGTCCTGCACTCCGGCCATCCCGCTCAGCAGCGACACGCCCAAGGCCATTTGTGACTGGGAGCGGCCCTGGGCAGCGGCCTTCTCTGTCCAGGCCCAGCCTTCCTCGGGGTTCCTTGGCGTGTCCTTCCCGGTGATTAACACGTAACCCAAGGCCTCTTGGGCGATGGGATGTCCCAATTCGGCAGACTTGCGCAGCCAGCGCATGGATTCTTCGATATTGCGTTCAGCGCCACGGCGGTTCGCATAGATATTGCTCAGGCGGTACATGGCGTCGGCATCGCCTTGGGCCGCCAGCACTTTGTTCTTCTCGAATTCGACCTGCAGCTGCTGCGGCGTTCTTTTGGTTTCCAGGGTCCAGACGTACTGCATCCTGGTCCAGGTCGGCTCAGTGCGGCCGACGCTTTCCGGCGGGGTGAACTGGCACTTGGCCAAACCGTCCTGAGCCGCCAGGTCCAGCTGGGCGTGGCCGCTCGACTTTTCAACGCGCGATTCCAACACCTTGCCGTCCAGGCCGACCAGGAAGGCCAGCGTCACCGTGCCGACCTGCTCATTGCGCAGCGCCTCCTTCGGCCATTCAGGCTTGGCGCAAGTCTTCAGGTCAGCGGAAATCTGCTTCGCGGCAGTCCGGTCGGTGCGTCCAACCGTGTCCGCCTGGGCCGGGAGGATAGCCAGGCCGGCCAACAGGGCTGGCAGGAGTTTCAGTAAGGTCATGGTAGTCACTTGCCAGGAAGTTAATATTTTCCTCACTGTAGCACGACTCTCTCTGCTGTGGCAGGGGCCACAATTTCAGAAACTGCTGGTACGGTTTCATGGCATCCTCCACCAGGCGGCGCTGGCCGGCGGTTGGGCGATATTCAGCGCTTCGCCGATCATCGGCGTGGCCAGGGTTTGGCTGCGGGCCGCAGCCAGGGCGGTGATCTGCTCGAACGGGTCGTCCCAGCTGTGCATGGCCAGGTCGAAGGTGCCGTTGTGGATCGGCAGCATGACCTTGCCGCGCAAATCGATATGGGCCTGCATGGTTTCTTTCGGCTGCATATGGATGTCCGGCCACTGCGGGTCGTACGCGCCGGTCTCCATCAAGGTCAGATCGAATGGTCCGAAGCGCTCGCCAATCTCCTTGAAGCCCTTGAAGTAGCCGGTGTCGCCGCTGAAAAAGACCTTCAGGCCGCTGCTTTCTATCACCCATGACGCCCACAGGGTCTTATTGCTGTCCCACAAGGTGCGGCCGGAGAAGTGCTGGGCCGGGGTGGCCGTCAGCTTCAGGCTGCCCGCTGACACCGATTGCCACCAGCCAAGCTGGCGCACTTTTTCGGCCGGCACGCCCCAGGACACCAGCGTGTCGCCCACGCCCAACGGCGCCAGGAAGTACTCGGTCTTGGCTTCCAGCTCGCGAACAGCAGCGTAATCGAGGTGGTCGTAATGGTTGTGCGACAGGATCACGCCCTTGATCGGCGGCAGTTCGGCAATGCTGACCGGTGGCGCATGGAAGCGTGCCGGACCCGCCCACTGCACCGGTGAAGCGCGCTTGGAGAATACCGGATCGGTCAGCCAGAACTCGCCGTTGAGCTTGAGCAGGATGGTCGAATGCCCCAGTCGGAACAAGGTATTGTCCTGTGCCGCCAGTAATTGCTCGCGAGTGAGTGCTTGCACCGGCAGCGCCTGGGCCGGCACGGTGTTGGCCGGCTTATTGAAGGTGAACTCCCAGAAAATCTTCAGCGTCTTGAGCAAGCCCGGCTGCTGGCGCGGGGCATCGTTCCGGTACGCAGGGCGGGAATCGGCAGCATTGCAAATAAGGCTAGTCATGACGGGGCTTGCTCCAGGTCGGCAGGGATCGCACAAAGATATTACACTACACAGTGTAGTTTCGACTTTGGGAAAAGTAAACTACCCGGTGTAAAATATTCTTTATGAACCAAGCCGACAAACTCACCGACCGCAAGCGCGCCGCCATCATCACGGCCGCCATTGCCGAATTCCGTGCCCGTGGCTTCGAAGCCACCAGCATGGACCGCATCGCGGCCGCAGCCAGCGTTTCCAAGCGCACGGTGTACAACCACTTCGCCAGCAAGGACGAGCTGTTCGAACAGATCCTGCAGGAATTGTGGGATTGCAGTGCCGCCCTGAACGCCATCACCTATCAGCAAGGCCAGCCGATCAAGCCGCAGCTGATGGAGCTGATGCGCCAGAAAATGGCCATGCTGCGCGACGCTTACTTCCTCGACCTGGTGCGCGTCGCCATTGCGGAAGCGATCCATGCGCCGCAACGCGCCGGCGACATGATGACCAAACTGGGCAAGAAGGAAGAAGGCGTGGCCAGCTTCCTGCGTGCGGCCCAGGAGGACAAGGCACTGAAGGCGGGCGACCCGGCCTTCATGTCGCATATGCTGCAGGGCCAGTTGAAATCGTTCGCCCTGTGGCCGCAAGTGGCGATGGGCAAAACGCCGCTGACGCCGCAGGAGCAGGAGGCGGTCATCAGCGCCACCGTCGAAATGTTCCTGTCCTACTACGGCATTAATTGAAGCGTACAGCGTACACCGGCGGCAGCGTGGTGGAAATGGTCTGCCAGTGCTCGCCGCCATTGGTCGACAACCAGGCGCCGCCGGTGGTCGACGCCATCAGCAAGGTCTTGCCGTCGTCGGCCACCGCCAGGCCATGGCGATACACCAGGTCGTAGCAATGCTCCTGCGGCAGGCCGCCGCGCAAGGTGCTGAAACTGGCGCCGCCATCGGCGGTGCGGTTGACGGCCAGCGCCGCCTGCACCGGCACCCGCTGCTGGTCGGCCACGGCCGGCGCGAACCAGGCGGTCTTGCCGTCGCGCGGATGCACCGCCACGGCGAAGCCAAAGCTCGACAGCGGCGCCGTGACTTCTTCCCAGCTGGCCCCGTTATCGCGCGACTGCCAGATGCCGTTATGGTGCTGGCACCACAGCACGTCCGGCTCGGCGGCGCAGCGCACGATGCGGTGCGGATCCTGTACCGCGCCGTTGTCCTGCATCTCGGGCGGCATGTAGCGCGCGGCCATGCCTTGGGTGCGCAGCTGCCAGCTTGCGCCGCCATCGCGCGTCAGCCAGGCGCCGCCGCAGGAGACGCCGACCAGCACCGCATTGCTGTCGCGCGGGTCGACGCAGATGCTGTGGATGCCCGGTACGTCGTAGCCGCCGCCAAACCACTGCGCGCGTTCGGCAACGTTCCACAGCGACTCCACCAATTGCCAGCTTGCACCGCGGTCGCCGGAGCGGAACAGGCCGCCCGGCAGGGTGCCGGCCCACAGCACGCCCGGCTGGTCCGCTCCGCCCGTTTCGAGCGACCAGATTTGCTTGAGGGTCCAGTCCAGCTTGTCGCAGCTGTCCTGCGGTTTGGGCGGATAGGCCGGCACCGCGATTTCCTGCCACGCCGTACTGCCGGCATCGCGCCGGTGCAGCTTGGCGCCGAAATGGCCCAGGTTCAGGCACGCATAGGTGGCGCCATCGCGCGCATCGTGCAGCACCATCGATACCGGGTCGCCGAAAAAGGCTTTGTCCTCCTCCAGCGTCCATTCGCCATTGCGGTAAGCCAGTTCGAACAAGCCTTTGCGGCTTGCAATGAAAGCGCGGTCTGCCATGTCACCCTCCGGATAAGGCTTGCAGCACGTAAATCTTGGAATCACTGCGCAGCGGCTCGTTCAGTTCACTGCGCTTGCCGTCGATGAACACCACGACGTTGGCACGCAGGCGGCCCTGTTCGTCCAGCACATAGGCCCCCAGGCGCGGGTTTGCAGCAAAGGCCTCGTCCAGCGCTGCGCGCAAAGTGGCCGCCCGGGTCTCCAGCGTCGGAACCGGCAGGAAGCGCGCCAACTGCTGGGTGAAGATGATCTGGGCCATGGGAAAGCTATTCTAGCGCGCTTTGGCCTACAATAAACTCGTCTGCATAACCGGAGCCGCGCATGGGTATCACCCCGCAGGAACTCGAGCTGCTGATGCACGAAGTGGAGCAGGAAGACCCGATCGATTTTGCCGACCTGCCGTTCGACGAACAGGAGTTGCGCGAACTGGTGGCCAACCATTTGTGCGAAATGGCCGATGCCATGGAGCGCTTCAGTGAAGAAGACCGCCGCCTGACCCTGCTGGCGGTGGCGGCCAAACTGGTGCTGGAAAACCTGGTGCTGCATGTCCAGCTGCTCAGGCGCCACGGCTTGCCGCTCAACGAGCAGACCGCCGCCCTGCTGTCGCGCCTGCGCAAGGGCGACAGCGACGCCGGCTAGACGCGCTGCGCCGGCTGCAGCATATTGCGCGCCAGGCGCAGGCCGAACTTGCCGATGCCCTGGTCCCAGGGCGTGAAGCGCGGCAGCTGGTACCAGTCGGTCTCGCCGCGGCTGGCGCCCCACGCGGTGGAGACTGCCGCCTCGAAGCCCATCTCGCGCACCATGGCGACGTGCTCGGGCAGGTAATCCTGGCCCGGCTTGCCGTTCGGGTAAGCGAACACGCGCACCGACGCATCGAGCGCCGCCTCCAGCGCAGCCCTGCCCTGCGCGATTTCCCGGCGCGCCTCCGCCAGCGGCAAGCGCGCCAGGATCGGATGGTTGACCGTATGCCCGCCAATGCCCATGCCGGCCGCATGCAGCGTGCGCAATTGCAGGCTGCTCATCATCAGGTCGCGCGGCAACGCCATGCCGGCCAGGTTGGCCACTTGGTCGACCTGCTGCAGCCGCTGCTCCAGCGGCAGGTATTTGAGCTGGCCAAGCAGGGCGCCGATCGTGCTGCGCCGTGCTTCCCAGCTATCGATGGCATGCCGCCCCAGGCCCAGCGCCCCCACGTCCAGCACATCGCCCGGCGCCCGGCGCACGGTTTCGATCACGGTATCGTTCCACATGCGGCCGCCGTCCAGGAAGCCCGTGGCAATGAAGAAGGTCGCATGCAGGCCGTGCTTCTGCAGCACGGGTAGCGCGACTTCCGCGTTGTCGGCGTAGCCGTCGTCGAAGGTGATGCAGGCGCTGCGCGCCGGCAGGCGCCCTTCTGCCGCCAGCCGCACGGCATCGAGCAAGGGCAGCACTTTGAAACGTGATTTGAGCCATCCAAGCTGGCGCTCGAACTGCTCACGGTGCACCTCGCCCGGGAACAGCGGGTCTTGCGCCGGCAGGACGCGGTGGTAAATCAGGATGGCCGGCGCATGGCTGCCGCCGCCGGACAGCAGTGACAGGGCGCCACGCTCCAGTTGCCGCTTAAGCCACACCTTGCGCCTCCTGTTCCTGCGCGGAGCGCGCGGGCGCCGCCTGTTCGTTCAAGGTTTTTTGCACCAGCAGGCGGGTCGCCACCATGAGCACCATGATGTAGTAGGGCACGTCGAAGTAGGCCAGGCTGAGGAAGGCGCCGCCGACCAGGAAGCCGATCAGGCTTACCTGCAGCATGCGTACCAGCTTGCTGGCCCATTCCAGTTCAGGCACCTTGCCGGCGTGCCGGATCACCCAGGTGCCATTGCGCCAGACCACCAGGTACATCAGCAGGAAGAGCGCCAAGCCGACATAGCCATGTTCACCCAACACCTGGAAGTAGATGCTGTGGGCGGCGTGGATATCGTCCGGATTGGGCGCATACAGCTGGAAGATGTATTTGTTGTAGATCTGGTAGCCGCCGCCGAACAGCGGATGGTCGTTTGCCAGGTTGATGGCCATCTTCCAGGCATTGATGCGGCCCATCGCCGAACTGTCCTGCTCATAGGTGTTGATGGTATCGATCCGGCTGTGCCATTGCTCCGGCATGAATACCAGCGCCAGCGGCGCCAACGCCACCATCAGCGCACCGAGCTTCAATTTTTCCTGGCTCTTCAGCCACAGGAAGCCCAGCATGGCTGCCAGCGCCACTGCCGCGCCGCGCGAGTAGGAACCGAGGGCAGCCAGCACGCATAGTCCCGCTGCCGCCCACATTGCGCGTTTCCCCCATTTGCCGCTGATCAAGCCTGTCAGGAACAGCATCAGGGGCACCGCCATGATCAAGGCCAGCGCGATCTCGTTGTTTCCTTCGATGAAGGTGCCGGCTGGACCCCAGACGCGGTAAGCACCGGCGCTGCGGATAGTGAACAGCCCGCCCTTGACGCCATAAAAGCCCAGCGAGATCACAATCGCCCACACCACCATTTCAATGTCCTTGCGGCTGCGCACCAGCATCGCCACAACCAGGGTCATCAGCATGATTTTCACCACTTTGTTCAGCAGCGGCAGCGGGTTTTCCGGGCCGATGGCAAACAAGGTGGTCAGGCACATCCAGCCAGTAAACGCCACCAGGATCCAGGTCAGGCCGGTATTCGGGAACTTCACTTCCTTTGACTTGGCCAGCATCGCCAGCAGCGTCGTGCCCGCGATGATCGCCGCGAACGGCATGCTCTGCGCCCACCCCCAGCTCTGGGTATGCGGGTTCATGACGCTGATCCAGATCCACAGCACGGCACCGTAGAACGGGCGCTTGAAGATGAACGGCAGCGAGCCGAAAACAATCAGGGTAATGATTATGTCGCGCATGGCGCCTCCCGGCTTACTTCGTCAAGGCGTTCCATGGGGTCTCCAGCTTGGTCACGCAATAGCGGTACTTGCCGCTCTTTTCCGGCAGGATTTCCGGCACCAGTTCCACCTCGATCCGGACCTGCTTGCCCATGCGGGCATGGAAGCCGGCTTCAACAGTCTGTCGCGCCTTGTCGTCGAACTGGCCGTCGTACACAATCTGCACGCGGGTCCAGTCCAGGGTCTCCTGGATCACCTTAAAGGCGCGCACCGCCGGCAGGTCGCGCATGATATAGGCCAGCGCGGCGCTGTGGATCAGGGTGCCGTCCTGGTTGATCAGGAAATCGGTGGTGCGGCCGTGGATTTCCTTCAGCGCCGGCAGGGTGCGGCCGCAGCTGCATGCTTCGGTGTCCAGCGCGCCGACGTCGCCGGTGCGGTAGCGGATGAAGGGGAAATCGCCCGACTGCAAATGGGTCACCACGATTTCGCCCGACTCCCCGGCCGGCAGTTGCCGGCCCTCCGGGTCCAGCACCTCGATCACTATGTCTTCGCTCGTGATGTGCAGCTTGCCGGCCGGGCACTGGTGGGCGATGAAGCCGGAATCGCGGCCGCCGTAGCCATTGGCCACGGGGCAGCCGAACACGCGCTCGATCTGCTCGCGCTGCGACTGGTACAGGCATTCGGAAGTGACGAAGGCCACGCGGATGCCCAGCTGGTCGAGGCGGATGCCACTGTCTTCGGCATGCGCGGCGATGCGCGCCAGCACGGTGGGGTAGCCGAACAGCATCTTCGGCTTGCGCTGGCGGATGCGCTGCACATGGCCATCCAGCCCTGCCGCGGTGGTGGCGAAGGCCGACATCAGCTCGGTGCGCATCAGGGTGTCGCGCACCATGCGCACGCGGTCCTGCGCGCCCAATTCGATGGGCGAACCCCAGATCACGATTTCGCGGTCGCCGATATCGACATCCCACCAGCGCGTGGCGCGCCATTTCGCCGCCACATCGTGGCTGACGCGGTGGCGCCCGACAAAGAAGGTGAGCGGCGCGCCGGTCGAGCCGCCGGTGTTATAGCGCACCAGGTTCTGCGCGTCGTCGGCTTTCAGCGCGTCGATATTGCCGCGGATCGCGGCCTTGTCCAGCAGCGGCAGGCGCATCAGGTCCGCTACGCCCTTGAAGTCGCGCGCGGCGTCGAAGCCGATGCCGGCAAAGGCCGCGCGGTAGTAAGGGACGTGGCGCTGGGCGCGCAGCAGCAGCGCGCGCAGGCGTTCGAGCTGCAGTTGCTGCAGCCTGGCCGGCGGCCAGTACTGGGTCTGCTCCATATGGCGGCGCACGGCCACGCTGCTGTGCTTCTTGAGCTTTTCATGCAGCGGGAACAGCAGGCCGGAGACCAGGGCGGTGTAGATCATGGGCGGCGCCCTCCTTTGCTTGCCAGCGCCTGGCGGTACACGTCCAGCAGGCGCGGCTTGACGCTTGACCAGGCATACTGCGCCACGCTGGCGCGGCCGGCGCTGCGCAGCGCCTCGGCCAGCGCCGGTTGTTCGGCCAGGCGCAGCACGGCTTGCGCCATCGCCGCCGGATCGGCCGGCGGCACCAGCAGCGCGGTCTTGCCGTCTTCCACCACATACGGCACGCCGCCGACATTGGTGCTGACCACCAGGGCGCCGCTGGCCAATGCTTCCAGCACCGAATTGGGCATATTGTCGACCAGGCTCGGATTCAGCATGATGTCGGCGTTGCGGTACAGGGCCGGCATATCGGCCGTGTCGACGCGGCCGGTGAAATGCACGGCATGCGCCACGCCCAGCCCCAGCGCCAGCTGTTCCAGTTCGCCGCGCAGCGGGCCGGAGCCGGCCACCGTGAGCCTGGCCTCGGGATGGCTCTGGCGGATGAGCGCGAAAGCGCGCAGCGCGCTGGCGTTGTCGTAAACCTCTTCCAGGTTGCGCGCCACCAGCAGGCGCAAGGCGCCGCGCGCACGCGGCGCTGCGTCGGCGGCAAAGCGCTCCAGGTTGACGATATTGGGCACGATCACCGAGTTGATGCCGTGCTGGCCGAAGACATGGGCCAGGAAGCCAGAAGGCACGGCCAGCGCGGCGCAGCGGCGCAGGCTGGGCCGCATCCAGGCTGCGGCCTGCTTGAGGAAATTGGCGGCCTCGCCGCCCCGGTAGTTGACCACCACCGGGGTGCCGCGCAGGTGCGCGATCCAGATCGCCGGCGCCGCAAACAGATGCCAGGACCAGCCGGAATTGGCCATCACATGGAACACCTGCACCCGGCCGGCGGCGCGCCACAGGCCCGCCACATAAGGCAGCATGCGCAGCAGCGCGCGCACCCCGCGCAGCTTGCCGGCCCAGGCCGGGCGGTAGGGCGCGTTGGTCTGCACGAATTCGACGGCGATGCCGGCATCGCGCAGCAAGCCGGCCAGCTGCAAGGCCTGGTTGGCCATGCCGCCGGACGGCGGCGGCAGCGGGCCGACCAGCGCTATGCGCTGCACTTCCGGCGCATCCATGGTGCGCGGCACGGCGGCAAAGGCTTGCTGCGGCGCGTTCATGCCAGTGCCTTCTCCGTGATGCTGCCGTACACGTTGCGGTAGCGCGCCACGCTGGCGGTCCAGTTGCGCTCTTCCTCGACGAAGCGGCGCCCCGACTGGCGCAGTTGCTGCCATGTTTGCGGCGCTTCCAGCAGCGCCAGCACCTGCTGCGACAAGGCTGCCGCATCGCCGGCGGCAAACAGCACGCCGGTGCGGCCGTCGTCGATCAGTTCCTTGTGGCCGCCCACGTCGGAGGCCACCATCAGGCGGCCCTGGGCCATCGCTTCCAGCGGCTTGAGCGGCGTGACCAGGTCGGTCAGGCGCATCTTGTGGCGCGGGTAGCACAGCACGTCCACCAGGTTGTAGTAGCGCTGCACTTCGCTGTGCGGCACGCGGCCGGTGAAGACCACCTTGTCCTCGACGCCGAGCGCCCGGGCTTGCGCCCGCAGCGCTGCATCCTGCGGGCCGCCGCCCACCAGCAGCACGCGCGTTTCCGGGCGCCGGGCCAGCATGGCCGGCAGTGCGTTGAGCAGGATGTCCAGCCCCTCGTAGGCGTAGAAGGAGCCGATGAAACCCAGCACGGTCCTGCCCTCCAGGCCAAGCTGCCGCGCCAGCGCTTCGTCGCGCGCGCCGCCGACTGCGAAGTCGCCAATGTCGACCGCGTTCGGGATCACCTCGATTTTCCTGGCCGGGATGCCGCGCCCGATGATCTCGCTGCGCAAGCCCTCGCAAATGGTGGTGGCGGCGTCGACGCGTCGCAGCGCCCAGGTTTCCATGGCGCGCGTCAGGCGATAGCGCACGCCCCATTCCTTGCTGGTGCCGTGGTCGACCGCGGCGTCTTCCCAGAAGGCGCGGATCTCGTACACCACCGGGATGCCGAGCTTGCGCCCGACGCGCAGCGCGGCTACGGCGTTCAGGGCCGGCGAATGCGCGTGCAGTACGTCGGGCTTCACTTCCCGCGCCACTTCAAGCAGGCGCGCGGCCAGCGCGTTGATGACAGCCACCTGGTTCAACACCGGCAGCTTTGCCAGCGGCCCGCTGGCTGGCGGCGTGCGGTAGAACTCCAGTCCGTCGACGGTTTCGCAGGCCGCACTGCAGGCGCCCTGCTTCGGGCTGGTGATATGGAAGGTCTGCCAGCCGCGCGCACGCTGGGCCTGCAGGATGGAGCGCGTGCGGAAGGTATAGCCGCTGTGCAGCGGGATCGAATGGTCCAGCACGTGCAGGATACGGATACTCATGCCTGCATCTCTTTTTTCAGGAAGGCTTCAAACATCAGCAGGGTCCAGATCGGCGCGCTGTAATCGCGCCGGCCGGACAGGTGCTGCTCCACCAGTTCGCGCAGGTAGTCCTGGTTGAACATGCCGGTATCGGCCAGGGTCGGGCCCAGCAAGGCTTGCTGCACGCGCTCGCGCAGCGGGCCGCGGAACCAGGCCGCCAGCGGTACCGCAAAACCCTGCTTGCGGCGGTACAGGATATCGTGCGGCAGGTATTTCTCCATCGACTTCTTGAAGATGTACTTGCCCTCGCTGCCGTTCAGCTTCATCTCCGGCGGCAGGCCGGAAATCCACTCGACCAGCTTGTGGTCCAGCAGCGGCACCCGCACCTCCAGCGCATGCGCCATCGACGCGCGGTCGACCTTGGTCAGGATATCGCCCGGCAGGTAGGTTTTCATGTCCAGGTACTGGATCATCGACAGCGGGTCGTCGGTCGGCGAGCGGGCGGCGTGGCCGCGCATCACCTCGATCGCGCCGTAGCCTTGCAGCGCGGCCTTGAATTTCGCCGAGAACAGGCGCGCGCGCATGGCGTCCGACATGATCGAGACGCCGTGGAAATAGCCCTCCACCAGGTCGCGCGAAAGCGCTTCGAAGGTGGTCTTGGCGCGGAACATGCGCGGCGCCCAGTCGGCCTTCGGATAGACCCGGCCCAGGGTGCCGAACACCGGCTTGCGCAGCGCCTGCGGAATGCGCCCGCGCACGCTCTGCTCCGCCATCGCATAGCGGTAGCGGCGGTAGCCGGCCAGGTTCTCGTCGCCGCCGTCGCCCGACAGCGCGACGGTGACGCGCTTGCGCGCCAGCTGGCACACGCGGTAGGTCGGGATCGCCGAGCTGTCGGCATACGGTTCGTCGTACAGGTGGGCCAGGGTGTCGAGCAGGCCGTAGTCGTCGGTGTCGACGGTTTCCACGAAATGGTCGGTCTTATACAGCTGGGCCACCTGCTGCGCATATTCCGATTCGTCGAAGGCCTTGTCCTTGAAGGCGATCGAGCAGGTATGCACGGCGCCTTCGTCCAGCCCGGCCATCATGGCCACCACGGCGGAGGAATCGACGCCGCCGGAGAGGAAAGCGCCCAGCGGCACCTCCGCCACCAGGCGGATCTTGACCGCTTCGCGCAGGCGCTCCACCAGCTCGCCCTGGGCGTCGCTTTCGGTCATTTTCTCGTGCAGCTTGAACGGCACGTCCCAGAACTGCTGCGGCGCCGCCAGCGGCGCGCCGACTTTTTGCGTCAGGCGGAAGCCGGGCGAGAGCTTGAGCGCGCCGCGGTAGATGGTCTTCGGCTCCGGCACGTAGCCGTAGGCGAAATAATCCTCCACCGCCTGCGGGTCGATCTCGCGCGGCAGCGAAGGATGCATGCGCAGCGCCTTCAGTTCCGAACTGAAGGCGAACCAGCCGTCCGGCGTCATGGCGTAGTACAGCGGCTTGACGCCCAGGCGGTCGCGCGCCAGGAACATCACCTGCTTGTTGCGGTCCCACAGGCCGATGGCGAACATGCCGCGGAAGTGGTGCACGCAATCTTCGCCCCACTGTTCCCAGGCGTGCACGATCACTTCGGTGTCGCTCCTGGTCTTGAAGGTGTGGCCCAGCTCTTTGAGCTGCGCGGTCAGCTCGCGGTAATTGTAGATTTCGCCGTTGTAGCAGACCATGACGCTGCCGTCCTCGTTGCCGAGCGGCTGCTGGCCCATGGCGATGTCGATCACCGACAGGCGGCGGTGGCCGAAGCCCACGCCCGGTTCGATGTAGGTATCGCCTTCGTCAGGCCCGCGGTGGTGCTGGGTGTCGTTCATGCGGCGCAGCAGCGCCTCGTCCACCGCGCGCCCGCCGCGCGCATCCATGATCCCTGTTATTCCGCACATGATGGTACTGGCTTTCTGATTTTGAGCTTGCGTTCGCACAAGCTGTCGTACATGTCCTGGTAGCCGGCCACCATGGCCTGCATGCTGTATTTGCGCAGCACCCGCTCGCGGCCCGCCTGGCCGTGGCGGCGCGCCAGCGCCGGTGCTTCCACATAGTGCTTCAGTGCGGCGGCCATGGCCGGCGCATTGGACGGCGGCACCAGCTGGCCGGTGACGCCGTTCTCGATCACTTCCGGAATGCCGCCCACGCGCGTGCCGACCACCGGCAGGCCGCTGGCCATCGCTTCCAGCGCCGAGCCGGGCGTGCCCTCGGCAATCGAGGACATCACGAACACGTCGAAGCTGCGCAGGATGTCCGGCACGTCGTTGCGCGCGCCCGGCAGCCATACCGCGTCGGCAATGCCGGCTGCCGCGGCCTTGTCGCGCAGCTTTTGCAGCAGCGGGCCGTCGCCGACCACCGCCAGGCGCAGGCGCTCGCGCTGCTGCGGCAGCAACTCGCGCAGCAGCAGGAAGGCATCCATCAGGGTGGCATGGTCTTTCACGTCCTGCACCCGGCCGACGGCGCCGATCACGATCTCGCCGCCGTTGAAGAAAGGCCGCGCCTCGCGCTCGCCGCGCACGCGGAAGCGCTCGGCGTCGATGCCGTTGGCCAGCATGCGGCTCTTGGCCGGCGGCACCCCGATCACGTCGCGGTTCCACTGCTCCATGGCGGCCGAATTGGCATAGCACACGTCGTAGAACGGCAGCATCAGGCGGCGCAGAAAATTGTGCTTGCGGTTGCTGCCGTCCGGATCGGTATGGTCGCGGCCATGGGCGCCGTTGACGCGCACCGGCACGCCCGCCAGCAGCGCCGCCGGCGCATATTCGATGGCCGAAAAATTATAGGTGTGCAGCACGGCCGGCTGCAGCGCGCGCAGCAGGCGCCACAGCACGCCGTGCGTGGCCAGCGACAGGCCGGGTTGCTTGCCCAGCGTGTGCACGGCAACACCGGCCTTGTTGATGCGCCTGACGAAGTCCGGGTTGACGCGCGTCAGGCACACGATGGCATGGCGGTAGCGCTCCGCCGGCATGCGGTTGATGCGTTCGACCATGAGGTTTTCCATGCCGCCAAAATCAAGCGCATACGTCAGGTGGACGATGAGAGGAATGTCGTTCATGGCCAGGAATCAGGGTCGCCGCGTGCGGGCCAGGGCCTGGTCCAGCGGAACGAGGTTGCTATCGAGGAAGGCACGCATGGCGGCACGCGCCACGGCGGGGTCTTCATCGTAGGGCGAGAATACCATCACGGCCGCACCGTCGCCGTTGCCGGACAGGAGTTTGCCCTTGATCTGTAACAATTTGCCAACATAATTACTGCTGGTCATGCTGCCGTTGACCCAGTACCACTGCCACACCAGCAGGCGCCGGCCTTCGCCGCCCAGCATCGCCTCGCGCACGGCCATATGGCGCCCGCCGAAATGCTCGTCGCGCAGGTCGGCGCTGTTTTCGCGGAACTCGCTCTTGCCGGGGCTGAAGCGGTTGCTCGTGCTGACCAGTTTGGGGCCGCCCGGCACGTCGCGGTAGAACAGCACCGTCAAGCCGACCGGGTGGCTGCCGCCGAAGTACTGGCGCAGCGCGCTGCTGGCCGGGGCGTAGTCGGGCTGCCAGGCGGTGAAGCGCTGGCCAGGCGCGGTGGGCGAATCGAGCACCAGCCGGGCTTGCGGCAGGAGCGGCGCGGGCTGGTCGGCGCGCGCTGCCAGCGCCGGCCACACCAGCAACACCGCCAGCACCGCGGCAGCGCCGCCGGCCAGCGCGCGCCATGGCAGCGGCAGCAGCGGGCCGGCACTGGCCGGCGCTTCGGCGCCGGCCGGGCCGTCTTCGCGCCAGAAGCTGCCGACCCAGAACAGCAGCAGCATCACGATGCCGAAGAATACCCAGCCGTAAATCAGGTGGTCGACGCCAACGGCTACCGTCATGTCGCTCAGGTGGCCCATCATTACGATCATGTAGGCGCGCACGCCGTTGGCAAGCAGCGGCACCACGATCGAGGCCAGCACGAAAGCGACGCGGCGCCACATGGTGCGATAGCTCAGGTAGGCGAACAGGCAGCCCAGCGTGATCGAGGAGATCAGGTAGCGCAAGCCGCTGCAGGCATCCACCACCGACCAGTTGCCGCTGGGGATGGAGAAGCTGTTACCGTCGCGCAGGACCGGGATGCCGGTCAGGCGCAGCGCATCGATGGTGAAGTTGGCGGTCAGGTCGATCAGCGGCGGGATCAGGCTTTCGCCTACCGGCACCGCAAACAGGATAAAGGCCAGCGGGAACAGCAGCGCGCCGGCAACGCGCCGGCCCAGCACGGCCAGCACGGTCAGCGGCAGCATGGCCGCCAGGGCGTACTGGCGCACGATGCCGACATCGGCCAGGTCGGCCAGCAGCCAGGCGGCGCCGCAGCCGGCCAGCAGCAGCATGGCCGGCCAGCATGGCTGCAGCGGCAGCTGCTGCAGCACTGCCCGCTGGCGCCACACCAGCCACAAGCTGAGCGGCAGGATCAGGAAGCCGTGCGCAAAGGTTTCCGAGCGCTCCCAGATCTCGGCCACGCTGAGCGCGGTCTTATGGAATACCAGCAGCGGCAGCAGCATGACCAGTGCCACCAGCAGCGCATTGCGGGCGGCAGCTACAGGGCCGGGCGCCGCGCCGGGGGCTGCGGCCGGGCCGGTGGAAGGGACGGTATTCATGCCGGGTTCCAAAGGGCTGGGGCTGCGCCAGCTGGCTGCGCAACCGGGGTTTCGATCATATGGTCCAGCGGCGCCAGCCGGGCATCCCAGCTGTAGGCCGCAAGCACGCGCGCACGGGCAGCCTGGCCCAGCGATGCCAGCGCGGCCGGCGGCCCGGCCAGGGCGGCGCCGGCCGCGGCGATCCATTGCTGCGGCCCGTCGGCCAGCAGCAGCTCGCGGCCGCTGCCGGCATCAATGCCTTCCAGCGCCTGCGGCGTGACCAGCACGGCTTTTGCCATCGCCATCGCTTCCAGCACCTTGTTCTGGATGCCGCGCGCGATGCGCAGCGGCGCCACCGACAGCGTGGCATGCGCAACATAAGGCCGCACGTCCGGCACGGTGCCGGTCACCGTGATGCCCGGTTGCGCAGCCAGCGCCTGCACTTCGGCCGCCGGGCGGGCGCCGACAATCACGAAGCGCACGGCCGGGTCGCGCGCGCGCAGCGCCGGCAGCACTTCGGCCGCGAACCATTGCACGGCATCGACGTTGGGCCAATAATCCATGGCGCCGCAGAACACCAGCGCCTTGTCGCCGGGAGCATATGGATTGGCCAGTTCGCCCGGCGCGAAATAGGACGTGTCGACGCCGTTGCTGAACCAGCCGGTGCGGGCCGCGCTCTCCGGCGCCAGGGTGCGGAACAGTTCCGCTTCCGGCGCCGAGACGAACAGCGCGGCGTCGAAAGCGGCGGCAATCCGCCGCTCATAGCGCAGCAGGCGGCTGGCTTCGTAGCCGAACAGCGCGCTGGCGGGCCAGGGCTTGCGCCCGGCGTACTGGCGCCATTTGTCGGAGTCGACATCACAGAAATCGATGACGCGCCTTGCCTGCGGCCAGGCTTCGGCATATTGCGCCATGGGCGAGGAAAACACCACGATGCGGTCGATGCCGTGCTGCTGCATGGCCTGGTTGACCCAGCCCTGCAGGCCGGCGTCGCGGTAGTAGTCGTAGGACAGCGAGCGGTTGCGCAGCACGGCGCCCAGGCTGCGCACGCGCGCCGCGCGCGGCGACAGCGCGGCAAAATGCGAGGAGGCGCACAGCGCCTGCACCGCCGCCACATGCTGCCAGTCGTCCGGATCGTCGACGAAGGTGGCCAGGTGCACGCGATAGCGCTGCGCCAGGTGCTTGAGCAAATGCCAGGAGCGGATCTTGTCGCCCTTGTTGGGCGGATAGGGCATGCGATGCACCAGCAGCAGCAGGTCTTCCACGATTTACCCCAGGTTCTTGACGATGAAAGGGCCGAGCGCATTGGCCAGCGGCAGCGGCATTGCCTTCCACAGCTTGATGAAGAGTTGGTATTTCGGGTTCAGCGGGTTCACGTCCGGCAGCGCGTCGGCGGCGAACAGCTGGTATTCGTAAGGCAGCGGCTGCGCCGTGAAACCCCAGTTCTTCTTGAAGTCGAAGGCGCCGGTGCCTTTCTTGCTGCGGCCGAAATCGAACATGCGGTAGCCGTTGGCGGCGGACGCCTGCATCAGGTTCCAGTACATGAAGTCATTGCCGGCCACCTCGCGCGCCAGGTCCATGCCGCCGCCGTAGTAAGGCAGCACTTCGTCGCGGAAGAAGAAGCTCAGCACGCCGGCCACCAGCTTGCCGTCCTGCGTGATGACGCGCACCTCGCAATCGTCGCGGAAGGTCTGCTTCAGCAGGGCGAAGTATTTTTTCGGGAACACCGGGGTGCCCAGCCGGTGCACGCTGTGCGCGTAAGCGCTGAACATGCGGTCGACATTGTCGTCCACCTCGCCCTGCAGGCCCAGCTTGATACCCTTGCGTACCATCGCGCGCTGCTTGCGCGGGATGGCGTTCAGATTCTCTTCGTCGTCGCCGCTGATCGCCTTGCGGAAGGTGTAGTACAGGTCCTTGCCCTGCCATTTCGCGTCGCCCGGGTGGGCCGGCGCGTAGTTGCGGTACTCAAGGTGGCCGACGCCCAGCGCAGCGGCCAGTTCTTCGGCGGCTTTGTCCAGCAGCCGGCGCGCAGTATCGGTGATGGCAGCGACGCCGCCGTACACGCAGAACGGCAGCGCGGCCAGGTAGTGGCCGAACATGCGGCTTTTCATCCGGGCCAGCGGCAGCACGCCGGTGATCACGCCGCCTTCTTCCACATAGAAGAACCAGGTCGGGTGGCCGTAGCATTGTTCGATCACGGTTTGCCAGCCGCTGCGGTGGAAGAAGGTCGCGTCGGGGCAGGTCTGGACGAAGGCGTCCCAGCGCGCGCGCTCGTCGGCGCCGCTGCCGAGCAGCTGCACCAGAACCGGCAAGCCGCTGTCAGGCACCCGTGCCTGGCACCCGTCCGGGGCAGTCGCGCTGTCCGGCTCCGGCCCCTGGGCCTGGCCCGGGCCTGGCGGTTTCCCGGCAGCGACCGCCAGCGCAGTGGCCGCTTCCGCTTCCGCCTTGGCGCGTGCCGCGCGGCGTTCCGCCGCCGCTTCGATAATCGACGTCATGGCTGCCCCAGGAAAATGCGGTCCATGCGATCCCACGCGAAATCGCGCGTCAGAGCCCTGATGCGCGACTCCATGCGGTGCAGGTTGACGTAATGGCGGAAGCGCGTCTTCAGTCCCAGCCCTGCCGGGCGCGGCTGGCCCGGATCGAGCTCCCACGGGTGGCAGTAGAAGATGGCCGGCTGGCCATCTGCCTTGTTCACGCGCCGCATCATGCCGCGCGACAGCGCATACGGCAGCAGGCGGAAATAGCCGCCGCCGCCGGCCGGCAGGTTGCGCTGGCCCACGCGCACCGTGGTGATCGGCACTTCCAGCAGGCCCTGCTCGCCGTTCGGGTGGAAGGCGAAGCGCGGCGCATCCGGCATGCCGTAATGGTCGTGCGCAATCGGGTAGATCGAAGAACTGTAGCGGTAGCCCGCTTCCTGCAGCACGTCGAGCGCCCACAGGTTGGCCGGGCCGATCGAGAAGCTCGGTGCGCGGTAGCCCAGCACCTGCTGGCCGCCGATGTCTTCCAGGATCCGCTTGCTGCTGGAGATATCGTCCATGAACTGCGCGCGCGACTGGTCGGATGCGCGCAGGTGGCCGTAGCCGTGGCTGGCCAGCTCATGGCCGCCGGCCACGATGCGGCGCACCATGTCCGGATAGCGCTCGGCGATCCAGCCCAGCGTGAAGAAAGTGCCCTTGGCCTTGCCCTCGTCCAGGATGGCCAGCACGCGCTCGATATTGGCCTCCACCCGGCACTCGCGCTGCGGCCAGCTTTCGCGGCTGATGTGCGGCGCGAACGCCGATACCTGGAAGTAGTCTTCCACGTCGATGGTCATCGCATTGCGAACGGCCGCGCCCATGCTCAGCCCCGCGCCTTCAGCCAGTCCAGCACGATGGCGGCGATGCGCTCGGCGGCGCGGCCGTCCCAGAAGTGCGGGATGCGGCCGGCCTTGCCGGCGCCGGCCAGCTGCGCCTCATAGGCCGCCAGGATGTGCGCCGGGTCGTTGCCGGCAATGGTGTTGGTGCCTTCGTCGACCGTGATCGGGCGCTCGGTGTTGTGGCGCAGCGTGATGCACGGCGTGCCCAGCGCAGTGGTCTCTTCCTGGATGCCGCCGGAATCGGTCAGCACCACGCGCGCATCCTTCATCAGGCCCAGCATCTCCAGGTAGCCCATCGGCGGCAGCAGCAGCACTTCCGGCCGGTCCAGCAGGTGGCTCAGGCCGAACTTCTCGATGGTGGCGCGGGTGCGCGGGTGGACCGGGAAGATCACCGGCGTGCGCTCGGAGATTTTGGCGGCCGTTTCCAGCAGGCCTTGCAGCACAGCCCTGTCGTCCACATTCGATGGGCGGTGCAGTGTCAGCACGGCGTATTCGCCCTGGCCGGCCTTGAAGTCGGGGCGCCCGGCATCGGCCGCGATGCGCGGCGCCGGGACGGCGCGCGCCAGGTTGGCGCGCAGGGTATCGATCATCACGTTGCCGACGAAGTGCACGCGCCCGCCGGCGATGCCTTCCTTGGCCAGGTTGTCGGCGCCGCTCTCCTCGGTGGTGAACAGCAGGTCGGACAGCTGGTCGGTCAGCAGGCGGTTGATTTCTTCCGGCATGGCGCGGTCGAAGCTGCGCAGGCCCGCTTCCACGTGGATCACCGGCACGCCCTTCTTGGCCGCCACCAGCGCGCAGGCGATGGTGGAGTTGACATCGCCCACCACCAGCACGGCAGCCGGCCGCACTTCATCCATGGCCGGCTCGAAGCGCTTCATCACGTCGGCGGTCTGCTGGGCATGGCTGCCGGAACCGACTTCCAGGTTGATGTCCGGGCTGGGGATGCCCAGCGCGTCGAAATACTGCTGGTTCATGGCCACGTCGTAGTGCTGGCCGGTGTGCACCAGCAGCGCCTCGACCTGCGGCTTCAGTTGGGCGAAGGCGGCCATGATGGGCGCCATCTTCATGAAATTCGGGCGCGCGCCGACGACGCACAGGATACGGAAGGCACTCATTCGTTGCTGTCCTGGTGGATGTTGTAAGACGAAGGCGAACGCACGATCTTCTTCAGGATCGACAGCACCGACGCCAGGGATTTCTCGACGCGCATCATGCGTTCGTCCAGCACCGCCGGGTACGGGCTGCCGAACGCCAGGTCGGCGCCGCCGGCGGCGTGCGGCGCGCCAATAGCGCCATCGGCGGGCGCCGCCTCGGGCGGCGGCGGCTGGAATTCCTGCGCGATATCGCGGATCACCGTGTCGACGTCGCTATCGGTGAACTCCTGCATCTCTTCCAGGAAGCCCATCAGCAGCAGGCGGTCCATCAGGTGGTTGGTCTTGCGCGGGATGCCGCCGGTGTACTGGAACACGGCAGCATAGGCGGCCGGCGTCAGGTGCGGGTTGCCGCGCCAGCCGACGGTGCGCATGCGGTGCTCGATATAGGCATTGCTTTCGCTGCTGTCCATCGGGCCCAGGTGGTAGGTCGCGATCACGCGCTGGCGCAGCTGCGACATGCCGGGGCTGTGCAGGGTGGCGCGGAATTCCGGCTGGCCCAGCAGGAAAGTCTGCAGCAGCGATTTCTCGTCGGTCTGGAAATTGGACAGCATGCGCAATTCTTCCACCACTTTCGGTGTCAGGTTCTGCGCTTCGTCAACCACCAGCAGGGCGCGCCGGCCGTCCTGTTCGCACTGGCGCAGGAAGACTTCCAGGCGCCCCAGCAGGGTGGTCTTGCTGGCCGTGTCCTCGCAAGGCAGGCCGAAGCCGCCCACCACGCCGCGCAGCACGTCGTCGGAATTGAGGTGGGTGTTGACCAGGTGGCAGGTGATGATCTTGTCCGACGCAATCTGGTTGAACAGGTTGCGCACCAGCGTGGTCTTGCCGGCCCCGACTTCGCCGGTGATGACGATGAAGCCCTCGCCCTGCGACAGGCCGTACTCCAGGTAAGCCATGGCCCGTTTATGGCCTTTGCTGCCGAAGAAGAAATGCGGGTCGGGCCGCAGGCGGAAGGGCTTGTCGCTGAGCCCGTAATAGCTTTCGTACATGAGAAGGCCTTGATGCTTAGAATCTCGTTGTCAATGTCGCGGACACGGCATTTTCCGTGTATTTCTGGCCGCCCAGCCCGAGCGAACCGCGCACGTGGCGCAGCTCCACCATGCCGGTGGTACGCTGGGTATACGTGCGCGACAGGTTGAGGCGCACGTCGCGATGGTTGCTGCCGCGCGCATCGCTCAACGATTTGACATTCATGGCATTGCCGATCAGGGTTGCCACGGTTTGCGCCCCGGGCCGGTAACTGATGCTGGCCATGGCGCCGATCTGCTCGGTATTGTCGTTCAGGGTGGCCAGCGAGCTGCCCAGCAGCACGCTGTCGACCTGTTGGCTCGACAGCATTTGGCGCTTGTTCTTGAACATGCTGACCGTTGTCGTGGTGCGCGCCAGCTGCCATGCCATGCCGGCGTTCAGCTGCTTGTTCAGCGAATAGCGGTTGCTCAGGAAGTTGACGCTGGTGGCCAGCGAACGCGGCAACCCGGCCGACTGGATATAGGCCTGTACCACGGCAGCGCGCAGCAGTGCGTCCGGCACCTGGGCGCGGAACAGGTTGTCCAGCATGGCAGCGGTATCGATCGCCTGCGGCAGCACGAACTGGCTGCGGGTCGAACTGACGGAATCGCTGTAGCTGATGTTCCACACGGTGCCGCGGCTGCGGTGCTGCAGCGCCAGGCTGTAGCTGGGGCCATAGAAGCGGTGGCCGGCGGTGGCCTGCAGCGAGGTGCGCGCGGACGGCGTCCATTGCAGCGAACCGCCATAGGCCGCGCCGGACTGGGCGCCGCCTACGCTGCTGAAATCAAAACTGTCGTAACCGCCGTACATGCCGAGATTGAGCTGGGGCGTGGCCGCGTAGCGCAGGTTGACGTTGGCGGCCTTGGAACTGGTGCTTTGCTGGCGCTCGCCGCCGCCGGCAACCGGCAACTGCTCGTCGAACACCGAGCGCGACGCCGTGGCATCCCAGCCAAAACGGCGGAACGTCGGCCCACTGGTCAGCTGGGCGCTGATGGTGTCGCCATCGCTGCGGCGCATGCCGGCGTTGTCGGTGCTGACCGAGTCGCGCGTGTAGCGCAACTGGCCGTTGGCAAACGCGCCGAAGCGGTGCACCAGGTAGGGGCTGATGCGGTAGGTGCGCACCTCGGTGCGGTTGGTGCTCACATAATCGTTGCCGGCTTGCTGCGGGCCAAAGGCCGAGGTGGCTTGCTGGTGGATGCCGGCCTGGGCGTCGAGGTACAGCAAGTCGTCCAGCAGGCGCGACTTGAGCAAGCCATTCAGGTTCTGGTTGTGGCGCTGGGCGCCATTGCGGCGCGCGCCGGCATATTCGTACAGGTTCAGCGAATAGTCGAGGCTGAAGTCGAAGCGCTGTGAATGGTTGAGCAACTGGAAGCCTGGCGTGAGCTGCAGCACCCAGCCGCTCTCGGCCCGCTCATCCGTCTGCAGGCCGACGTTATCGGAATACGTGGCGCGCGCCGCGGCGCTGGGCGTGAAATCCCACGCGGCATGCGCCGGAAAGGCCAGTGCCAGGCCTGCTGCCAGCGGCAGCAGGGCCAGCCCATGGCGCTTAGCCATAGTGATAATCATAGGTTTCGGTACCCGGGAATTCACGCGACTTGTTGTAGATCAGGTTGACGTTGCTCAAGCCTTCCAGCTGGCGCAGCGACTCCTTGACCGCATGCTGGGTGGTGCGTTCCGACTCCACCACCATGACGATCTGGCCCATATTCGAGGCCAGCACATGCGATTCGGACGTCAGCAGCAGCGGCGGCGAATCGAAGATCACGATACGGTCCGGGTAGCGGTTCGCGATCTCGTTCACCAGGTTTTTCATCATGTGCGACGCCAGCAGCTCGGTCGCCCGCGGCGAGCTGGTGCCGGCCGGCAGGATCGACAGCGTATTGACGTTGGTGCGCAGCATGACGTCGGCCATGTCGACATTGTCGTCCAGCAGGATGTCCATCAGGCCGCGCTGGGCCGGCAGGCCGAGCGTGCGCAGCACCGATGGACGCGCCACGTCGGCGTCGACCAGCAGCACGGTATGGTCCAGTTCCATGGCAATGCTCATGGCCAGGTTGATGGCGCAGAAAGTCTTGCCTTCGCCCGGCAGCGAACTGGTAATCATGATCAGGTTGCCCGGGTTGTCGCCCGGCTTGCGGGCGGCGAAAGCGCGCTTGATCAGCGGGCGCTTGATGATGCGGAAGTCTTCCACCAGGGCGGTGCGGCCGCCGGCGGCCGTCACCAGGCCGGATTCATGCATGCGCATCAGGTCCAGTTCCACCACATGGGTGGTGCGGCGGCTGGCGTCGCCGTGCGGCTGCAGGGTGGCCAGCGTCGGTACCACGGGCGAAGGCGCCGCGGGGGCGGCAGCCGCAGCAGCTGCGGCCGCAAATGCTGCTTCGGCTACCGGAGCCGCGGCCGGTGCCTGGGGAATGGTGGCCTCGGCAGTGGCGTCGGCAGGACGCGCTTGTCCGAGGCGATTGGCGGCTTTTTCAATAATGCTCACTTGATGGACTCCCTGGGTGTTGCGCAGCTCAGGCGGCGCGCAGCAAGGTAATGGTGAGGACACCGCCAAACGCGGTCAGCAGCGAGGCCACGGCCAAGCCAAAGACATACACCCGGCGCCGGCGCGACGAGCGCTGCTGCTCGGTCCAGTTCATGCCGATGGTGCCGAGGATCGGCACGCCGGTCACTTCGCGCAAGCTGTGCTGGCTGAGGAAGGTCGGCCGGACTTGGCTCATCAGGAACGCACTGCCCAGGCCGGACAGCAGGGAGGCCACGAAGACGATCGAATAGTAGCGCGCGCGGTTCGGGCCGACCGGGGTTTGCGGCACGATCGGCGGGTCGATCACCCGGAAGCTCATCATGTCCGTGGCCGAACTGAGGTCGCCGGACAGCTTGGCCGATTCACGGCGCTGCACCAGCTTTTCATAATTTTCCTTGTTGATCGCGTAGTCGCGGTTGAGCTGGGCCAGTTGCGCCTCCACTTCCGGCGCTGCCGTGCTCTGCGAGCGCATGCGCTCCATGCGCGACGAATATTCGCCGACGCGGGCCTTGAGCGACGCCACGCGCGCTTCTTCCACTGACAGCGCCACGTTCATCTGCTGCAGCATCGGGCTGTAGCCGGCGCCCGGGTCGCCGCTCTTGGCGGCCTTCTTCGCCTCTTCCTTCTTGCGCTGCTGCAGGTTGGCAATCAGGCGCTTGGCGGAAATGATGTCCGGATGCTCTTCGGTGTACTGCATGCGCAGGCCGTCGAGCTGCTTTTCCAGCGTCGAGATGCGGCCGTCGATTTCCGGGTTGGCGATATTGGTCGCATCGGCCGCCGGCGCCATGTCTTCCCCGGCGATCTGGCGCTTGATGGCATTGCGCGCCTGTTCCGCTTCCAGCAATTCCAGGCGCGCCTGGTTCAGCTTTTCCGACAGGTCGCCCAGGTTGCTCGAATAGTCGGTGCCCTGGCGCGGCAGCAGCCCCATATGGCGGATCTTGAATTCCTTCAGCGAATTTTCGCCGGCCGCCAGGCGCTCTTCATACATCTTGATCTGGTCGTCGATGAATTGCACGGCCTTTTCCGAGTCCTGCTTCTTGCCGCCGAACGAGCCTTCGACGAAGATGGTCAGCAGCGCCTGCACCACTTCCTTGCCCAGCTTGGGATTCTCGTTGTTGTAGGAGATGGTGTAGATGTCGTCGCGCTCGGTGCCGGTGACCTTGATCGCCGTCATCAGTTCGTCGACCTGCTTTTCTTTCTCCTTGCTGTCCTTGGCCTTGATGTCCAGGTCGACCATGCGCAGCACGCGCTCCACATTGGGGCGGCTGATCAGGGTGCGGCGCATGAACATCACCTGCTGCTCCACGTTGGGGGTGGTGGTCATGCCCGCCATCAGCGGCTTGAGGATGCTCTGGGTATCGACGTAGACCCGGGCCGAGGCCTGGTAATCGCTGGGCAGGCGGTATACCACGGCCCAGCCGACCAGGGCCACCAGCCAGGCAATGGCAACGGCATACCAGCGGTATTTCCCGATTGCTTTAAGAAAGGTCAACAGCAATGCCAAAATTTCTGCCATCTCGATCACTCATCCCTGGTTAGGCAGGCAAACTGTCGCAAATGCCTACATCTAATATTGCCTAAATAACATCTAATCTCTATCATACAGCAGAACGCGCTGGCTGTTACTATTAATTTATGTCTGTTGCGCACTGCTGACGAAAAGAATTTAACATTTCCACATGGAAATTCACCACTTTGGAGGCTGCATGGCTAAGCTGATTTCACTTTTCCTGGCGGCCTGCCTGGGCTGCGCCGGCCCGCTGGCCGCGGCGGCGCCGCTGACGCGCACCATCGCTGCGGTCAAGCCCAGCGTGGTCGGCATCGGCACCTTCAACCGCACCCGCAGTCCCGCCATCGTATTCCATGCCACCGGCTTTGTGGTGGGCGATGGACTGTCGGTGATCACCAACGCCCACGCGGTGACAGCGCTCGATTCGGAAAAGCTGGAAACCCTGGGCATCGTCACCGGCAAGGGCGACCAGCTGCAGTTCCGCGAAGCCAGCGTGGTCACCATCGACCGCGTGCACGACCTGGTGCACTTGCGCCTGGCTGGCGCGCCGCTGCCGGCGCTGGCCCTGGGCAGCAGCGAGATGCTGGAGGAAGGCAATGAGCTGGCCTTTACCGGCTACCCGCTGGGCATCCTGCTGGGCCTGAACCCGGTCACCCACCGCGCCCTGCTGGCGGCGCAGACGCCGGCCATCCTGCCGACGCCGACTTCGCGCGGCCTCAACCCGCGCGCCGTGCTGCAGCTGCAGCGTGGCGCGCCGTTCACGATTTACCAGCTCGACGGTACAGCCTACCCCAGCAATAGCGGCAGCCCCGTGTATGATCCGGAAACCGGCAGCGTGGTGGCCGTGATCAATATGACCCTGGTCAAGGGCACCAAGGAAAGTGCGATCACCGCCCCCAGCGGCATCAGCTACGCCATCCCGGTGCGCCATGTGCTGGAACTGCTGCAGCAGGGCGGCGCACAAAAATAGCAAGATAAAATGGCAAGACTCGTGGTATAACAGGCAATGCTAAAAAGCAAACAAGGAGAATAATGTGAATACACAAACCAAGCTGGCCCGCGTGCTTGCCGCGAGCGCCGTGATCCTGGGTGCACTGGGCCTGGGCGGCTGCGCCACGTCCCACAGCGGCGCCCCGGCCGATGCCGGCGTCGTGCCGCAGACCGATTACCTGATCGGCCCGGGCGACAACCTGAGCATCATCGTCTGGCGCAACCCGGAAGTATCGCAAGTGGTGCCGGTGCGCCCGGACGGCAAGATCACCACCCCGCTGGTGGAAGACTTGCCAGCCAGCGGCAAGACCTCGACCGAACTGGCGCGCGATATTGAAAAGGCGCTGGCCAAATTCATCCAGCAGCCGGTGGTCACCGTCATCGTCACCGGCTTTGTCGGCACCTATGGCGAGCAGATCCGCGTGATCGGCCAGGCCGCCAAGCCGCAGTCGCTGCCTTACCGCCGCGACATGTCGATCCTGGATGTGATGATTGCCGTCGGCGGCGTCACCGAATTTGCAGCCGGCAACAAGGCCAGCATCATCCGCATGGTCGACGGCAAACAGCAGCAATTCAACGTGCGCTTGAACGACCTGATCAAGGATGGCGATATTTCCGCCAATGTGCCGATGCGGCCGGGCGATATCCTGGTGGTGCCGGAGAGCTTCTTCTAAACTGGAAGTACCAATTCGATAGTTTCCTGCAGGTGTCGAGAATTCTTACAGTTCAAGATATCATTAGCCAACGGGGGCCTGCTGCGCCCCCGTTGACGCAGCTAAGCAGCTGATTTTCCAGCTATTCCTTAGGTGAAACTCGTATCTGGAACGGTACTTGCTTATTCACTAAGCATCACGGGCAGCCGAGCTGCCCATCTCAATTCGCAAGGACGACGACGTGGCCAACGAACAACAGCCAGGCAAGCAACTGAGCGCTAAAGGCGCTGCGCGCCGCCGCTTCACCCGCGCCGGTGCCGCAGCATCCGGCGTGCTGCTGACCCTGCACAGCCAGCCCGGCATGGCAGCGGTGGTATGCGCCGGACCGTCGGGCTTCCAGTCGGGCCTGGTCAGCGCACGCCCCAACGATCCGGGCGCCTGTGCCGGCCGCTCGCCGGGGTATTGGAAAAATACCGATCCGGTCGACAGCAGCGGCGGCCAAGGCAACGGCAAGGGCGGCGGCAAGAAGCCGACACCGGCGCCGCTGCCGGACAAGGTCTGGCCGGCTGGCGCTTTGCCAACCGATAAGTTCCGCAGCGTGTTCACCTGCACCCTGGAGATGAACAGCACCTACGGTTCGGACAGCTGTACCCTCGACTTTATCCTCGGCAGCGGGGCCACCTTCGACACCGACAAGCTGGGCGCCCACCTGGTGGCGGCCTACCTGAACGTACTCGATGGCAAGTCTGGCTTCCAGAGCGTGCCGATGCTGCAGAACATCTGGAATGAGCTGCGCAATACCGGCTACTTCAGCCCGACCGCCGGCGTGAAGTGGGATGCCAAGCAAGTGGTCGACTACCTGTCGGGTACCATGGCTTGATGCCGCAGCAGTGGCAACTGGTGCCGGGCCAGTCCCTGCTGCACCGCAGCTGGGACGGCCAGGTCGTGCTCTACAACGAAGTGTCCGGCGCCACCCACCTGCTGGATGAGCAGACCCTGGGCTTGCTGCAAGCCTTGCGCGACGGCGAACTCGGGCCCGACGAGTGGCACGATGCCGAGCTTCAGCTGGCCTGTGCCGACCTGGGCAAACTCTACCTGGTGGAACCATGCTGAGCGTGGCCTCGCTGGCGCCTGCCGCGCTGCAGGCGCGCCTGGCCGGTGACGGCTTGCGCCTGCGTACCGGCCGTTTCACGGTGCGGCTGCAGGCCGACATGCCCAGCGTGGCGGCCGGCATCGGCCAGTTGTATGGCGACTACCCGCTGCTGCAGGACAGCGATTTCGCCGACTTCCACCTGCAATTGCGGCGCCCCCGTTCGGCGCGCCGCTGGCTGCGCCCGCAGGTGCGCCTGCATTGCGACGGCTATGAAATGTTCCAGCCGATGCCCTTGCAGCACGCCTTTCCCATGTTCGAGTGGGGCTTGAACTGGTGTGTCTCGAGCCGTGCCCACCGCTACCTGATCGTGCATGCCGCGGTGCTGGAACGCCATGGCCGCGCCGTCATCCTGCCGGCCCCGCCCGGCTCCGGCAAGAGCACCCTGACGGCCGCCCTGTGCGGCAAGGGCGGCTGGCGCCTGCTGTCCGACGAGCTGACCCTGCTCGAACTCGACACCGGCCTGCTGGTGCCCAACCCGCGCCCGATCAGCCTGAAGAACGCCTCGATCGGCATCATCCGCGCCTACCTGCCGGATGCGGTGCTGAGCACGCCGGTGCGCGACACCAGCAAGGGCACGGTAGCCCATATGCGCGCGCCGGGCGACGCCGTCCTGCGCGCCGCCGACTGCGCGCCGCCGGCCTGGATCGTGTTCCCCCATTACAGCGCCGGCGCCGCCACCACGCTGGAACCGCTGGCGCGCGCCGCCACCTTCATGGAACTGGCCGGCAACAGCTTCAACTACAGCGTGCTGGGGGCGCCCGGCTTCCACGCCCTGGGCCGCCTGATCGAGCAGGCAGCCGGCTTCCGCTTCCGCTATAGTGCGCTGGATGAAGCCCTGGACACCTTCGCCCGCCTCAATGAAAGCTGACGTGCCGCTCCTGTTGCGCGCCTTGCGCGCGCCGCAGCAGCTGGCCGGCCTGCCGCCGGCCGGCTGGGACCTGCTGCTGCGCCAGGCCGCGCATGCCAACCTGAGCGCCACCCTGCACCATTGGCTGGACCAGCACGGCATGCTGGCGCAAGCCTTGCCGCAGGCGCGCGAGCAACTGTCGTGGGCCGCCGTGATGGCGCGCCGCCACCGCCAGGCCACCTACTGGGAAATCCGCCTGATCGGCAAGGCGCTGGCCGGCCTCGGCCTGCCGCTGCTGCTGCTGAAAGGCGGCGCCTATGCCGCCGCCAGCCTGCCGCCGGCTGCCGGCCGCCTGTTTTCCGACATCGATATCCTGGTGCCGGAAGACAGCCTGGCGCAGGTGGAAGCGGCCCTGATGCGCCACGGCTGGGTCGGCACCCACCACGACCATTACGACCAGCGCTATTACCGCGAATGGATGCACGAGCTGCCGCCGATGATGCATGTCCTGCGCCGGACCGCCATCGACGTCCACCACACCATCCTGCCGCGCACGGCGGCCCAGCGCCCCGATGCGCGCCTGTTGCGCGCGGCGGCGCGAACGCTGGCGGGCGCTGGCGCAGCGCCGGACACGGCCGTCCTGGCGCCGCTCGACATGGTGCTGCACAGCGCCACCCACCTGTTTGCCGACGGCGAGTTCGACAAGGGCTTGCGCGACCTGTGGGACCTGCATTGCCTGCTCACGCATTTCGCTGAACACGAGCCCGGCTTCTGGGAAGCGCTGCCGGCGCGCGCGCGCCAGCACCAGCTGCAGCGCTTCATGTTTTACGGCCTGCGCTACAGCGCCCTGCTGCTGGGCACCCGGGTACCGCCGGCCGCGCTGGCGGCCATGGCGGCCGACGGCCCGCCGCCGCTCCTGCTGGCCGTGATGGATGCACTGTTCACGCGCGCACTGCTGCCGCACCACCCGAGCTGCCGCGGCGCCGGCGCCGCAGTCGCCGACTTCCTGCTGTATATGCGCGGCAACTGGCTGCGCATGCCGCCGCTGCGCCTGGCGCGCCACCTGTTCCATAAAGCATTTTTGACACCCAAAAATTCGCAGGGTGCGGCCGCATAACAGCAGCAACTGCCAGCGCGCTCCCGCTACAATTGCTGGGACATTGCTTTGCACGGAGCATGCATGCGACTCCCTGCCATCGTGGCGGCCAGCCTGCTGGCCCATGCTGCCTGCGCGCAGAATGCCGCCACCCTGTATGAACAAGCCCAGCGCCTGGAACACGGCGAAGGCGTGGCGCGCGACCTGGAACAGGCAGCGGCGCTGTACTGCCGCGCCGCCCGGCTTGGCGCCCCCGAGGCCCAGTACGCGCTGGGCTGGATGTATGCCAACGCACGCGGCGTGGCGCACGACGACGGCATGGCCTGGCGCCTGTTCGGCCTGGCGGCCGGGCAAGGATACGCGGCAGGCACGCGCATGCAGGCGCTGCTGCCGGCGGCCCCCGGCGCCGCGTTGCCGGCCTGCATGGCGCCCGAGCCCGCGCTAGAACTCGACCTCGCCTTGCCCACCCCAGACTACCGCGCCGCCACGCCGCAATTGCGGGCCCTGGTCGACAAGCTGGCGCCGGAATATGAAATCGAGCCGGCCCTGGCGCTGGCCGTCATCGCCGTCGAGTCCGGGTTCAACCACAGCGCCGTCTCGCCCAGGGATGCGCGCGGCCTGATGCAGCTGATCCCCGCCACCGCCTCGCGTTTTTGCGTGCTCGACGCCTTCAATCCTGAGCAGAACCTGCGCGGCGGCCTGGCTTACCTGCGCTGGCTGCTGGCGCGCTACAGCGGCGACGTCACGCTGGCCACGGCCGCCTACAATGCCGGCGAGCAGGCGGTCGACCAGTATGGCGGCGTGCCGCCCTACGATGAAACGCGCGCCTACGTACGGCGCATCGGGAAACTGTACGGCAAATCCAGCCATCCCGTTACGGCAGCAGCACCGGAACGCTGCGTGCACCGCATAGCAATTCGCGCACGCCGATGATATGCTTGCCCGATGGAATGGGACGCGATCATCATCGGCACCGGCATGGGCGGCGCGCCGCTTGGCTATGCGCTGGCAAAGGCCGGGCAGCGCGTGCTGTTCCTTGAAAAAGGCAAGTCCCATCTGCAGCCGGGCGCGCTGACCAACAGTTACGCCGAAACGCATTTTGCCGCGCCGGCCGCGCCGGGCCCGCAGCACCGCGCCACGCTGCAGCGCGCCGGCCGCTACAGCGATACCATCCGCACCAACGCCGGCCCGCGCATCCAGCATTTCGTGCCCTTCATCGGCAGCGGCACCGGCGGTTCCAGTGCCCTGTACGGCATGGTGCTGGAGCGTTTTTTTCCTTCTGATTTCGCGCCGCGCGCCCAGCATCCGGAGGCGGCAGACGCCGACTTGCCGGAATCCTGGCCAATCGCCTACCAGGCGCTGCTGCCGCATTACGAGGAAGCAGAGCGACTGTTCCGCGTGCGCGGTACGCCGGACCCGCTGCGCCATGAGCGACTGGGCGACTGGGCCGCGCACTTCCGCGCGCCGCCGGCGCTGACGCCCGCGGCCGGCGAACTGTTCGCGTTCTTTGCGCAGCGCGCGCTGCACCCCTACCGCCTGCCGCTGGCCTGCGAATTTGTCGACGGCTGCGACGCCTGCCAGGGCTACCTGTGCGACCGCCGGTGCAAGAACGACGCCAGCCGCGTCTGCCTGGAGCCGGCCCTGTCGCAGCATGGCGCCACGCTGATGGATGAATGTGAAGTGGTGCAGCTGGAAGCCACGCACGAGGCCGTGACGGGCGTGGTATGCGAGCAGCGCGGCCAGCGCCTGACCTTGCGCAGCAAGCGGGTGTTCCTGGCTGCCGGCGCGCTGGAAACGCCACGCCTGCTGCTACAGTCGGCCTCCCCGTACTGGCCAAAAGGCCTGGCTAACTCTTCCGGCCTGGTGGGGCGCAACCTGATGCGCCACCACATCGACCTGTACGTGATCAAGCCGAAAACGCCGGCCGGTTTCGACAACCGCCAAAAGGAATTCGGCTTTAATGATTTCTACCAGCGCGACGGCCAGAAGCTCGGCTCGGTCCAATCCTTCGGCCGCCTGCCGCCGGTGCCGGTGCTGGCGGCGTCGATGGAAGACGATATCCGGCAAGGCGCCCTGCCCTGGCTGGCGCCCCTGTTCAAGCTGGCGCAGCCGGTAATGAAGCCCATCCTCAGGCAATTCGTGCACGAGCGCCTGGTGCTGGCCACCACGCTGGAAGACTTGCCGTATGCCGACAACCGCGTCACGCCAGCCAGCGGCGATGCCCGGCTGGCACTCGAGTACCGCGTACGTCCGCATGCTGCGGCACGCATCGATGCCATGCGCCGGCTGATGAAGGACGCGCTCAGGCCTTACGCCTTTGACCTGGTGAAACAGGCCGGCAATAACCAGCGCATTGCCCACGTCTGCGGCACCTGCCGCTTCGGCAGCGATGCGCGCAGCAGCGTGCTCGATGCCAACAACCGCGCCCACGGCCTGTCCAACCTGTACGTGGTGGATGGCTCCTTCTTCCCGTCCAGCGGCGGGACCAATCCCAGCCTGACGATTGCCGCCAACGCCCTGCGCGTGGCGCGCCACCTGACGGGAAAAGGAATCTACGATGATCAAGCTTGAAGATTTGCGCGGCCACTGGGCGCTGGTAACGGGCGCCTCGGGCGGCATCGGCGCCGAATTCGCGCGCGAACTGGCGCGCAACGGCGTCAACGTGGTGCTGGTGGGACGGCGCGCAGAACGCCTGCAGGAACTGGCGCAGCGCGTCGAGCAGGAGCTGGGCGCCAGGGCCGAAGTGGTACGCGTCGACCTCGCCAAACCAGGCGCGGTGGCCCATGTCAAGGAGCGCCTCGACGCGGTTGGCATCCGCATCCGCCTGCTGTGCAATATCGCCGGCATGGGGCGCTGGAACCGCCTCGAACACTGGGAGCTCAATGACTACCGCGACATGATCGAGGTCAACAACAGCGCCATGGTGGAAATGTGCTACCACTTCCTGCCCGACCTGGCATCGCATGCGGGCAGCGCGGTGATCAATGTCTCGTCGCAGGCCAGCTACCAGCCGGTGCCGTACATGGCGGTGTACGCCGCCTCGAAGGCCTTCGTGCAAAGCTTCAGCCAGGCCCTGCACGGCGAATGGAAGGAGCGCGGCATCCTGGTGCAGACCCTGGTGCCGGGACCCACCGACACCGAATTCGACGCCAAGGCCGGCGCTTACGCCAGCGCCCTGGCCACGCGCGGCAGCACGGCCGAAGTAGTGAAAGCTTCGCTGGCGGGCCTGGCCAAGGGCGACCCGGTGGTAGCCTCGATCAAGGGCACGTACAAGCAGCGCTTCTTCGCCGGCCTGTTCCCGCACAGCATGGTGATCCGCGAAGTGGGCAAGATGTTCAAGCCGCCACAATAAAAAAACCGCGCCGAAGCGCGGTTCCCGGAAGCATCGCGGCTTAGGCGCGGCGACGCAGGCGAGCCAGACCCAGCAGGCCAATGCCCATCAACAGCATGGTGCCTGGTTCCGGCACGCGGGTGAAGCGGTTCGAGCCATCAACCTTGAACAGGATGTCGTTGCGGGCCACCACTTCGGTGCCGAACGGGTCGCCGTTGTTGCTCGAACCGTTGCGGTGGAAGCCGGTGGTGGTCGAGGTGTCAGCCGGATAGTTCAGGCTCGACTGGAAGTCGATGCCGAACAGCAGGCTGGTCACGCCTTCCAGGTAGTTGGCGTCGATGAAGTCGGTCGGCGACAGCAGGCCTGCGTGCAGGCGGGCGGAACCCTGGCCGTTATTCGGTGCCAGCAGCTGGAACACGGACGAGTTGGAATCGATGGTCAACAGGGCGATCATGATGCCGTCGTCGAAGCCGACGCCAGTCGCGGTATTGGCGTTCTGGTTGGTATCGAAGTAGATCGCGACCTGGTTCTGGCCTGGCGCCAGGTTGAAGTTGGCGGTGGCGGTGCCGCCTGGGCCTGGCACGACGCTGGACACGACTTCGGTCATGCGGGCAGCGATGGTGATCTCGAACAGGCCGTCAGCCGAACCGTTCGCTTCGCCGTCCAGGCGGCCGCCCAGCGATGGGCTGCCGGTGCCGCCAGCCTTGCCGACCAGGGTGGCCTGGTACAGGAATTCGAAAGTGGAGCCAACTTGCAGCGGGGAACCGAAGGGGCCGATGCCCTTGGCCAGGCCGCTGCCGGTTTCAGCCCAGTCCAGCGAATTGACATTGGTCGCCAGGACATTGGTGCCGTCCTTGATGGTGAATGGGGTGATCACATCTGCCTGGGCTGCACCAGCAGCGAACAGCAGGCTGGCTGCAGTAGCGAGCGGGAGCAGTTTGCGGAAAATCTTCATTGTTTTGACTCCTGAGTTAAGGGGCTGTTTTGACCTTTTGCTGCTCTCCGGCCTCGCAGCGGGCACATACTCCTATGAGCAATAGTTGTGCCAGTCACCCGGTTCCCATAGAAATCAATAACTTGCAAGATTACTGTTAGTACCATGTTGGTATTAACTTATGTCGTTGTAAGGATTTTCGACAGTAACTTGCTAAAAGATTCCGACGACCGATAGTTACCGAATATGACCATCAGTTGGCGCGCGGCAGCGCTCGCGGCCGGCGTGGCCAGCAAGCCTTCCACGGCCTGCCGCAGCGCCGCCTCATCGAAGCGGTCGGCCCGCAGCAGCGCTCCGGCACCGGCCGCGACAATTCCCTGCATATTCAGGAACTGGTCGAGGTTGCCGGCAATGCCCACCAGCGGCACGCCGGCCGCCAGCGCCTGGTGGCTGGTCGGGCTGCCGCCGTTGCAGATCACCAGCGCGGCGCGGCGCGCCGCCTCTTCGCCCGGCAGGAAGTCGGCCACGCGCGCGTTGTCCGGCACCGCATCGAGCTTGACCATGCCCACGGTGGCGGCCAGCACCGTCAGCGGCAAGCCGGCCAGCGCGCGCAGCACGCCGGGCAGCAAGGCGCCATGGCCCGAGCTGCCCACGGTCACGTACACCAGCGGACGCCCGGCCGGCAACTGGTCCCACCAGTTTGGCAGCGGCAGCGGCGGCGACCACAGCACGGGGCCGATGAAGGCGTGGTTGGCGGGCAGGTCGTGCGGCGGGAACAGTTCCGGCACATCGGCGTACAAGGTGTAGTCGGCATCGGTATACACCCGGTTCAGGTCCCAGCCCAGCGACGGCAGGCCATGCCGGCGCCGCACCTTGTTGAGCGGAATGGTGTGCAGTGCAAATGCCAGCGGGCGCGCCAGCTTGAACAGCGCATTGGCCAGCGGGATCGGCAGGAAGCGTGTCAGCGGCAGGCTGGGCACGATGTATTCCTGCTCCACGAAGGGGCTCCAGTAGGCATTGATCAGCGAGACATAGGGCACGCCGGCCAGGCGCGCGCTGATCGACAGCGACAGGCGGAAGTCGCCCACCACCACATCGGGCCGGACCTGGCGCAGCAGTTGCAGGTCTTCTTCCACATAGCCGGCCAGCGTCGCCGCGTCATACACCGGCTTGCCATCCGCCAGCGCCTGCAGGAATTGCTGGTTCGGGATGCTGTGGATGGTCCAGCGCACCAGGTCCGCGCCTTCGAAGCAAAAGCCGTAACGGTCGGCACAGGCAAAGTGCACTTCGTACTCGGTACGGTCGAGGCTGGCCGACAGCGCCAGCGGGCGGCCGACGTGCGCCAGCGTGACGGCTTCGGCAACGAACAGGATTTTCTTGCGCTGCATCATGGGCCGCCCGGCCTATTTCATCAGCTCGGCCAGCGGCTTGCGCAGCGAGCGCGCCGTGGGCGCCTTGCCGGCGCCGAGGCGGCCCATGAAGACCGCGGTTTCCGGCGCGGCGCCGATCACGCCGGTGAGCTGGCCATACAGGCGGCGCGCCGACTCCTGCAGCTTGTCGAGGCGGGTGAAGCGCAGTGCATGGCGCACATAGCGGCCGAAAATCAGCGGAGTCATTTCCGGCTGCATGTGCAGGCCGAGCGTGGTCAGGGTCAGCCAGAAGCGCTGGGTGGCGCGGCCGGCGGCCACGTAATCGTCGATGCCGGCCGGCGCGCGGCTGGCACGGATCACGAAGTGGGCGGCGCAGGCCATGCCGGGCAGCAGGTCCATCTGCAGGCGCGGGGCCCAGGTGCCCATCAGGGTATTCATGGTGTTGACCCGCTGCCAGCTCGCCATCGCCCACTTCATCAGGGCCAGGGTGCCGTGGTCGACGCCCAGCGCCTGGTCCGGCACCTTGTCCGGGCTGTGCGTCTTGCCCCAGTCGATGATGCTGCGGTGGACCTCGTACGCTTCCGGCATGGTCAGGCGCAGCTTGGCGTTGTTGAACATCAGCCGCGCCGCCGCCCAGCGGCCGCCGAAGCCTTCGATCCACTGCACCTGGTGCGCCGGACCGACCGCCGCTTCCAGCGCCTGCTTTTCCTGCGCGCTCAGCGGCCGCGTGCTGAGCGGGCGGCGCTGCACGCTGCGCGTGGTGATCGCCGCCAGCAACGGGCTGGGCTTGATGGCGGCATCAGGCGTGAAGCGCACATCGAACACGGGGTGGGTATCCGGGCTGTCGCCGCGCCGCAGCGCATCGGCGCGCAGGCCATGGCCGCTGGCGGCCAGCGCCATGGTTTCCAGCATGGCGCCCACGGCGACCTGGCTCGGATGCCCGTCCAGGTCGTACACCACGTGCTCGCGCGTGTCGTGGCAGTGCACGGCCACATGGTCCGGCGCCAGGATTTCGAAGCGCCACACCTGCGTGTTGTCGCCGCTGGGGGCCCAGCGCGCCAGGTCCAGGATCTGTTCGATGGTAGTCATGATTGGGCCATTTTCGCAAAGGCGCGCTTGCCGATCATGATGGCCAGGCGCTGGATCGGGTTGTTGTTGCCGCCGGGGCGCCAGGTGCGCACCAGCTGGTTGCGGTAGGCATCGAACTGCATGCCGTGCGGCGCCGCCCGCACATCGCCGCGCCCGAGCAGGATCTTGAGCGCTTCGGTGGCGGCGATGCCGGCGCACAGCTGGCAAGCCATGATGGTCGACGGCCCGCGCCGTTCGGCGAAATTGACGGCCGACGGCACCACCAGGTAGGGCCGGTGCAGGCCGGCCGGCGCCAGCCCGACCACAAAGCGGATCGCCTTGTCGCTTTCGGGCAGCTGGCCCCAGCCGAAATACTCTTCAAACGTCATCCGGCCCGGCAGGAAGTTCAGCAGCGCCGCGCCCATGCCCAGCGGCGCCACGGTGGTGGCCGGGATGCCGCGCGCGGCGCACAGGGCGAAGGTCTGCTGGCGGATGTCGAAGGCGAAGAAGTCGAGGCTGTCGATGTAAATGTCGACGCCGTCGAAAAATGCCTCGAGGTTGCCGGCATTGATTCCGTCCGGGAAGGTCTTGATCTCGAGTTCGGGATTGACGTCGCGCGCCATGCGCGCCATCACGTCGATCTTCGGCAAGCCGCGCGTCGATTGCATGGCGCCGACCTGGCGGTTGAAGTTGGCCAGGTCGAATTTGTCGAAGTCGGCAATGTGGAAGGAGCCGACGCCCAGGCGTACCAGGGTCATCAGGTGCACGCCGCCGACGCCGCCGGCGCCGGCAATGGCCACCCGCTTGCCGCGCAGGCTGGCCTGCTCGGCTTCGGTGACCCAGCCGATATTGCGGGCAAAGGCCTTGCTGTAGATGAAGGGGTCGCTCATCGCGCTTAACTGCCGTTCAGGACTTTCAGCAAAGCAATGGCATCGTCCAGGTGCGGGAACGAGGTGCCGGCAGCCACCAGTTTTTCCAGCTCCACCCGGGCGCCCTTCTTGTCGCCCGACTGGCTGAGCGCAACCGCCAGGTGGTAGCGCAGCATGGCATTGGCCGGCTGCAGCGTGCTGGCGCGCTTGAGCAGCGGCAGCGCGCGCCCGGTGTCGCCCTTGCCCACCAGCAGCCAGCCGGTGGTATCGAGCACGGCCGGGCTGTCCGGCGCCGCCTTCAGCGCCTTCTCGGCCGTGGCCATGGCGCGCGGGTCTTTCATCTGGCTGTAGGCCCAGGCCAGGTTGTTCAGCGCCACCGGGCTGTCGGGCGCGGTCTTCAATACCAGCTCGAGGTCGGCCGCCGCAGCGGCATACTGCTGGCGCGACAGGGCCAGTTCGGCCGCATACATGGCGGCGGCCAGGTCGCCCGGCTGTTCCTTGCGGTGCTGTGCCAGGCGCTGGTCGGCGTCGCGCGGCAGGCCCGCTGCCAGCAGGGTGCGGTGCAGGGCCAGCAGGATGCGGCCGTCCTTTTCATAGCCATAGGCCGTTTCGTACAGCGCCACCGCTTCCTTGTATTTCTGCTGGCGCGCCAGCAGGTCGCCTTCCAGCACATAGCCGGCCGCCTGCTGCCCTTCTTCCTTCTGCATCTGGCGCGCGATGGCCAGGACTTCGGCCGGGCGGTTCTGCTGCTGGGCGATTTCCGCCAGCGCCAGGCGCGCCGGGCGGTATTTCGGGTCGATCGCCAGCACTTTTTTCAAGTCGCTGCTGGCGGCCGCGGCATTTTTCAGCATCAGGTGGGCGGTTGCCATGCCGAACCAGGCGCGCAGCGATTTCGGTTCCAGCTGCACCATCTTGCCGAAGCTTTCCAGGGCGCCGCTGGCGTCCTTGTTGGCCAACTGCACCTGGCCCAGCAATTCGGCCAGGTAGGGGCTGGCAGGATCGTCCAGCTGCAGCTGGCGCGCCAGTGTGCTGGCCTTGGCGACCTGCCCGGCCTGCAGGTAGGCATGGGCCAGGCGCGTGCCCAGCTCGCTGGCCTTGGGCTTTTCCGCCACCGCTTTTTCCAGCCAGCCGAGCGCTTCCCCGCCCTTGCCCTGCTGGCTGGAAATATCGGCCAGCGCCGTCATGGCGCCGACATTGTGCGGGTCGTGCTGCAGCACGATGGCGAAACGCTGGCGGGCCGCTTCCGGCTGCTTGTCCTGCAAGTCGAGCTGGGCCAGGTTCAGGTTGGCGGCCAGGTGGTTCGGCTGCAGGGCCACGGCTTTCTCAAAGGCCGCGCGCGCCGCCGGCGCGTTCTTCTGCGCCAGGTAAATGCCGCCTTCCAGGTTGCGCACCACGGCGCTGTCCTTCTGGCTGGCGTGGTAAGCCTTGATTGCCGCCAGCGCCTTGTCGTAGCGGCGCATGCTGATTTCGGTGTGGATCAGGTAGAGCGCGGCCTGCTCCGACTTGGGGTCGAGCTCGGTGGCCCGCTGCAGCTGCTCAAGCGCCTTGTCATACTGGCGCTGGCCCAGCTGGGCCAGCCCGATCGACAAGTGCAGCGTCGCTTCATTGGGCAGCACCTGCGCCGCCTGTTCGAAATACTGCAAGGCCGCAGCGTAGTCCTTGTTGCGCAGGTTCGATTCGCCGGCCAGCACCAGCAGCTGCGGGTCCTTGGCGCCGCTGCGCAGCAACGGCGCCAGTGCTGCCGCCGCTTCAGCCGGCTGCCTGGTGGCCAGCAGGGACTGCGCCAGCAGCTTGCGCGCAAACAGGTCGTCCGGGAATTTCTCCAGGTAGGCGTTCAGGTAGCCCTGCGCCGCGGTGGCATTGCCCAGCTTGAGTTCGTTGGCCCCTGCCAGCAGCACGGTCGGCATATGGCCGGGCGCCACCTTCAGCAGCTTGAGCAGGCTGGCCTGCGCTTCGCTATGCTTGCCCTGGGTGTGGTCGAGCAGGGCTTGCAGGTAGAGCGTATGCGGGGTGTCCGGGTGCAGCTTGTCGAGTTCGCCGATATCGGCCTTGGCGGCGTCGAATTTCTTGAGCGCGATTTCAAGGTCGGTGCGCTCGACGCGGGCCAGCAGGTGGTCGGGCTGTACGCCGAGGGCCCGGCCCAGCGCCGCCAGCGCGGCCTCGCTCTGGCCCAGCTTGCGCAGCAGCGCAGCCTGGTAGCGCAGCACGGCCAGGTCTTGCGGATGGCTGCGCTGCGCCTGTTCGGCCAGCGCCACCGCGCCGGCGCTATCGCCAGCCTGCTGGGCCAGGCGCGCCTGGCCCAGCAGCGCATTCGCCTGGCCGGGTTCGCCGGCCAGCGCTTGCGCATAAGCTTCCCTGGCCTTGGCGCTGTCGCCCAGCACCAGCCAGGCATCGCCGCGCAGCGCCAGCAGGGCCGGCTTGGCATGGGCCGCGTCGGCGCTGCTTTCATCGAGCGCTTGCTGCGCCTTGTCCTGCGCCAGCAAGGCGCGCAGCAGCTGCGGCAAGGCGCGGACGCGCTCGATATTGAGGCCGAGCGCCTTGCGGATTTCCTTTTCAGCCAGGGCGGGCTCGTTGTTGTCGTTGTAGACGCGCGCCAGCAGCAAGCGGATTTCGCCGTCCTGCGGGCTCTTGTCGGCGGCGTTCTTGAGCTGGATCAGGGCCGCCTTGCTGTCGCCCTTCTGCAGATACTGCTGGGCTTCCGTCATCAGCGTGGCGCTGGTTTCGGACTTGAGGCAGCCGGACAGGCCGACAGCCAGCATCAGGCTGCCGAAGATGGCGAGGGCGCGCTGCGCCCCCCGGTTCTCGCGACGTGGCATGGAAACCCCTGCATGGTGGTCAGGATATTGACAATACCACAATAATTGTCAATCGACTATCAAATCTCAATAGACTATTGGAGGTTCTTCAGGCGCTGCACAATGCCGCATTCTTCACGCGGCGAATAGAACAACGGATAGAAGGAACGCGCCGCCATCGCCACTTCCGCGCCCTGGCCGCCGTATTTTTCAATCTGTTCGCTGACATGGGCCAGTTCGACCACCAGCAGGTAGGCCGGCGCATCGACGCGCGGATTGGTCTTCAGTTCGCCCAGCCGTTTGAAGCCGAGCATGGCTTCGTAGAAGCGCCGGTGGCGCGGGTTGATTTCGATGAAGATGTGGGTGCAGTGGTGCAGGTCGCGCGCGTAAATCACCGACAGGTGGAACAGCGATGCCATCTGCGACTTGCTGCCGCCATTGTCGAAAGCGAGCTTGGTGATCTCGCACACGCGGGCGCCCGGGATCATGCGCACCGAATCGACCTCTTCCTTGAAAATTTCATCGGCCATGATGCCGATCGAAGAGTCCAGCCCGAGGGTCAGGGTACCGACCACTTCGCCCTTGTCGCTGGCGGTCAGCGTGATCCGGTTCGGATCATCGCTGAGTTTATGGGTCCCGGCATAGCCACGCCAGGAGTACATTTTGTTGATTAGCAGGCTAGCCTTGCTGCGGCCTTCAACCGTATCGATCATGCGTATACCAAAAGATTTTTCGTCGGTGACCAGGTCTTCCATATTTTCCGGAAGCAAGTCCTCGAGCGTGGCGCGCGCATGGGAGTCGGCTGGAGTCTTCCGGATGGGCTCGGCTTCCAGCACAGGGATGGCAGTTCCATTCATGGCTCTTCCTCCTTTGGTACCCGCAAGCCTTACGGCTTGCCACTACCAATGAGCACGGCGAGCGGCGCGGACGCCGTGCTCAACGGCAAAATATAGTTGATTACACTTGCGGGGGTGCGCACGATTGATGCCGGGACGAAAATGTATCGGGTTGCAAGTGAGTTATGTAAAAATTACTAACTTTCTACATGTTGGCATGGCAGCGCCCGCTGCACAATACCTGCGAAGTAAATGTTGGGAAAATGACTCTATTGTTTTCGATAACACAATAGGCGTAGAGGAGGGGGTGGCCGCACGCGGCTGCGCGCGTGCGGGTTTTACTGCGCAGAAGTTGCTAGTTATTCAAATTGCTTTTGCAAGTTACGTGCTTCGTCGGTCTGGGCGAAGCGTGCATCGGCCATGGCGGCCTGCAGTTCCTTGCGGGCGCCCGCCTTGTCGCCCTTTTTCCACAGCGCCGCCGCATAGTGGCCGCGGATGTCGGACGCCTTGGGCGCCAGGTCGCTGGCCTTCTTCAGCACCGTCAGTGCGCGCTCGAGCTGGTTCTGCTCGGCCAGGATCCAGCCCAGGGTATCCATGACGGTCGGGTTGTCGCCGGCCAGTTGCTGGGCCTTCTCGGCCGTCGCCAGGGCGCGCTTGTCCTTGTCCTGCTGGTAGGCCCAGGCCAGGTTGTTGAGCGCCATGGCGTTGTCCGGCATCTTGGCAATCACGCTTTCCAGCTGGCCGATGGCGGCTTTGTATTGCTTGGCGGCCAGGTTTTGCTCGGCAGCATACATCAGGCCCAAAGGCTCGTCCGGATGCGCCTTGCGCCAGGCGGCGATCTGGGCATCGGCTTCGGCGCCGCGGTTGGCCGCGCGCAGTGCCGCACTGAGCTTGAGCACCAGGTCCGGCCGCGCCGCCAGTGCGAACGCTTGCTGGTAAGGCGCCACGGCCAGCGCCGGTTTGCTGGCGCGCATCTGCAAGTCGCCTTCGAGCAGGAAGCCGCTGGGCTGCTTGGGCTGGGATTTTTGCAGGCTGCGCGCCACGGCCAGCGCATCGTCCGGCTTGTTCTGCAGCAGGGCCAGGTCCGCCTGCAGCATATGCGCCGGCACCGACCCCGGATCGAGGCCCAGCGCGCGCTTCACGCTCGACTGGGCGCCCGGCAAATCCTTTTTCTGCACCTGGACGCTGGCCAGGTAAAGCTGGGGCTGCGGCAGCTTCGGCGCCACGCTGACCAGCTTGCTATAGCTTTCATAGGCGCCATCGGTGTCGCCGGTCATCTGCTGCGCGCGGCCCATCATTTCCAGCGCCAGCGGCGCTGCCGGATGCACGATCAGCACATTGCGCATATGCGCCACCGCCTTGGCCGGCTGGCGCGTCTGCAGGTAGTAGCCGGCCAGGCGCACCGCCGGCACCAGCGCATCGGGGTCGACGGTGGCGGCTTTTTCCAGCCATTGGGCGGCTTCGTCGCGCTGCTTGGCGCGCTCGGCCAGTTGCGCCAGCGCCGTCATGGCCGGGACATTGTCCTTGTCCTTGTCCAGCAGTTTCAGCAAGTGCTGGCGCGCGGCATCGGGCTTTTGCTCCATCATTTCAAGCTGCGCCAGGTTGACCACCGTGGCATAGCTGGCCGGCGCCAGTTCCACCGCCTTGCCGAAGGCGGCGCGGGCGCCGGCCTTGTCCTGCTTGGCCAGCAGCACGTGGCCGCGCAAGACGTGCAGTTCAGCATCCTTGCCATGCTTGCCATCCTGTTTGGCCAGCACGGCCAGGGCCTGGTCGTAGTTGCCCATGGCCAGCTGGGTGCGCGCCAGCGCAGTCGCGGCCGGCAGCGAGTCGGGCTCCAGCTCGAGCGCCTTCTGCAGCATGGCCAGGCCTTTGTCGCGCTCGCCCAGCGCGATGCGGGCTCCGCCCAGGGCAATATAGCTGGCGGCGCGTTTCGGGTTGAGCGCGACGGCTTGCTCCAGCAGGGCGGCGGCCTTGGCCGGTTCGCGCTGCAGCATATGGGCTTGCGCCGACAGTTCCAGCAGGCTGCCATCGCTGACCTGGCCCTTCAGCACCGGTTCCAGCACTTTCTGCGCTTCCGCCGGGTTGTTGCCGCGCAACAGCGTGGCCGCCAGCAGCTTGCGGGCAAACTCATTGCCCGGCTGCATTTCGAGATAGGTGCGCAACTTGGCCTCGCCCTGCTTCAGCGTGCCGAGCTGGAAATCGACCGCGCCCGAGAGCAGCAGGCTCGGCGCATGTTTGGCCGCGCCTTTGGCTATGGTTTGCAGGTTGTCGCGCGCTGCCGTGTAATTGCCGCGCGAATAGTCGAGCAGGGCCTGGGTGTACAAGGTGGTCAGGCTGCGCGGCGCGGTCTTCTTGGCGGCATTGATGGCGGCCTGGGCGGAATCGAGCTTGCCGGCCACGATGTCGAGGTAAGCCTGCTCCAGGTTGGCGCCGCTATTGGTCGGGTCCAGCTTGAGTACTTCGGCAAAGGCGGCGCGCGCCTCTTCCGGCTTGGACTGGGCGCGCAGCAGCTCGCCCTTGAACGTCAGCGCATTGATATTGCCGCCGTCCTTGGCGATGGCCTGCTCGGCCAGCGCGCGCGCGCCCTCCAGGTCGTTGCCGATGGCCGCCAGGCGCGCCATGCCGGTCAGCGCGTCTGCGCTGTTGGGTTCGGCATCCAGGGCGCTCTGGAATTGCTTTTTCGCCTCATCGAGCTTGCGCAGGCCGATCAGGGCCTCGCCGCGCACCGCCAGCATGGCCGGGCTTTGCTGGAACTTTTCCGTTTCATCGAGCATCTTCTGCATGTCGCCCAGGCGCAGCAAGGCCTCGGCCAGCAGCAGTTCGCTGTCCTGCGGCCGGTATTTCAATTCGAGCGCGCGGCGCGCTTCCTTTTCCGCCGACACCGGATCACCCAATTGCAGCGACAGCTTGCCCAGCTGGTAGCGCGCCTCGCCGTTGTTGGGGTCCTTGGCCAGCGCATTCTTGAGCTGGATCTGGGCGCCCTTGCGGTCGCCTTTCTGCTGCAGCTGCTTGGCATCGGCCAGCAGGCTTTCCGGGGTATCCGACTTGCAGCCGGCCAGCAGTGCGCTGGCGGCCAGGGTGGCGGCAACGGCCAGCCGGGTTACGCGATGTGCCATATTGTCCTCAGTAAGCGTATCGTTTGTTATGCGTTGCGGTGGGCGCGGAACCATTGCTCCAGCATCATCAGCACCCAGACCATGGTGCCGTGGTAGCCGGCGTGCTCTTTCAGGTGGGTGCCGACCAGTTGTTCGATGAACTCGCCGCGCACCACCTTGCGCGCCTTGAGGTCGCTCAGGCTGTCCGCCGCCAGCTGCTGCAGGGAGCGGTGCTGCTGCAGCCAGACGCCGAACGGCAGGCCGAAACCGTGTTTCTGTTTGCTGATGATGGCATCGGGCAAGAAGCCGCGCAATGCTTCCTTGAAGAACCAGCGCAACTGGGTGCCATTCAGCTTCTGCTGCGGGGTCAGGCCTGCCGAAAAAGCCACAAGGGCATCGTTCAGGAAGGGGAAAGCCGCCTCGACGCCGGCCAGCTCGCAAGCCTTCATCACTTTCGGCAAGTCGTTGTCGGCCAGCGTGATCTGCAAGTCCAGCGCCAGCATGCGGTTGATCAGGGAGCGCGCTTCGCTGCGGCCGTAGTTGCGCTCCAGGGTAGCGATCGGGTTGCCGATGTCGGCCGCCGCCAGGAAGTCGTCGGTAAACACTTGCTGCGGGCCGTAGCGGCCCAGCAGGTTATAGGTTTCCAGCCGCGCCGGCATGCCGACCGAGGCTTGCTCGATATAGCTGCGCGCCTTGCGCAGCAGGCGCACCCGCTCGCCGCCGGGGAAGTTGAACACGGCCGGCTCCAGCAGGGCCTTGCGCACCAGGCGCGGCACCCGCTCGTACAGCTCGAACACGTGCTGCTTGGCATAGCGCTCGTTGCCGCCGAACAGCTCGTCGCCGCCATCGCCGCCGAACATGCGCTGCACGCCGTCGGCTTTTGCCATGCGCGCGCAGTAGTAGGCCGGCACCGCCGACGCATTGCCGAAAGGCTGGTCGAACACGGCCGCCACTTGCGGGATGGCCGCCACCACGTCGTCCGGCGTCACATAGTATTCATGGTGCCGGGTGCCGAAATGGCGCGAGGCCAGGCGCGCATATTCCATTTCGTCGTAGCCCTGGGCTTCGAAACCGATCGAATAGGTGTCGGCCGCCACGCCGCCGACCTGGGTCAGCATGCCGGCGATGGTCGAACTGTCGGTGCCGCCGGACAGGAAGGCGCCGACCTTGCGCTCGCCCGCGGCTTGCTTCACGCTGTGGCGCAGCAGCGACAGGAAATCTTCCTTCAGTTCGCCGAACGAGCGCTTGCCGTCTTCCTCGAACTGCATGCGCCAGTAGGTGTGTTCTTCGACGCGGCCCTGGCGGTAGTGCAGGTAGCGCCCGGGCAGCAGGCGCTGCTGGCCCTGGTACACGGTGGCCGGCGACGGCACCATGTGGAAATAGACGTAGTTGTACAGGCCCTGGTGGTCGAGTACGCCGGGCGTCAGCGGGTGGCGCAGCAGCGCATCGGCCGAGCTGGCAAACACCAGGGTTTCGCCGGCCAGCTGCCAGTTCAGCGGCTGGATGCCCATGCGGTCGGTGGCCAGCAAGGCCTCGCCGCTGCGTTCATCGAGGATGGCCAGCGTGAAGCAGCCGTGGATCTGTGCACAGGTGCGCTGCGCGCCCTGCGACCACAGGGTGGCGACCGTGGCGGCCACGCCCTGCCCGGCCGCCTGCGCCGCCAGCGCCGGGTCATCCAGGCGCGGCTGGCCCCACAGGGCCACCAGCAAGCCATCGCGCTGGTACACGTCGGCACTGCCGTCCAGCGCCGCCACCGCCAGCGCGCTGCGCTGGCCGCAGCGGGCATGCAGCGTGCCCTGGTCGAAGCGGGACAGCGGCGCTGCCATCTGCTCCAGCAATTCCGGCGCAGCGGCCAGCCCCATCCATCCACAGATCCCGCTCATATGCTTCCCTTCCGCTTACACGAAAACTTCGACCGCGGCCGGGTGGCTGAGGAATGCCGCCGGGCTGGCCGTGGCGCCGTAGGCGCCGGATTGCAATACCACCACCAGGTCGCCCGCCTGCGCCTGGCCCAGTTCCATCTGGTCGGCCAGCAGGTCGAGCGGGGTGCACAGCGGCCCCACCACCGAAGCCTGCTCGCGCGGGCCGCCGGCCACACGGGTGCCGATCACTACCGGATAATTCTTGCGGATCACCTGGCCGAAATTGCCGGAGGCCGACAAGTGGTGGTGCAGGCCGCCGTCGGTCACCAGGTAGACCTGGCCGCGCGATTCCTTGCGGTCCACCACGCGGCACACATAAGCGCCCGCTTCGCCGACCAGGTAGCGGCCCAGCTCGATGACCACCTCGGCGCCGTGCAGGCGCGGCCGCACCTCATCCATGAGGCGCGCCAGGTTCGCCCCCACCGCAGCCAGGTCGAGCCTTTCTTCGCCCGGGAAGTAGGGAATGCCGAAGCCGCCGCCGATGTTCAGGATGCGCGGCGCGCGCGGCGCCGCTTCGGCCAGGCGCAGCGCCAGCGCGAAGGTCTTTTCGTGGGCCTCCTGCAGCGCCGCCGCCTTCAGGTTCTGCGAACCGCTGAAGATGTGGAAGCCATGGAAATCGAGCCCCAGCGCGCCGATGCGCGCCAGCATCGCCGGCACCCGTTCGGCATCGACGCCGAACTGCTTGGGGCCGCCGCCCATCTTCATGCCGGACGATTTCAGCTCGAAGTCCGGGTTGACCCGCACATTCACTTTCGGCACCACGCCCAGGCGCTGGCCGAGCACGGCGGCGCGCTCCATCTCGCCTTCCGATTCCAGGTTCAGCACGATGCCGGCGGCAAGCGCGCAGGACAGTTCGGCTTCGCTTTTGCCGGGGCCGGCAAAACTGATCCTGGCCGGCGCCATCACGCTGTCGAGCGCCACCCGCAGTTCACCGCCGGAAGCGACGTCGATGCCGTCGACCAGGCTCGCCATATGCTGCACCACGGCCGGCATCGGGTTGGCCTTCATGGCGTAATGCAGGTGCACGTCCGGCGGCAGCGCGGCCCGCAGTTCGGCCACGCGCTGCGTCATGGCGGCGCGCGAGTAGGCGTAAAACGGGGTCTGGCCGACGCGGGCCGCCAGGCGCGGCAGCGGGATGCCGCCGATCAGCAGGCAGTCGTCTTCGACCGCGAACTGCAGCAGCGGCGCGTGTTGCGCCCGGCGCGGTGCGTCCATGCTCATACGCCCTCCGCGAAGATGTTTTCGTACTGGGTCGACAGCAGCTTGCGGTCGATCTTGCCATTCGGGTTGCGCGGCAACGGCGTGGCGGACACGATCACCTTCTGCGGCTGCATATAGGCCGGCAGGTGCGGCTTGACGGCCGCCAGCAGCTCGGCGTCGGTGAAGGATTCGCCGGCGCGCGGGAAGGCCAGCAGCACGATGGCCTGGCCCAGGCTCGGGTGCTTGACGCCCAGCGCCGCCGCCTCGCCCACCTTGTCGCGCGCATACACCACTTCTTCCACCTCGGTCGGGCTGACGCGGTAGCCGGAAGTCTTGATCATTTCATCGTTGCGGCTGATGAAATAGAGGAACCCTTCCTCGTCCCGGCGCACGATATCGCCCGACCACACGGCCATCTCCACCAGCGGCAAGCCATACTGCGGCGAGGCGTAAGGCTTGAAGCGCTCGGCAGTCTTGGCCTGGTCGTTCCAGTAGCCCAGCGAAACCAGGGCGCCACGGTGCACCAGTTCGCCCGGCTCGTTGGGCGCGCATTCGCTGCCGTCGGGGCGCAGCACCACCACTTCCGCGTTCGGGATGGCCTTGCCCATCGAGTCGGGTCGGCGCTCCAGTTCGGACGGCGGCAAATAGGTCGAGCGGAAGGCCTCGGTCAGGCCGTACATCAGGAACGGCTTGGCATGCGGCAGCGCGGCGCGCAGCGCGTCGAGGGTGGCGCGCGGCATGGCGCCGCCTGAATTGGTCAGGTAGCGCAGCGTGCAGTCGGCCGGCCAGGCCAGCGGCGCCAGCTGGATCCACAGCGGCGGCACCGCCGCCAGGCCGGTGATCTTTTCCGCCACCACGGCTTTCAGCACGTCGCCCGCGAACAGGTGGTTGATCAGGACCGCGGTGGCGCCGACGCGGAAGGCGGTGGACAGCTGCGACAGGCCATAGTCGAAGGACAGCGGCAGCACGGCCAGCAGGCGGTCGGCCGCCGTGTTTTCCAGGTAGCTCGAGACGCTGACGGCGCCCGCCACCATATTGCGGTGCGACAGCACCACGCCTTTCGGGCGGCCGGTGCTGCCCGAGGTGTACAGGATGGCTGCCATATCGGTATCGATGCAGCGGTGCGGCGCGGCCGGCGGCGCATCCTGCATGGCCGCCGCCCACGGCAGCACGTGCAGCTGCGGCAAGCTGGGCAAATCGTCCGCCTTGCCGGTCACGATCACGGTGTGCAGGTCGGGGCAGGATGGCAGCGTGCCGGCCAGCAGGCGCAGGCGGTCGGCCGAGGTGACCAGCACCCGCACATTGCAGTCGCCCAGGATGTAGCCGACCTGTTCCGGCTTGAGCAGGGGGTTGACCGGCACGAACACGCCGCCGGCGCAGGCTGCGCCAAACATGGCAGCCACGTTCTCGATATTCTTTTCCAGGTAGACCGCGACCCGCTCGCTGCGGCGCAGGCCCCTTGCCAGCAGGCCATGGGCGGCGCCTTCCACGGCGGCGGCCAGGGCGGCATAGTCCAGGCGGCGTTCACCGTACACCAGGGCCTCGGCCTGCGGCGTACGTTGCGCCGAAGCAAAAATAAATTGATGGATCAGGTCGCTCATATTACTTCGTCAATAGGAATTGCATTAATTATATTGCAAAATTATAGGATCCTTGCCGTGCATCATCCCGTAATGCGCTGCCGCTGCGGGTTTGTTGCAACAATCCACGCACAAGCCAGAGTATTGCATTTAATATATGGTTTTCTGTGCAAAATCAATCCGCGTCGTGAAAAATCCTGTCCGCCCCCCGTCGTCGCCGAAGCCGGCCATTGCCCTGGTTGTCGGCTTGTGCAGCCACGGCTTGTCCGTGGTGCGCGGCCTGCACGAGGCGGGAGTCGAAGTGTACGCCCTGGAGAAGGATGCGTGGCGGCCCGGCGTGCGCAGCAATGCCATCGTGCGCACTTTCCTGTGCAGCGAAGCCGAGATGGCCGACCTGGCGCCGACCCTGGCCGCCTTGCGCAGCCGCCTGCCGGCCGGGCGCCAGGTGGTGCTGTTCCCCAGCAATGACACCCATGTGCGCCAGATGGGCGAGGGCATGCAGCTGCTGCTGCCGCACTACCTGCTGAGCTGGGCCGCTTGCGCCGCCGACGTGCTGCGCTTGCAGCGCAAGAATGAACTGGAACAGGCTGCCCGCAGCCAGGGCTTGAATTATCCGCGCTCGGCCACCCTGCTCAGCGTCGACGAAGCCGAGGCGGCCGTGGCCGCCTTCCGCTACCCGGTGATCCTGAAACCGGCGCGCCCGCTGTCCTCGTTCAAGACGGCCCTGGCGCACGCCCTGCCTGAACTGCTGGCGCTGCTGCAGCAATACCAGGGCGACTTGCCGATCCTGGCCCAGGAATACATTGCCGGCGGCGACCAGAGCCTGTATTTCGGCGCCCTGGTGCTCGACCGCGGCAAGGTGGTGCAGGAAATGGTCGGCCGCAAGATCGCCTCGTTCCCGCCGGCGCGCGGCCAGACCACGGTGGCCGAAAGCGTCGACGAGCCGGAGGTGCTGGCCTTGACGCGCCAGTTCTTCGCCGGGCTCGAGATGTCGGGCCCGGTGTCGCTCGAGCTCAAGCGCGCGCCGGACGGCAGCTTCTGGGTCATCGAGCCGACTGTCGGGCGCACCGACTTCTGGCTCGAGCTGTGCGTGGCGGCCGGCTTCAACCAGGTCTACCAGGAATTCCAGCTGGCCTTGGGCCAGCCGGCCCAGGCGGGCGCGCTGCGCGGCCCGGTCACCTGGTTCGACGCCGAAAACGATACCCTGTCCTACTGGCGCGCAGTGCGCGCCCAGCGCACGCTGCGCCCCTACGGCGGCAAGCGGCCGGCATTTACCTACTGGCGCGCCAGCGACCCGCGGCCCTTCCTGCAGGCTTGCCGCGTCGGCCTGGCCTGGCGCTTGCGCGCGCGCCTGAAGCGCCTGCTGGGCACGCCGCGCGAGCAGCGCGGCAATGCCTTGCGCGTGCGCGAGCTGTCGATGGACCAGCCGCTGCCGCCCGAGCTGGCGAACTGGCTGCGCACACACCAGCCCGACCCGCTGTTCTGCACGCTGGACTGGTACCAGGCCCTGGTGCGCTTTGAACGCGAAGTGCATCCGGACAGCGGCCGCAGCTTCAGCTGGCTGTTTGCCTGGCGCGGCGAGCAGCCCTGCCTGGCGGTCGCGGTCGAACGGCTGCCCGGCCTGCTGCGCAGCATGGAAGTGCGGCTGCTGAGCAATTTCTATTCGCCCTGCGTCGGCCTGTTCATCGACCGCGACCTGCTGGCGCCGGCGCAAGGCTGGCAGGTGCTGCTGCAAGCGCTGGACCAGCTGGAGAAGGGCTGGCTCAAACTGAGCGCCGCGCCGGCCAGCCTGGCGCAGGCCGAGCAGGCCAGCGAAGGCTTGTCGGCCCAGGGCCATGCCGTGCTGCGGGTGCCGCTGTCGGCCAATTATTCGGCCTACGCCCCGGACCTGGACAGCTACTGGGCCAAGCGCCCGTCGCAGCTGCTGAATACCCTCAAGCGCAAAGGCAAGGCGCTGGCACGGGAAGCGCACCGCTTCGAAGTGGTGACCGCACCGACCGCGCAGCAGGTCGAGCATTACTGGTCGACCTACGGCCATAGCTGGAAGGGGCGGGAGCCGTCGCGCTCCTTCATCGATTGGCTGATGCAATGGAGCGCCGCGCGCGGCTACCTGCGCCTGGGCTTGCTGTACCTGGACCAGCAGGTGGTGGCCAGCCAGCTCTGGCTGGTCAACGACGGGGTGGCGCATATTTTCAAGCTGGCCCAGGATTGCAATGCCGACCGCTTCTCGCCCGGCAGCCTGCTGACCGGGCACCTGATCGAACATGTCTACCGCCACGACCAGGTCGAGCGCATTGATTTCATGCTGGGCGCCGACCCCTACAAGGGACTCTGGATGGAGCAGGAAAATCCCTGCTTCACGCTGGAGGTGCTGAACCGGCGCCATGTGCTGGCGCCCGCGCTGCGCCTGTACCTGTCGGTGCGCGCCCTGCTGCGCCAGCGGCGCGCCGGCCGCGCCAGCGAATTGGCAGTCGCGCCGGGCTGAGCGCGGCCGCGCCACAGCCACAGCGCGCCCCATTCCATAATCGACAACAATGATGCACAATATGCAATTCAGGCGACAAATGGCCGCCGTCCGCGGCCCGGCGTGCTGGACCGGTAAAAAGCGGACCATGTACCATGTCACTTTTATTGCTGCCACGGAGTAACGCATGTATTTGGAAGAAGTGAAGACCATCCTGACCGATGTGCTGGCCCTCGGTCCCGCCGGACGCAGCCTGGACCAACACTCGGCCCTGCTGGGCAGCCTGCCCGAGCTCGATTCGATGGCGGTGGTGCAACTGATCGGCGCCCTGGAAGAACAGTTCGGCTTCACCATCGACGACGACGAGATCGACGCCGCCACCTTCGCCACCCTGGGCAGCCTGGCAGCGTTCGTGCAGCACAAGCTGACTGCATAATGCCGCCACCGGTACAGCCTTTGTTCATCGGCCAGGGCAGCGCGGCGCGCTTCGGGCTGTACCATGCCCCGGCCGCGCCCTGCCGCGGCGCCTGGCTGTACCTGCCGCCCTTCGGCGAAGAAATGAACAAGGCGCGCCGCATGGCGGCGCTGCAGGCGGCGGCCCTGGCGCGCCAGGGCTATGCCGTGCTGCAGCTCGACCTGCACGGCTGCGGCGACAGCGCCGGCGATTTCGGCGACGCCAGCTGGGACAGCTGGCTGGCCGACGTCGCCAGCGGCCTGCAATGGCTGGCCGCCACCCTGGGGCCGGCACTGCCGCAGCCGCCCGGCCTGTGGGGCCTGCGCCTGGGCGCGCTGCTGGCGCTCGACTATGCCAGCCGCGCCGCCGCGGCCCCGGCCGCGCTCCTGCTGTGGCAACCGGTGCTGCAGGGCAGCGCCCACCTGACCCAATTCCTGCGCCTGCAGGTCGCGGCCCGGATGCTGGGCGAGGAAGGCGGCGCAGGCGGCACGGCCAGCCTGCGCGCCGAACTGGCGCGCGGCGCGGCCCTGGAGATCGCCGGCTATACCCTGGCGCCGGCCCTGGCACTGGGCTTCGACGGCCTGGACGCCAGCCGCCTGCTGCCGCCCTGCCCGGTGCACTGGTGCGAGGTGGTGGCGCAAGACGGCCGCGCGCTGCCGCCGGCTGCGGCGCGCGTGCTCAAGGCCTGGCAGGAGGCGGGCGTGGCCGCCACGCTGCGCCTGGCGCCCGGTCCCCAGTTCTGGGCCACCCAGGAGCTGGCCGAAGCGCCGGCCCTGCTGGCAGCCACCTGCAACTTGCTGGACGAGGCTTGCCATGCCTGACGACCGCGCCCTCAGCTTTGCCTGCGGCGGCGACACCCTGGTCGGCATCCTCAGCCCGGCGGCCGGCCCCGCCGCGCGCGGCGTGCTGGTGATTGTCGGCGGTCCGCAATACCGCGCCGGCAGCCATCGCCAGTTCACCCTGCTGGCGCGCGCACTGGCCGCGCGCGGCATCCCGGTGCTGCGCTTCGATTACCGCGGCCTGGGCGACAGCGCGGGCGCGGCGCGCGGCTTCGAACAGGTGGAAGAGGATATCGGCGCCGCCATCGACGCCTTCCAGGCCGCGCTGCCGGGCTTGCGCGAGGTAGTGCTGTGGGGCTTGTGCGACGGCGCCGCCGCTGCCCTGTTTTACGGCCACCGCGATGCGCGCGTGGCCGGCCTGGTGCTGCTCAATCCCTGGGCCCGCACCGCTGCCGGCCTGGCGCGCAGCACCCTCAAGCACTACTACTGGCAGCGCCTGCGCGAGCCGGAGCTGTGGCGCAAGCTGTTCAGCGGCCGCTTTGCCGCCCGGGCCGCGCTGCACTCCATGCTCGGCCTGCTTGGCGCGGCGCGCCGGCCCGCCGCGCCGGAGCAGCCGGCCGGGCCGGCAGCGGCCATCGCGCGCGACGGCAGCGCGCCGCCCCTGAGTGCCGACTTGCCGGCGCGCCTGCTGGAGGCGATGCAACGCTTCCAGGGCCGCGTCCTGTTCATTTTCAGTGGCGCCGACCTGACGGCGCAGGAGTTCCTCGACATGACCAAGGCTTCGCGCCGCTGGCAGCAAGCGCTGGCGGCCCCCGCCGTGCAGCAGCACACCCTGGCCGGCGCCGACCACACTTTCTCCACCCGTGCCTGGCGCGACCAGGTGGCCGACTGGACTGCGCAATGGGTGCTGGCATGGTGAAGCGCGTACTGATGGTGGCCTTCCATTTCCCGCCGCTGCGCGGCAGCAGCGGCATCCAGCGCACGCTGAAGTTCGCGCAATACCTGCCGGCCCTGGGCTGGCAGCCGCTGGTACTGTCGGCGCATCCGCGCGCCTACGCCAACCAGGGCCCGGACCAGCTGGCGGAAATCCCGCCGGAAGCGGTGGTCAAGCGCGCCTTTGCCATCGATTCCGGGCGCCACCTGGCCTGGCGCGGCCGCTACCTCGGCTTCATGGCCTGGCCCGACCGCTTTGTCGGCTGGTGCCTGGGCGCCGTGCCGGCCGGGCTGGCGCTGGTGCGCCAATACCGCCCGCAAGTGCTGTGGAGCACGTACCCGATTGCCAGCGCCACCCTGATCGGCCTGCTGCTGCACAAGCTGACGCGCCTGCCGTGGGTACTCGACTTGCGCGACCCGATGACCGACACCAATTACCCGCGCGACCCGAAAGTGCGCGCGCTGTGGCGCTGGATCGAACGCAAGGCCGTGCACAACGCGGCGCTGGTGGTATGCAATACGCCCAGCGCGGTGGTGACCTATACCACGCGCTATCCGCACCTGCCGCGCAGCCGCTTTGCCATGCTGGAAAACGGTTACGACGAAGAGAATTTCCGCAACGCCGGCGCCCAGGCAGCGCGCGCCGCGCGCGCGCCCGGCCAGCCCTTCACCCTGGTGCACAGCGGCATCATCTACCCGTCCGAACGCGACCCGGTGCCGCTGCTGCGCGCCCTGGCCGAACTCAAGGCTGCCGGCCTGATCGATGCCGCCCAGCTGCACATCGTGCTGCGCGCCACGGCCCACGACGACTACGTCAGCGCGCTGCTGGCCGAACACGGGATCAGCGACCTGGTCAGCCTGGCGCCGCATGTGCCCTACCAGGCGGCGCTGGCGGAAATGCTGGCGGCCGACGGCTTGCTGGTGCTGCAGGCCAGCAACTGCAACCACCAGATCCCGGCCAAGCTGTACGAATACCTGCGCGCCGGGCGGCCGATCCTGGCCCTGACCGATGCTGCCGGCGACACCGCCGCCACCTTGCGCGCAGCCGGGGTCGACACCATTGCCCCGCTCGACGATAGCGCCGGCATCCGGCACGGCTTGCTGCACTTCCTGCAGCTGGCACGCGCCGGCCGCGCGCCGCTGCCGGCCCCGGCCGCCGTGGCTGCCGCGTCGCGCCAGGCGCGCACCATCGAACTGGCACGCATGCTGGACAGCTTGCTGCCCCAATCGCAGGCCCTGCCGGCTCCGGCCGGCACCACGGAGGAAGTATGAAAACCCGGTTCCTGGCGCTGGCCGCCATGCTGTACGCCGTTGCCGTGCCCGGCAGCGCCCGCATGTATTGCGGCGACACCTCGATCAACCAGCACGACTTCCGCACCGTGCCGGACTATTTCCTGAAACTGGTGCACTCGCGCCACTTCACCGACGACATCGAGCAGGGCATCCGCGGCGAATCCGGTACCCTGGGCGGCGACCTGGAGTACACGCTGGTCCACATCCCGAACCATCCGCGCGCGCTGAACACGGCCTTGCGCCTGGCGCCGCGCACCCCGAGCGGCGTGCTGGAAGGGGCCAAGCTGCCCATCGAATGCTATTTCGAGCGCGCGGTACGCTTCTATCCCGACGACAGCAACGCCTGGCTGATGTATGCGCGCTTCGCCTATGCCAAGGGGCGCCAGGGGCAGGCGCTGGATATGCTGCAGAAGGGGCTGGAAATTTCCCCCGAGGACCCGGCCATCAACTACAACATCGGCCTGATCTATGCCAAGCAGAAGAAGTTCGAGCAGGCCCTGCCCTATGCCCAGAAGGCCTACGCGCTGCAGTTCCCGCTGCCGGCGTTGAAGCAAACCCTGGTCAAGGCCGGCAAGTGGGTGGAGCCGCCGCCGCTGCCGGAAGAAAAAGCGGAAGAAAAAGCGGAAGAAAAGACTGACGAGGAAAGCAAGGCGGAAGCCCGGCGCGAGGACAAGCCTGGCGAGGGCGCCGCCCCCGCCGCCTCGGCGCCACCAGCCAAGCCATGATGCGGCTGCTGTGGCGGCGCGGCGCCGCCCTCGCCGCCCTGCTGCTGCTGATGGCGGCTGCCAGCGTGTATCCGGCGCCGCGCCTGCCGCTGGCCATCCTGCTCAGCGGCTACATGGCGCTGCTGCTGTGGCGTCCGCAAGCCTGGCTGCTGGCCGTGCCGGCCCTGCTGCCGGTACTGGACTTTGCGCCGTGGACCGGCTGGTTTTTCCTGGAAGAGCTGGACTTGCTGCTGCTGGCCACCTGCGCCGCCGGCTACTGGGCCGTGGGGCGCGAGGCGGCGCCCACCAGGCTGCCCGGCCTGGCCCGCTTCGCGCTGGGCCTGTTCGTGCTGTGCTACCTGGTGGCGGCCTGGCGCGGCGTGATGCCGCTGGCGCCGCTCGACGCCAACTCCTTTGCCAACTACACCAGCCCGTATAACGGCTTGCGCGTGCTGAAAGGGGTGCTGTGGCCGCTGCTGCTGCTGCCGCTGCTGCGCGCCACCGCGGGCGAGCAGGGCGGCAACCTGCAGCGCCTGCTGGTGCCGGGCATGCTGCTGGGCCTGGCCGCCTGCAGCCTGGCCGTGGTGTGGGAGCGCATGGCCTTCCCCGGCCTGTTCAATTTTTCCAGCGATTATCGCCCGACAGCGCCGTTTTCCGCCATGCATACCGGCGGCGCCGCGCTCGATGCCTACCTGGCGATGGCCTTTCCCTTTGTCACGCTGTGGCTGGTCAACCACCCGCCGCCGCGCCGCCTGGCGCTCGGCCTGGCGGCACTGGGCCTGGGCCTGTTTGCCGGCCTGACCACCTTTTCGCGCGACATCTACCTGGCCTATACCGCGGCCGGCGCGGTGATCGTGGTGCTGGGTTCGGCCCACCATTTGCGCGGCGGCACCCTGTCGGCGCGCCGCATGGCCGCGGCGCTGCTGCTGCTGTTACTGAGCTACTGGGTCCTGAGCCAGGTGTTTGTGCATGGCGGCTACCGCGGCCTGGGCGCTGCGCTGGGCTTGCTCGCCACTGCCCTGCTGCTGGGCGGCGCCGCGCCGCGCCTGCCCCGGCCCCCTGCCGCTGCCGGCCTGGCCCTGCTGCTGCTGCTGCTGGTGGGGCTGGTTGGCATGCTCGGCGCGGCCAGCCCGATCGCCAAAGGACCCTACCTGGCTTACGCCATCGCCCTGCTGTGCGCGGCCGGCGGCGCGGCGCTGCTGGCGGCCGCGCCGGCGCCGCAGCGGCGCTGGGGCGTGCTGCTGCTGGCGGCGGCGCTGCCGGCACAGGCGCTGGCGGCGGCCCTGGTGGCGCGCCACTACGGCGGCAACCTTGCGCTGCCGGGCATGGCGCTGGCGATCCTGCTGGCCCTGGCCATCGGCGCCGGCCGCCTGCTGCCGCAACCGCCCTGGAAACTCGAGCGTAGCACCCTTACCGTGGCCTTCTTCAGCGCCATCGTGTTTGCCGCCCTGATCCCGATTTCCAGCAGCTACTACACCGGCAGCCGCTTCGCCACGGTCGGCAACGACCTCACGGTGCGCGTGACGCACTGGAGCGATGCGCTGGACATGATGGACGACACGGCCATGGCAACCGCGTTCGGCCAGGGCCTGGGCCGCTTCCCGATCGCCTACATGTGGCACAACACGCAAGGCGAAGTACCGGGCACCTTCAGCTATGCCGACGAGCCGGGCAACCGCTACCTGCTGCTGGGGGCGGCCCAGTATGCACGCGGCTGGGGCGAGGTGCTGCGCATGCTGCAGCACGTCGATGTGCAGCCCGGCAAGCAGTACCGCTTCCGGCTCGACATCCGGCGCAAGAGCGCGGACGCGCTGCCGGTGGCCATGGTGTGCCAGCGCTGGCTGATCTACCCGCAGGATTGCAGCGTGGTCAAATGGCAGGCCGCGCCGCTGGTTGAGGGCTGGCAAACCGTGCAGGGCGAACTGCCGCTGCGCGGCGCGCGCGGCAGCTGGGGCGCGCCGCTGGTGCTCGAACTGTACAACCGCTCGCACAAGGCGCCGCTCGAGGTCGACAACGTGAGCCTGGTGGAAGCCGGCAGCGAGCGTGAACTGATACGCAACGGCAGCTTCAGCGGCGGCCATGATTTCTGGTTCTTCAGCAGCGACCGCAACCACATGCCCTGGCACGTGAAGAATTTCGCGGTCAACCAGGTGTTCGAACTGGGCTGGGTGGGCGCGCTGGCCACCGCCTTCCTGCTGCTGGCCCTGGGCGGGCGCATGGTGGCGCGCGGCCTGGCCGGCGACAGCTATGCCACTGTCAGCCTGGCGGCGCTGACCGGCTGCATGATGGTAGGGCTGTTCGATTCCATCACCGACGTGCCGCGCCTGACCATTGTGTTCCTGCTGATTGCGCTGGCCGGCAGCCTGAAGCCGGCACGCAAGCGCATCAAGCTGCGCCGCCGGCGCCCGGAAGCCGAAGCGGAGGAGGCCGGCGCCGTCTCGACCTGAGGGCTCAGCTGGCCTTGATGGCGTGCCGCTCCAGCAGGTCGTACAGCGTCGGGCGCGACACGCCCAGCAGTTCCGAAGCCTTGACGATATTGCCCTCGACGCGGGCCAGGGCGCGGATGATGGCGCGGTACTCGGCTTCGTCGCGCACCTGGCGCAGGTTGAACGGCTCTTCTTCCACCGGCGCGCCGGACAGGCCCAGGTCGTCGGCCGTGATGGCCGGGCCGTCGGCCATGATGATGGCGCGCTTGATGCAGTTTTCCATTTCCCGCACATTGCCCGGCCAGTCGTGGTGCGCGATCTGCGCCAGCGCATCGGGTGAAAAGTGCAGGTTGGCGCGGCCTTCCTGGGCGCAGAAGCGGTTCTTGAAGTGCTGCGCCAGCAGCACCGAGTCGCCGTCGCGTTCGCGCAGCGGCGGGATGGTCAGCACGATTTCCGACAGGCGGTAATACAGGTCTTCGCGGAAGCGGCCGGCTTTCACCAGCTCTTTCAGGTTCTGGTGGGTGGCGCAGACGATGCGCACGTCGACCGGGATTTCCTCATGGCCGCCAACGCGTTCGATCACGCGCTCCTGCAGGAAGCGCAGCAGCTTGGCTTGCAGCGGCATCGGCAGGTCGCCCACCTCGTCCAGGAAGAAGGTGCCGCCATTGGCCGCTTCCACCTTGCCCTTGGTCTGCTTGACGGCGCCGGTGAAGGCGCCTTTCTCGTAGCCGAACAGCTCGGACTCGAGCAGGGTTTCCGGAATCGCGGCGCAGTTGATCGCCATGAAGCGTTCCTTGGCGCGCGGGCTGCCCTGGTGCAGGGCGCGCGCGATCACTTCCTTGCCGGTGCCGGACTCGCCCAGCACCATGGTGGTGGCGGTGCTGGGCGCCACCTTCTCGACCTGGCGGCAGACCTTCTGCATGCCCGGGTCGCGCGAAATGATGCCCGACAGCGGGCTGTCGGCGCTGCTTTGCTGCATGCGGCGGTTTTCCTGCTGCAGCCCGTGCAGCACGAAGGCGCGCCGGATCACCAGCGCCAGCAATTCCGGCTCGCACGGCTTCTGGTGGAAGTCGTAGGCGCCCATGGCAATGGCCTGCACCGCGTGCGAGCGGTCCTGGTTGCCGGTCAACACGATGACCTTGGTGTCCGGCGCCAGCGCCAGGATCTGCTGCAGCGTGGCCAGGCCCTCGGTGGCGCCATCCGGGTCGGGCGGCAGGCCGAGGTCCATGGTGCAGACTGCCGGTTCGTGGCGCCGCAGCTGGGCCAGCGCGGCTTCGCGGTCGCCCGCTACCACCACGTCATAGTCGTCGAAACTCCACTTGAGCTGCTTTTGCAGGCCGGGATCGTCTTCGATAATCAACAGCTTGGGTTTGCTCTGGCTCACAACGGGTCCTTGCGCCTTCAGGCGGCTTGTTCAATGGTTTGCTGGCGGTACAGCGGCAGGCTGACCGTGAATGTAGTGCCTTGCTCCGGCGCGCTGCGCACCTGCAGCGTTCCACCCAGCTGGTGGATGTATTCCCGGCTTTCGAAAGCGCCGATGCCCATGCCGGCCGACTTGGTCGAGTCGAACGGCTTGAACAGGCGCTCGCGGATGAAGTCTTCGCTCATGCCGCTGCCGGTGTCGCTGACTTCCACCAGCACCCGTTCGCCGTCGCGCGCCAGGCGCACGCCGACCCTGCCGTCGCGCGGGGTGGCTTCGATCGCGTTCTGGATCAGGTGGCCCAGCACGCGTTCCAGCCGCTCGCCTTCGGCCAGCACTTTCAGGCCGGCCTCGGCCAGCTGCAGCGAGGGCTTGGGCTCGAAGGCAGCCTTGAGCGTTACCGCCTGCGCCAGCAATTGGCCCAGGTCATGCGGCACGGCGCGTTCCGGCGAAGCAGTACGGCTGAGCTTTTGCAGCATCAGTTTCATTTTCTGCACCGACAAGGTGACGGTCTCCATCATATCGCGTTGGAACTCCGGATTGTCGGCATGTTTTTCCGCATTGGCCGTCATCAGCGACAACTGCGCCACCAGGTTCTTCAAGTCGTGCACCACGAAGGTCGACAGGCGGTTGAAGGAGTCGAACTGGCGCGCCAGCATCAGGGCATTGTCGGCTTCCTGCTGCGTCAGGTAGGAGGCGGCCTGGGTGCCGGCAATTTTCAGCAGGTCCAGCACTTCCCAGTTCAGCTTGACCTCGCTGCGCGACGCCATCAGCACCACAAATCCGGCCAGCCGCCCCTGCAGCAGCAGCGGCAGCACCAGCCAGGCCTTGGGGAAGGCCAGCAGCCAGGCCGGCAGCGGCACTTGCGGGTCGTGCAACTCGTGCGTGCCCACGTCCACCAGCCACTGCTTGCTTTCCATCAATTGGCAAAACGCCGAATCGGCCGCTTCGCTCGCATGCTGGGCCTGCACATGCCAGGAGGCCAGCGGCTCGAAACGCTGTTCGCGCCGTATCCACAGCGCGCCGCCCTGGCTTTCCACCAGTTCGGCCAGGGCCGAGATGGTGCGTTCGCCCAGGTTGGGGCCGGTATCCGACAGGGTGCGGGTAAAGGCCAGCCACTCTTCGCGGTAGTCGTAGTTGTAGCGGTAGAAATGCTTGCTGATGAAAACTTTGAGCCAGGCGCGGAAGGATCCCGAGAACAGCACGCCCGCCAGCAGGAAGGTGGCGCCAAACAGGAAGGCCAGCTGCATCAGGCCGCCCCAGGAACCGCCGACGAAACGCAGGTAGTAGGCCGCCAGGCTCATGGCCAGCAGGTAGACCGCCGAACCGAGCAGGGCCGCGGAATGGAAGGCGACGCGGCGCGACACTGCCAGCTGGGCCGGCCAGGAAGCGCGCCGCAACAGCGAAATCGCCAGCAGCGGCACGATCAGCGCATTGACCAGGCCGCGCGCCGCCCACAGTTCAGGGTCGAGTTCGCGCAGCAGCAGCATATCGCTGTACAGGTAAAAGTCGTAGGCAAACAGCGCACCCAGGCCGAGGCAGATGAACTTCATGGCCCAGCGTATCTGCACGCTGCGGTCGCGGTACAGCTGTTCCACCAGCAGCATGCCCAGCACCGCCATGCCGAGGCGGCCGATGGCCAGCACATGGAAGGCCAGGCTTGGCGGCAGCTGCTGCGCCAGCAGGCTGGCCAGCAGCATGGCGCCATACACCGCCAGGCTGGCCTGGAAGGTGCGCGCGGCGCGCTGCCACAGGCCCAGCATGGCCAGCAGCACGGCGGTCCAGGCCGCGTTGCGCAGCCACTCGGCGCCATGCAGCACCCACAGCGCCCACGGCACCACGGTGGCGCTGGCCATCACCGCGCCCCACAGCACTGTCAGCAGTGAAGCGGCGGCCAGCACGCGCTGGTGCGGACGCTGGTCCGGGCGCTGGCGCCAGCCGGTCAGGACCAGCACGCTAAATAACAGAAACGCCAGCGCAGCGCTGGCGTAACTGAAGGCGGTGATACTGGTCGGCATCAGGACTCCATGTGCTTAACGGCCTCCCCTGAACATGACCACCTTGATGGTATCGATCAGGACCAGCACATCGAGCAGCAGGCTGTTGTTCTTGACGTAGTACAGGTCGTACTGCAGCTTCTGCAGCGCGTCTTCCACCGTATCGCCATAGCCATAGCGCACCTGGGCCCAGCCGGTGATGCCCGGCTTGATGCTGTGGCGCACATTGTAGTAAGGCACGCGCTCGGTCAGCTGCTCGACAAAGTAAGGACGCTCGGGGCGCGGGCCGACGAAGGACATTTCGCCCTTCAGCACGTTGAGGATCTGCGGCAATTCGTCGATCCGCAGCTTGCGGATGATATTGCCCACGCGCGTGATGCGCGGGTCGTTCTTGGCGGCCCATTGCGGGGTGCCGTTCTTTTCCGCGTTCTTGAACATGCTGCGGAACTTCAGGACGCGGAACACGCGGCCGTCCATGCCCACCCGTTCCTGCGAATAGAACACCGGTGCGCCGTCTTCGATCACGATGGCCAGCGCGGTGATGAGCATCACCGGCAGGGACACCACCAGCAACGACAGGCTGGCCACCACGTCCACCGCGCGCTTCATGAAGGTGCGCATGAAACTCTGGTCGAAGCCGCCGCCGAACACCAGCCAGGAAGGCTGCACCGACTCGACCCGGATCTGGTAGGTTTCGCGCTCGAAGAAGGTGGCGGCGTCGGTGACCTGGATGCCGTACAGCTTGCACTCGAGCAGTTCCTTGATCGGGAAGGCGCCGCCGCGGCGGTTCTGCACCGAGACCACGATTTCCGATACGCGCTGGGCGTTTGCCAGCGCTACCAGCGAACCGCCTTCGGGCAGGTGCAGCAGCTGGTTCTGCGGCACGCAGGTTTCTTCCGACGGCACCGCCACATAGCCGGCCACGTCGTAGCGGCGGTAGTTGGTGTCGCGCGTGGCCAGCTCGCCGCACTCCTTGGCCATGCTGCCGCAGCCGAGGAAGATGATGCGGGTCGACAGGAAATGCGTGCGCGACGTTTTCATGAACATGGCGCGCGCCAGCAGGATGCCGAAGCCGGAAATGATGAACACCAGGACCAGGATGCCGCGCCCGAAATACAGGTCCGGCGCCAGGTAAAACACCAGGGTCAGGATGCAAAAGCCCATGGCGAAGGAAGGCATCAATTGCAGGAAGAAGGGATTGCGCAAGCCTTCCTGGAAATTGATCTGGTACATGCCCAGCGCAGACATGCTGAACACGATAGCGGCCGCAAAAATACAGGCCGACATGAAGAAGTGGTCGAGCTTCGGTATGGCGAACTGTTCACCGTCGAAAAAACGCAGCCCAGCGCCAGCGTAGAACGAGCCAATCAGGATCAACACCTCCAGGAAGAGCAGGCTGAAGACAACCTTGGAAATGTAGTGATTGGAAATTCTTAGCATTTTTATTCCCTCCCGCTTTACTGCTCATGCTGGCCGTGTAAGCGCGCGGAGCCTTGCGGCCATGTCTCGTTAACTAGTCTCGTGGGGCCAGGTGGCGGACGTACCAGTCCATGGCCTCCTTCAAGCCTTCGCCAATACGGTGCGAAGGATTGAAACCCAACAGCTCGCGCGCCTTGCTGATATCGGCCTGCGAATGGCGCACGTCGCCGGCCCGGAATTCCTGGTATTGCGCCTGGTGCTGCAACAGGTGCGGGAAACGCTCCTGCAGCAACTCGCGCATCATCAGGTACAGCTGGTTGAGACTGGTGCGCTCATTGAGCGCCACGTTGTACACCTGGTTGGCAGCGCCCGGCTTGTCGGCCATGGCTGCCAGCAGGTTGGCTTGCACCACGTTGTCGATGAAGCAGAAATCGCGGCTGGTTTCGCCGTCGCCATTGATGAACAGGGGACGGTTGCGGATCAGGGCCGACACCCACTGCGGTATCACGGCCGCATAGGCGCCGTCCGGGTCCTGGCGCGGGCCGAACACGTTGAAATAGCGCAGGCCGATGGTTTCCATGCCATACGTGCGGGCGAAAACATCGGCATACAGCTCGTCGGCATATTTGGTGACGGCATACGGCGACAGCGGCCGGCCGATGGTGTCTTCCACTTTCGGCAGCGCCGGATGGTCGCCGTAGGTGGAACTGGACGCTGCATAGACGAAGCGCCGCACCCGGGCGTCGCGCGCCGCCACCAGCATGTGCAGGAAGCCGGTCACATTGGTGCCGTGGGTCAGCAGCGGATCGTCGATCGAGCGGCTGACCGAACCAAGTGCGGCCTGGTGCAGGACATAGTCTTTCCCGGCGCAGGCTTGCTGGCAGGTCGCCAGGTCGCGGATATCGCCTTGGATGAAGCTGAACGAGGCCCAGGCCGCGGAACCGACCGCTTCGCGCACCTGGTCCAGGTTGTGCTGGTGGCCGGTGGCGAAGTTGTCCAGGCCCGTGACCTGCTGGCCGAGCTTGAGCAGCGCCTCGACCAGGTTGGAGCCGATGAAACCGGCAGCACCCGTCACCAGCCAATGGTATCGCTGGCCACGCAAATGCAGCCGCACGTCGTCAAACTTGCCCACTACAGCCCTCCCAGGCTTCCCTGATATTTTTGTTACAGGCGCCAGACGCTGTAACCAGCTTCTTCCAGGCCTGCCATATTGAATGCCGATTTCACATCGATGAAGACGCCGCCCGGATTCAGCTTGGACGACAAATCCCCGAGCGACAGCGCCAGCAATTCCTGGTGCGATACCGCAGCCACGACCGCATCGGCTTGCGGCAGGCTGTCCCAGCTTTCCAGGCGAATGCCGTACTCGTGCACCGATTCCTCCGAATCAGCCACCGGATCGTGCACGTGCACGTCGAGGCCATACGACTTCAGTTCAAACACCACGTCCGCCACCTTCGAATTGCGCAAGTCCGGGCAGTTTTCCTTGAAGGTCAGGCCCAGCACGTTCACTTTCGCCCCCTTGATGTGGCAGCCCGCCGCGATCATCTGCTTGACGGTTTTCTCGGCCACGAACTTGGCCATGCCGTCATTGATGCGGCGCCCCGCCAGGATCACCTGCGGGTGGTAGCCGATCATGTCGGCCTTGTGGGTCAGGTAGTAGGGATCGACGCCGATGCAGTGGCCGCCAACCAGGCCGGGACGGAAAGGCAGGAAATTCCACTTCGTGCCAGCCGCCTGCAGCACTTCCAGCGTATCGATGCCTATCTTGTCGAAGATGATTGCCAGCTCGTTCATCAGCGCGATATTCAGGTCGCGCTGCGTATTTTCGATCACCTTGGCCGCTTCCGCAACTTTCACGCTGGAAGCCCGGTATACCCCAGCAGTCACTATCGATTCATATAGTTTAGCAACCTCTTCGAGAGTTGCTGGATTATCTCCCGAAACCACCTTCAAAATCGTTGTCAGGCGGTGCTGTTTGTCGCCTGGATTGATACGTTCCGGCGAATAGCCGACGTTGAAGTCTTGCGGCCATTTCAGTCCGGAATGTTTTTCCAGCACGGGGATGCAGACTTCTTCGGTGGCGCCCGGGTACACCGTCGATTCATAGACGACGATGGCGCCCTTCTTCATGTACTTGCCAACCGTGGTCGAGGCGCCGACCAGCGGGCTGAAATCGGGCGAATGGGCGTTGTCGACCGGGGTCGGCACTGCCACCACGATGTAATCGGCCTCGGCCAGCGCGGCCGGGTCATAGGTCACGTGCAACTGGGTCGCTTCGCGCAGTTCCGCTTCCGACACTTCGCCGGTCGGATCGCAGAATTGCCGGTAATTTTCAATCTTGGACTGCGACAGGTCGAAACCGATAGTCTTGCGCTTCTTGCCAAACTCTACCGCCAAGGGCAGGCCCACATAGCCCAACCCTACGACTGCTACCACCTTGTTCTGATCCATATCAGTTCCCGTGAGAATTGCCACTTACTATTATGCTAACAATATATTCCAGAAGCCCCGCAACTACAATGTACAGTTCACAATTTGCGTCCGCCGGGCGGCTAAAAAGTGGGCCCTGCACTATGGTGCGTGTAACAATTCAGCGGGCTTTCCGTTGGCCAAATGCGACAGAAATGTATGGAATGTTTGCCAATTAACTTGTCCATTTGATACGGCTTGTCAATTTTACACGGAAGCCCGGAGGCTGTCACAGCCTTTTGATTGCACTGCACCATAAAGCAACGCGGCGACCCGCGGGCCGCCAGCATTGCCTAAATGATAAATGATTATTGCGACAAAGCGATGACCGTTCGCTTGGCAAGAGGCGCCGGCGCCACACCTTGCGGCAGCGCGCTGCGGGCGGCGATCTGTTTCAGCTTGAACACTGCGATCGCTTGCGCCACCCATTCGGCCTGGCGCGCCAGGCTGCCGGCGGCCGCGGCAGCCTGTTCGACCAGGGCGGCGTTCTGCTGCGTGATGTCGTCGATATGCAGCACCGCCTGGTTGACCTGGCCAATGCCGCGGCTTTGCTCCTGGGTGGCATGGTGGATCTCGTCCATGACGCGGGTGACGCGGCCGACCGATTCGATCACTTCGCTCATGGTGGCGCCGGCGTTACTGGTCAGCCTGGCGCCGGCATCGACCTTGGCGATCGAACTGTCGATCAGCTGCTTGACTTCCTTGGCGGCGCTGGCAGAGCGCTGGGCCAGGCTGCGCACCTCGGTGGCCACCACGGCAAAGCCCTTGCCGTGTTCGCCGGCCCGCGCCGCTTCCACGGCCGCATTCAGGGCCAGGATATTGGTCTGGAAGGCGATGCCGTCGATCATGCCGATAATGTCGAGGATCTTGCGCGAGGACTGGCTGATATCGTCCATGGTCTGCACCACTTGCGAGACGATGGAGCCGCCGGCCGCCGCCACGCTGGAGGCCTGGCCGGCCAGTTCGTTGGCACTGTGCACGCTGGCCGCGCTCTGCTGCACGTTGCTGGTCAGCTGTTCCATGCTGGCCGCGGTCTGCTGCAGGCTCGATGCCTGCGACTCGGTGCGGCCCGACAGGTCCAGGTTGCCGCTGGCGATTTCGCTGGTGGCGGTCTGGATTTCATCGAAGTTGCTGCGCACGTCGCCGATGATGCTGTGCAAGTTGACGTTGGTCTGGCGCAGCGCCGCCAGCAACTGCCCCATTTCATTGTCGGCGCCGATATCGAGGGCGCCGGTCAGGTCGCCGCCGGCCATCTTGCGCGCAAAGCCGGTTGCCATGCGCAGCGGCAGCACGACCGCGCGCTGCAGCGCGTACCAGAAGCACAGCGCCAGCACGATGAAGCCGGCATCGGCCAGCGTCATCCACAGCGGCGCCTGGTGCGCGGCGCCGGAGATGGCAAGCATGGCCAGGAAGCCGGTCAGCGCGCCCATGCCGATGCCGATCACCCTGGCCAGCGAAATATCGCGCAGCCGGCTGGCCCAGTTGCGCCAGCCAGTGCGGCGCAGGCGGCCGCGCTCGAGGCGCAGGCGGCGCGGATTGCCCTCGCGTATTTCGCGGTAAAGCTGCTCGGCCTGCGCCACCTGCTCGCGGCTGGGTTTGCTACGCACCGACATATAGCCGACCGGGCGGCCAGCTTCGATCACCGGCGTCACGTTCGCATACACCCAGTAGAAGTCGCCGTTCTTGCAGCGGTTCTTCACCATCCCGCTCCATGGCATGCCGGCCTTGATGGTGGACCACAGGTCGGCAAACGCTTGCACCGGCATGTCCGGATGGCGCAGGATGTTCTGCGGCGCGCCGATCAACTCCGCTTCGGTGAAGCCGCTGACTTCGATGAAGTAGGGGTTGGCGTAACTGATCTTGCCCTTCAGGTCCGTGGTCGAGACAATGGTCTTGCCCTCGTCCAGGATGAACTCCTGGTGGGTGACAGGGGTGTTGAGGCGCATGCTGGAACTCCTTGTTCGGCGATGGGGAAGCTGGGCACGAACCGGGCGTTGGGGTCCGCATGGCGCAGGCGGGACGCGAGCAGGCGTCCCAAGCCATGTCATGCGTTCAAGTATAGGAAGGTGATGCGCACTGGAAACTCACGAATAATTTCAATAGGAAAATTCAATGAGATTATGTGGCGCATCCGCTTCACGCCGGCGTGCGACGGCGCAATACGCTGCGCACCTCGGCCACCATGGGACGATTGAGCAGCAGGCTGGCCACGCCATACGCCAGCATGCCGCCGAGCACTTCCGCCACCAAGGCCCAGGCGCGCGGCTGGCCGGCCAGCGGGGCACGCAACAGCGTCACGGCGCCCAGCATCAGCGCAGCGCATAACAAGGCCGGGCCCGTGCGGCGCGCCACCGCCTGCGCTTGCACGCCGATGGCCGCCAGCATGCGCCGCATATTCAGGAACAGCACTACCGGGTAAGCCAGCAGCCAGGCATAGGCCACGCCCTGGATGCCCCAGCGGGTGCCGAGGTAGAAAGCGGGCGGCATCAGCAGGCAGGACAGCAGCACATTGCGCAAATTGATGCCCGGCTGGCCGAGCGCATCGGTAACGGTGGGCAGCATCTGGGCCAGGGTGCGGAAGGGCATGACCAGGCACAGCACCTGCAGCGGCAGTACGGCGCCCTCCCAGCCCTTGCCCAGCACCACGCTGACCAGTTCCGGCGCCACGCTGGCCATGCCCCACAGGATGGGGAAGGACAACAGGCTGATGTAGCCCAGCATCTGCAACACCCCGGCGCGGATGGCCGGCAAGTCGTGCTGGCTGCGCGACAAGATGGGGAACAACACCTGGTTCAGGATGCCGGCCATGCGCTGCACCGGCAGTGAAGCCAGGTGCATCGAGACCGAATACCAGCCCAGCGCCTGGTCGCCCAGCACCCGGCCGACGATCGCCACGTCGGCCTGCATGAAGCTGTACCACAACAGGCGGGTGGCGGTCAGGCTGCCGCCAAAGCCGAGCAGCTTGCCCATCCCTGCCAGCGACCAGTCCGGCCGCGGCTGGCCCGGCGCGCACCAGTTCAGCGCCCCCATGCGCCACGCCTGGGTCGCCAGCATGCCGGCCACCAGCGACCAGACGCCGGCGCCGAACAGCGCCATGAACAGCGTCACCTGCGAGCCGACCAGCGCCGCGCTCAGTTCGACCAGCGAACGCTGCCTGTATTCCAGGCGGCGCTGCAGCCGCACATCGGGAATGATGGCCAGCGGCAGCAGCAGGAATTGCACGGACAGCACGTGCAGCAGCAGCTGCAGCCGCGCTTCACCATAGAAAGCTGCCACCAGCGGCGCCAGCGCATTGGCCAGCAGGAACAGGCCCAGGTTGACCAGCCAGACCACGCCCACGGCTTGCCGCAAATCCTGTTCGCTGACATCCTTGCGCTGGATCAGGGCCGGGCCCAGGCCCACTTCGGCAAACATGCCCAGCAAGCCCAGCACCACCGTGCACATGGCCAGCAAGCCATAATCGGAGGGCGCCAGCAGGCGCATGACGAAAATCGTCACGCCCCAGGTAACCACTTGCGAGCCCAGCTTCGCCCCCGCCACCCATTTCACGCCACGCGCCAGCTCAGTTTGGAGTTTCATCGGTCATCGAAGCATCGTGGCGTTGGAGAAAGGGATTGCAATCAGGATAAGTGAGCGGGCTGGACGCCGCAAGCGCCGCAACCGGGCGCGGGATTGCCAAAACGTCCAGCATATTATCTTAATGATACGACCCCGGCAATCGCGAAATTGACAGCGGGCGGGCCGGCTGGCATGATCTTAATGGTCAATTGACAACATTTAACGGGAATAAAATGCTCCAGCTCCTGCGCTCGATCAAGAACAAATTCACCCCTGAAGCACCGCTGCCCATGGGTGCCCAGGCTGAGCGCGCGGCCGACCAGCGCGGCTTGCCAGGCCGCGATCCGGGCATTGAGGCGGTACTGGCCGCCTGCACCGAGTGGCTGGGCGCAGCCCAGGACCATTCCGTTTCCGCCGATGGCGGCGTGGCGCGCGACTTCAGCCTGGTCAAGGGCTGGGCCACTTCGTATCCCGAAACCACCGGCTATATCGTGCCGACCGTGATCGAGCTGGCGCGCCGCCAGGGCAGCGCCGAGCTGCACCAGCGGGCGCGCCGCATGCTGGACTGGTTCGTCGCGATCCAGTTCCCGGAAGGCGGCTTCCAGGGCGGCCGCATCGATTCCAGCCCGCGCGTGCCGGTTACGTTCAACACCGGCCAGATCCTGCTTGGGCTGGCGGCCGGCGCCCGGGAATACGGCGACGCCAAATACCTCGACGCCATGCACCGCGCCGCCGCCTGGCTGCGCGATTCGCTGGATGAAGATGGCTGCTGGCGCAAGCACGCCACCCCGTTCGCCAAGCCCGGCGAAAAAGCCTACGAAACGCACGTCGCCTGGGGCCTGTTTGAAGCCGAACGCGTCGCGCCCGGCCACGGCTATGGCGAGGCCGGCCTGCGCCAGGTGGCGTGGGCACTGGGCAAACAGCAGCCCAACGGCTGGTTTGCCTCGAACTGCCTGAACGACCCGGTGCATCCGCTGAGCCACACCATCGGCTATGTGCTGCGCGGCGTGCTGGAAGGCTACCTGCTGTCGCAACGGCCGGAACTGCTGGCGGCCGCCGAACGCACCGGCAGCGCCCTGCTGGACGTGGTCGGCGCGGATGGCTTCCTGCCCGGGCGCCTGGACAGCCAGTGGCGCCCTGCGGCCAGCTGGGCCTGCCTGACCGGTTCGCTACAGAATGCCCACTGCCTGTTCCTGCTGTACCAGCTGACGGGGGACGAACGCTACTTCGACAGCGGCCGCCGCCTGACCCGGTACGTACGCCGTACCATCAAGGTCGATGGCCCGAAAGAGACGCGCGGCGCCGTCAAGGGCGCCTTCCCGGTTGACGGCGCCTACGGCGAATACGAATTCCTGAACTGGGCAGCCAAGTTCTGCATCGACGCCAACCTGCTGGAGCTGGACCTGCTCAAGGCGCGCCATGCTTAAGCAGGCCAAACGCCTGGCCAAGGCCGTGCTGGAAAAGCTGCGCCGGCGCAGCAGCGCCCAGGAAATCAGGCAGACGCAACGCCACGTCAGCCGTGCGGAACTGGTGGCGGGCCTGGCCCGGCTCGGCATTGCCAAGGGCGATGCCGTGTTCATCCACTCTTCGCTGAAAAGCCTGGGCTATGTGGAAGGCGGCGCCGCCACCGTGGTGCAGGCGCTGCAGGAAGCCGTCGGCCCGCAGGGCACGCTGGTACTGCCCACCTATTACATGCCGGGCGGGTCGATCCGCGGCACCTGCGAAATGCAGGACTATGTATTCGACGTGCGCAAGCACGGCACCAATATGGGGCGCCTGCCGGAAGCCTTCCTGGCCAGCGCCGGCATCGCGCGCAGCGTGCACCCGACCCACTCGGTTTCCGCCTGGGGCCGCCATGCGGCCTACCTGACCGAAGCCCACCACCGCGCACCGTCGGTCTTCGGCAAGGGTTCGCCATGGCAGCGCTTCGTCGGCCTGGAAAACGCCAAGGTGCTGGGCCTGGGGATTTCGATGGGTCCGGTGACCTTCTACCACGTGCTGGAAGACGCGATGGGCGAAGCCTTCCCGGTCCCGGTATGGGGCGACGAGACCTTCCGCCTGCCGTGCATCGACCAGGCCGGCCAGCGCAGCGACGTGCCGCTGCGCCCATTCGACCCGGAGCTGGCCAAGCGCCGCATCGACCATGGCTCGCGCGAAGATTTGCGCAATTATTTCATGGCGGAGTTCAGGCAAGCCGGCCTGCTGCATGCCGGCCAGGTGGGCGAGGCGCCTTCGTGGTGGATTCCCGCGCAAGGCTTCTTCGATCACCTGCAACGCCTGGCCGGCGAAAACCTGACCATCTACTCTACCCCGGAACAACTGGCGGCACGGCCGCTGGCCGCTGCTGCCGGCCTGCACTCCAGCGTGCGCCAAGCCTGATCATCGGCAATTCGACCAGGTGGTAGCCCAGGCCGGTCAACACTGCCAGCAGCGACAGGAACAAGCTCCATTGCCAGAACGGGTGCAGCGTGTCCAAGGTGCGGAACGCCAGCCCCATGACTGGCGGATGGAACAGGTAGATGCCATAGCTGTACCTGGCAATGAACTTGCTGGCACGGTTCAGCCGTGGCGCCGAGATTTCGCGCAGCCACGGCAGGACCAGCCCGACCGCCAGGCAGACCATCCAGCGGCCGTAATTGTTGGCGCGCGGCTCGGCATACGCGACAAACGCCGCGCTGGCCAGCGCCAGCAATGGCGGCCACAGCCACGCAGGCAGGCGCGCCCTGCCCTGCAGGCGCCACGCCAGCACGCCGGCCAGGAAACAGGGCGCGAATTCGAACAGGCCGAGGCGCGCCGTCACCAGCGGCTGCAGCAGGGCCAACGGAATCGAGAGCAGCCACAGCGCCAGCAGCCAGCGCAGCGGTCGCCGCCGCAACAGCAGGAACAGCAAGGGCAGCACCAGGTACATCTGCAGCTCCAGGCATAGCGACCACAGCACCGCCGACATATAGCGCGCATACACCAGGTTCTGCACCAGCAGCAGGTTGGCGAGCAGCTCGAAAGGCGTCCACTGCGCATCCTGCAAGAAATAGATCCCCAGCAGCATGACCGCCGACAGCGGATAGATGCGGCAGGCGCGCTGCAGGTAAAAGGCGCGCAACAGCGCCGCACCGGCCAGTTGCTGGCGCTCCAGCGACTGCATCAGCACCAGGCTGGTGTGCACGAAGAACAGCATGACGCCGAGCTGGCCCAACGCGAAGGAGGCTGGGCTGGTACGGATGGTGTAGCCGGCGAGATGGGCGGCCAGCACCAGCAGCACGGCGACCGCACGCAGGAAATCAAGGTTCGGCTTGAGCATCATGGCTCCGCTCGCGTGGCGCAGGACCTTCAGTCTGCACTACGCTCGGGGCCTAAGCTTTGCGCTGCATCATGCGCCGGTGAGCTGGCTGGCGCCGACCGGCTTGCGTTCGTGCCAGGCCGCGCCAAGCTTGATCATCGGATGTTCAACCAGGTGATAGCCCAGGTAAGGCAGCACCACCATCAAGGCCCAGAACAGGCTCCACTGCAGCAGCGGATGCCAGCCTGCCAGCGTCTCGAAACACAGGGCCAGCATCGGATAGTGGAACAGGTAAATGCCATAGCTGTACTTGGCAATGGTCTTGCTCGCGGCATTCAGGGCCGGCGTGCCGAGCTGGCGCACCCAAGGGATGGTCAGGCCCAGCGCCAGGCAGACCGCCCAGCGCGAATAGTAATTGCTGCGCGTTTCGGCAAACAGGATGTAGGCCAGGCTGGCCAAACCCAAGGCCAGCGGCCACAGCCAGGCTGGCAAGCGCTCCCGCTCGCCCAGGCGCCAGGCAATCACCCCTCCCAGGAAGCAAGGCACGTAGCACAACACGTTAAAGCGCGGCGATACGACAGGCGGCAGCAGCGCCACCGGCAGCGACACCAGCCAGAAGGCAAACAACCATTTGAGCGGCCTGTTGCGGAACCAGATAAACAGGAACGGCAACATGAAGTACATCTGGACTTCCAGCGGCAGCGACCACAGCGGGTCGCTCATCAGCCGCGTGTACGCCAGGTTCTGCACCAACGCCAGGTTGGTGAACAATTCAAAATAAGTCCAGTGCTGGTCCATCAGGAAATACACACCGAGCACCAGGGTCATCGACAAGGGGTAGATGCGGCAGATGCGCTGGATGTAGAAACGCTTGAACAGCCCAGGCCCGCTGGCCTGCTGGCGTTCGAGCGATTGCATCAGCACCAGGCTGGTATGCACAAAGAAGATCATGACGCCCAACTGACCCATCGCATACGAGGCCGGGGTGGAATGGCCGCTGGCAGTGCGGAATACATGCGAGAACAGAACGAACAGCACCGCCACCGCGCGCAGCAGGTCAAGGTTCGGTTTGTTCGTCATGGCGCAGTACCTCGAAGGTCGAGTTCATATTCTTGCATGAAAAAGTCTGGCTGGGCCAGCTTATCGAAGGCGCAGCCGCCATGGCCGCGCCCGCCGCAGGGGGTTGAGCTCCACCACCAGCGCGCGGCGGCGCCAGCCGGCCGCAGCAAAGGCACGCAAGGATGGGTGGTTGTTATGCCACACCCGTGCAAACAGGCAGTCAAAGCCCTGCGCCGCCATGTCGGCGGCCGAGGCGGCGATCAATGCCGGCGCCACCTTGCGCCCGCGCATAGCCGGCGAGGTAATGATTTGCACCAGCTTGGCCTGTTTGTCCTGCAAGGGCCAGAAGCCGCGCGGACGGTAGCGTTCGCCATACCAATAGAAGCACAGGCCGACGATCTGGCCGGCATCGCGGCAGGCATACGCATGGGCGCCCTCGCCTGCGTAAAAAGCTTGCTCGCGCATGACCGGGTCGGGACAATCCTCGATTTCGGCACGCTGCACCGGGCCGATGACATAACCGGCAGCCTGCGGCGGCATCGGTGCCGGCCCGGCACCGGCGCCGCGCTGCAGCACACGGTAGATGGAATAATCGCCCAACAGGGCTTTCGCCAGTTGCTTGAGCAGCGCTTTCATACGGCGGCAACCCGGCCAAAACGCAGCATGCGTTTCAGGCGGGCTTTCAGCCCAAAGCGCTCAACCATGCGTCCCAGCCATCCCGACAACAGGTTCATCGAGAAGTGCGCGCGCAGCAGCAGGCTGTTGGCCAGGCTGCGGCGTACCAGGAAAATATTGGCGCACAGGCGCTGCTCGGTAGCGAACAGGCGCTTGTGCTCGGTTTCCCCTTCGGTGAAATCAAAGAAGCGGAACTTGCCCTCGTTGAACAGATCTTCCAGCGCCAGCCATTGCAAGACGGTGCCGACCGACAGTTTCATATACTCAGGATCGTACCCCTGGTAGGAGTAGCTCAGCACACCATCGCTGGCCGGACAGAGCAGGTAGGAGACGGCGCGCTCGCCATCGAACAGCAGGTAGGCGCGTACCTGGTCATCGGCAGCCCAGCCACGCGCCTGCTGGCGGAACGATTCGCTGGACGGCAGGCCGGCATCGAGCAGGCGGTCCTGGTAGGTGCGGCGCGACAGCGGCAGGGCCAGTTGCAGGAAAGCGTCGATTTCATCCGGCGTACGGTAGCTCTTCCAGCGCAGCTCACCACCGGTCTGCTCGGCGAACTTGCGCACCTTCCGCACGATGGTGGCGCGGGTCTTGGAGGAAAACTTGGCCTGGTAGGCGGCAAATCCCATGCCGAGGTCGATAAAGCAATGGCGGTAATGCTGCGGCACGTAGCACAGGTAGTCGCCAGCCCTGCGGAACGGCGGCGCCTGCCCGTCGAGCGGAACGCCACGCTCGACGAAGCCCTGGCTGCCGTGCAGCAGCTCCTGCACGGGCGCGTGCAGCGCTTGCGCCTGCCGTACCGGGGCCCCCAGTTTCTCCGGGCGTACCTGCAGCGGCAGTGCATAACTGGCCAGGGTCAGGTCGCTGAGCTGGAACCTGAACGGGACCGGGCGCAATTCCCAGCGACTCATCCATACCTCCGGCGATAAGCCTGTTCCACCATGCGCATGCCGGTACGATGAAATGGCGAAGTCAGCGGGCCATGCTGGATGCCCGCCGCGGATGGGTCGCGGCCCACAAATCCAGCCGTACGGAAACTGTCGCTGTGCTGCTGCAGAAATTGGCACAGCCGGTGGAAGCGCTGCACGACCACCGGGTCGCTGCGCGTCTTGGCCGTGTTCAGCAATTCGAAGCCGTGCGACAGCAGCACGAATGCCTGCCTGCCCTGCTCCAACGCTTGCCACAGCAAGCCCTCCAGCTCAGCCGACGAACATGATGTCAGTTGCGCGTGGCGCAGGCCGCGGCCATCGCGGTATACCGTCATCGGATATTCCGTTACCCCATCGCAGTTGGCCGGATCGGTCATCAGGGTACCGGGCATGACCCCGCTGTCCGGGCCCATCAAGGTCGCGTTGTAGCTGCTGTCGAACGGCAGGCCATTGGCGGCCAGCGCATGCAGGGTATCGCGGTTGAAGCCGAAGCTGCCGGCGCGGAATGCGTTCACGTTCCTGGCGCCGGCCTGTTGCAGCATGGCCAGGCCTTTGCGGATCAGGATCGTCTGTTCATCCAGGGAAAAGTAGCGCAGGTGCTGGCGTTTGCCTGCCGCAGGCGGCAGCAGCGGCTCGCGCGCCTCGTCCACCCATTCGGTATGCAGGTGCAGCTGCACCTCATGTCCTGCCGCCTGAATCATGCCGACGATTTCCGCCAGCGGCTGGGGGCCGAAACGGGCTGCAAACAGCGGTTCGACGAAGAACACGCCTGTCAAGCCATGCTCGGACAGCATTTTAAGCTGGTAGGGCAAGCCATAGTCGCCATCTGCGGTGGGGCCATGGATGTAGCGCTGGAATGCATCCGGGAAGCGGGCATCGATGCCTTGCCAGCCATCGCACCAGATCTCCACATCGACAGTAATCAAGACATCCAGCATGCGCGCGCCAGCTTCGGGTTAACAAAATTTACATAATATTAACGATTGACCAAGGCCGGCGCAACCGTGGCGTGAAGTAGAGCAATTCTAGGCCGAGCTGAACGTCGTGATGGTGGATGTCAAAGTGGCCCCGCAACTTGTCTTGTGGCCGTCATAAGCTACCGGAATCCCGCCAATGGCATGCTCGGGACTCCCTTCGATGATTACGCATACGCTATGGCCCGGCACAGGACAGGCGCATTGGTCGCCAACGCGTGCAACTGGGATTCCGTCGACCGTGAACCAGGTCGCACTGACGCTGACCACCTTGCCCCATGCGAGGTCGGGTCGTTGAGGCGAATGACGTTAGGCATGCTTAGGCATCGCCTGATGGGCCGTTGGCGCCGTCATTCGATAACGGCGATGGCGTATTGCTTGCAATGGGATCGTCATAGCGGACCAGGCGCCAGACGGGCTGGTGCTGTGCTGGTCACTGCTGCCTCGAAGACGCTCAACAAATGACAAGTCGCGCTTTATGATGGCAGGCGGCATGGCATCCCCGGACGTAAAGAGACGCGTACTGCCGTGCACGTCGTTCTCAGGGCATTGCCAGAAACCAGTCTGCGGACAGCTTGCGCCGGTACGCACAAGTTCGCCCAAAGGGAGCGCATCAGCATTATCGGATTGCAGCAATGCCTTTTTGTCTGTCGCACCTTTACTGCCATCTGTCGGTCGCAGCCGCAGAGAGTTCAGGATCTTGTCCCAAATTTGCAGCATCTGTTGGTCGGTCACGGTGACTGGCTTAGGGTCAAGACCTCCATCTGAATTCCCCGACTGAAGGTCAATACGAATCTGTGGGTGGAGTTCATCGGCATGTAACCCTGGCGCCTCCCACGTGAACAGATGCGCCTGCTGACCACGATCGTTCGGGGCTTTCATTAACCACTCTTGGCCAGGATGTTCGCCAATCTTGCGATCCCCCTCTTTAATGTTGCGAATTCCACCCAGGGTCGCCCCGAGCACTCCCAACGCGCTAAGCACCCCGGGTTTGCGGGACAACAGCGATTCAGGAGGGTCGCCGGCGTTGAGATTAGTCGCAATGTCAACTACGATATCTGAATACTCCTTTAGACGAAATCGGATGTTGAGGCTTTCGTTACCGCTCTTACCTTCATCAGCGAATATTGCGTGCTCAACGCAGAAGCCGGGCGTTGTTGGAGGACTCGCCTCTCTCGACTGAAGCAAAGAGATCGTCGTGCCCATGCGCGACACAGCTCTTTCCACCTTGTCATAATTGGCACGTTTATGGACTAGATACCGCATGCCGCTGATCCATCTGTAACCGGAAATCTCGACTGCGGAGCTTCGGTTTTCATTAGCCCAATACCCGAGAATCTGAGTGTTCTCGTTCGGCGTCGCTTTTGTCAAAAGAAGTGGTGCCCCGGATTTGTGCTTTCCGTCTTTTAACTTCGCCTCTAGCTTGTCCACCTCCTGGCGGAATTCGCTCTGTTCCATAGGTTGGCGCTCAATTGTCGCAAACGCATAGTCATAACTTCCGTCGACATACTCTGCATCTGCAGGAAGGTCGATCAAGAAACGGCCAACGCAGTGCGTAACCGTATTTTCAATGCCGGTCTCGTTCATCGTTTGCTTGCCAGCGGACGCGTCTCCAGCACCGAGCATTGCTGCGCAAAGCGCCAATACTCCCAATGCATGATTGCCAGGGTACATTTCTATATTTGTGCAACGGTAGTGGTAACCCTACGTCGTGCTAAAGCTTGATAACGTAGATTGCAGAGAAGCGCCGCAGCTTGTCTTGTGGCCATCGTACGCCACCGGAATTCCGTCAATGACATGCTCAGAACTTCCTTCGATGATGACGCAGACGCTATGACCAGGCAAAGGGCAGATGCATTGATCGCCAACGCGAGCAACTGGGATTCCATCTACCGTGAACCAGGTCGCACTTACGTTGACGACTTTGCCACCATGCGAGGTCGGGTCGTTAAGGCGAATGACGTTAGGCATGCTTAAGCATCGCTTGAGGGTTTGATGGCGTCATCATTCCCTAACGCAGTGGGCGTATTGATTGCAATCGGCTCGTCATAGCGAACCAGTCGCCAGACAGTGCTGGAACTATGCTGGTCGCTGCTTCCTCTAAGGCGCTCTACAAATGACAAGTCGCGTTTGATTATCGCAGGCGGCATGGGGTCGCCGGACTTAAACAGACGCGTGCTGCCGTGTACGTCATTCTCGGGACATTGCCAGTAGCCAGTCTGCGGGCAACTCGCTCCGGTACGCACAAGCTCTCCTAATGGGAGAACACTGCCACTATGGGCTTGAGGCGATGAATTCCCCACCTCTGCAGCTTGCCCACCATTGGTTGAACGAAGGCGCAACGAATTGAGGATGCGCTCCCATAGTTCGAGCATTTGTGGATTTGTCAGACTGGCCGGCGCAGGATCACGACCACCATCGTTGTTGGCGGACTGGAGATCTATGCGGACCTGCGGATGTAACGCGTCCCGGCGCAATCCAGGTGCTTCCCAGGTGAATAGATGGGCTTGATGCCCATCATCGTTGGGAGCTTTCAAGAGCCACTCTTGGCCGGGCATCCCACCCACTTTGCGGTCGCCCTCTCTGACGGTGGATATGCCACTCAGAGTTGCACCGAGTGCACCTAGCGCGCTAAATACACTAGGCTTACGCGACAACAACGATTCAGGAGGAGTGCCGGAATTGCGCGTGGTGGCGATATCGATGACGATATCCGGTCGACTCTTTAGACGGAATCGAGCCTTTATGCTTTCACTCTTGCTGCTGCCTTCGTCTGAAATCATCCCATGTGCAATACAGAATCCTGGAGTTGAAGGCACTTCGTTAGAGCGGGCACTCAGATGGGACAAGATGCTTCCCACATGGGACGTGGCAATTTCCATTTTATCGGGATCCGGCGTAGTGCGGACCTGATATCGCATACCATCGATCCAGCGATAGCCAAATGTATTAATCAGTATGGTGGAGTTGTAATCGTCCCAAAAACTCAGGACCCGGCTTTTCTCGTCGGCAGCGGTTTTCTTTAAGAGCAGCATAGAGCCGGATTTATGCTTGGCGGATTTTAGTTTCGCTTCGAAGGCATCCAGTTCTTGCAGAAATGCCTCGTAGCTAATCGCCTTCGACTCAATTGTCGCGAAACTATATTCATGACTTCCCGCGACGTATTCGGCATCGGCAGGAAGGTCTACCTGGAATCGACCAAGGCAGTGCGTTGACATTTTCTCTTGTGCGACCGCACTCATGGCGTGTTCCTTCGAAATTGATTTGTTCTCAGCATTAGCAGGGAAGATGAGAGAAAGAGCCAGCAGTAGGCTACCCAAACCTTCGAAAATGACCTTTGTTGGACTATGCATCACCTACCCCGTTTAATACTCCAGATTCTAAGGTGAGCTTAACGATCGAATACAGTGTAAGTCCGGTCGTGAAGTCATTACCGTAGCTACCCTGGTGATCATAGCTAAAGTGTCCCTTTTTCTTACCTTCGTGACGAAAGATCTGCTTCACGTATTGTTTTGGAGCTTGGCCAGAGAACTCTGGCACGGTTCCATCGCCTGGTAGGTCTTGACCAGCAATTTTTAGCTTGCAAATACTTTCACCGAACTTTACTTTGATCTTACCGTTCTGGTCATCCTCAACAATTTCACCTCGTGAAAAGTCGGTCGTCGGATTACTTGCCACCCACCGCACCTCTCCCCATGCGGGTTGGGCATGATCGGCAGCATAGTAGGCATGACTATTCTCGTGGTATTGGCCCTTGATCCCTATGTGAAGATCCCGAGCTACTTGTAAGGCCTTCTCATAATTGGCAAAATCGAGATCGGCATTCAAAGGGCTTTCGCTTTCTTCCGCGGACGGCGAAGCTTGACTTCTGCCGTCTGACTTGCTGGGATCAATTAGCTCGCTTTTAACCAGCCTCCACCAGTCTGTTTTGTTGCGATAGATCGTGTCATAAGGGTCGCCCTCGCCAAGAAAAGACGTGATCTGATTTTCCTCCCCCTTAGCATCTCCGAAGTGTGCACGCAACCAGTGTTGTGCCCCGCCTGTGAGTTTGGCTTGGTATTCCGCAGTAGGCAACAACTCCATCGGTCCAGGCGCCTGCGTTAAAACCGCGGTAGCTTCCGCCCCGTTACGCCCAAGTAGGACTTGCTCCACTCCTTCGAAGCCGGCACGCATACGCTTGTAAGTTGCGGGCGCTCCAATGGCAGGCATAACGCCATGTAACACGCCCAGGACTTTGTCACTCTTACCTTGCAGTTGTGTGCAGGCACGTGCCACCAATCCACCCATGGAATGGGTCACAAGAATCACCTTCTCACAGTCTTTTTGCAATGTGTTTTTATAGAAATCAGTGATGGCATCGATTTTGTCGAGCAAGCGTTTGACAGACACATTGTTAGATTGAAGCCAGTTATAACCCACGGCATGCACTGGGTAAGCCGCATTGGCGAATCGTTTCAGATCTTCTGGCGTCAATGCCTCAAACGACTTCTCTGCACCGAATTGATGTGCCTTTTGCTGTTCCAAAACAAGCGTCCGCCAAGCATCATCCGGATTGCCGTCGATCGTCAAAATGTCGTGCAAGCGTTCCTGCAGCGTATTGAGAATGCGACCATAACTGTCTTGATGGAGCTCACCCCATCCGAATAGACGTGCAAGCTTTTCTGGAGCCAAATCTGGTGCGCCCTTGAGTTGGCGCTCAACTTTTCCAGTTAATTTTATTGGCCCTGCTTCATCGACCTCGACCCGGTCGGGGTGAAGAACTTTCTTCCGAGCGACCGCATCTTTTCCCAGATATTGGATGATTTGTACAAGTCCAGCCAACTTTCCATTTGGTGGCCGCCACGCGCGCTCGTCGCTGTCTTTCACGCGCAGATTTGTTCCCATAATTCCTGGGATGAAGATGATCGGGATGATGCGCTTTGGGTAAAGTTTGACCAGTGCTCGTACCGGAAAGCCTTCCGGCGACAGCACGGACTTCGCGCGCACGGTGGTGCCGTCATATTGCGATGGGATTTCCCGAGTTGGTGTGTTGTCTGTCATTTCTCGATCTTCTTGTCAGGCGTCTGCGTCATCGCGGATCTCGATATCGGCGATAAGCATTTCTTGTTCTTTACTGAGCTCGGTTTCGCCTTTGGCATTGGTTTTGCCGCTGATGACATTGCCGTTATTCAGCTTGATGACATACGACGCGCCTTTTACCGGGGCATTGCTGCCGATGTAGCGTACGATGAATCCCCCTGTGTCAGACTACTTGTCGGGTAATTCAATCGGTTTGATTGGAACCTGACCAAGGGTCTGGCGCACCGCGAAATGCAGTTGCCGCCTCGGAATCGAC